>NZ_JADOUU010000014.1:0-97804 GCF_015751955.1 Arthrobacter sp. CAN_A214
AACAACCGTCCACAACTCATCTGGAATCACATCCGAACGAACCATCCATCCAGCTTCCAACATCACAAGCCGGATATTTAGCAGACACGCCCTAGCCCGCCCTGGCTGCTTCGAAGCGCTCCGAGAACAGCGGCACGAGGGAACGGATATAGCTGCGGGCCACGTGGTCGGTATCGAAGAACACATGAAGTCCCCCGATTGCCGCATAGCACTTGTCGTCCGGGCAGAACCGGTCCGACAGGTCAATGACCTTTGCTCCCGGTTCATCCATGTCGTACACCGCCTCGGCAAGCGGGTCGAGGGGTAGCGCCTTGGTCTTGTCGTTTGCGCACGCCAGGGAATTGTTGCTGTTGAGCGAGAGGCACTCCGGGGTGGAGCGGTTCAGGGTCAGCGGCGTGTCCCGAATGACATAGACCTGTGTGCCGTTCGCGGTCCATTGACCAACCATTCCGCGGAAGGCTTCGCCGTACTGCTCGAGCTGCGAGCGGCCGCTGCCGTCGTCAATGGTCTCACCTGCTGCGAAGGTTGCGAGGAAGACGGTGTCCGGCCGTTCGGCAAGGATCCGGTCGGAGACCTCGGCGCTCCATTCAAGGCAGCGCTTCTGGAACGCGGCGTCGGTAGTCCGTACTCCCAGGAAAGCGACCCGCTTCACGTTGACAAGCGGGCATCCACCCATCAGGCTCGCGTTCACCTGCCACTTGTGCTGGCGGGCCAATTCGAAGACGCCGGCCTGCCATTGCTCCGCATGTGAATCTCCCACGAGCCAGACCGTCTCCGACACGTCCTCGCCCCCCGAGAAATCGCAGGCGCTGAGCAGTTCCTGCTCCTGGACCCGGATGGGGTCCTCGTGGGGCAGGCAGTCTCCGGAGGCGAACCAGGGCGCTTCGTCCTCTCCGACGTTCTCCACGTCGGGGGGGCCGAACGGATCAACGCAGTCATGTGCCGGATCAAGGCTTTTCGCACCGAAACAGTCCCCACCTGAAAGAGCGTCGAGCTTGCCCAGCTCGGCTTCCTGGGCAGCGGCTCCGCCTGCCATTATCGCCGCGCTGGCCACGCACACGGTGGCCATGGCGATCGCTGTCCAGCCGAGAACCCTTCGGGGAGTGCCTCCGACAAGAAGCCTTGTTCGGCCCGGATCCTCGATATATTTCTTGCTGAGCGCAGCGAGGAGGAGCGCGACGACGGCAACACCGACCTTGTCGACGTCGGTCAGGTTGCGGTTGATCACGCTCGGCAGAAGGATAATCAACGGCCAGTGCCAAAGGTAGAGGGAGTACGACACGTTACCGACGAACTGAATCGGTGACGTTGCGAGAAGATAGTTGGGTGACCACAGCGGGAACCGAGGGCCCGAGCAGATGACGAGCACCGTGCCGAGAACCGGAACAACGGCCGCGTAGCCGGGGAAGTACGTTTCCTCGTTGTAGGAGAAGGCACCCAGCATGATCAGGGCGAAGCCTGCCCACTGCATCAGGCCCGCCAGAATGCCGGCCCGTCCCAGTTTCGCCTGCAGCGACGCTGCGGCTGCTGCAACGAGGGCGCCGGCAGCGAATTCCCAGACACGCGCGGGCGTCACGAAATAGGCTTCGCTTCGGCTCGCGTAGGTGAAATAGGTCGAGAAGGCCAGCGACGCCGCGCCGACGGCGGCAAGGCCCAGGACGAGGACCCGACGCCGGCCGAGGGAAAAGCGCCGAGCAAGGAGGAAAAGTACCAGCAGGAAGACGGGCCACACGAGATAGAACTGTTCCTCGACAGAGAGTGACCAGTAGTGCTGGACCGTCGACGCAGCAGTGTTCTGTGCCGAGTAGTCGACCGACTGGGACGCCAGCCACCAGTTCTCGACGTACAGGGTTGCTGCGATCGTTTCGCTGGCGATGGTCGGCCAGCGGGAGAACGGCAAGAATACACAGGCGCCGATCAGGGAAATGACTGACACCACCAGGGCGGCCGGCAGGAGCCTCTTGGCACGGCGGGCATAGAACTTGCCGAGCTAGATACCCCCGGTCCTCTCGGATTCGCCCATCAGGTGCTTGGTAATGAGGTAGCCCGAGATGACGAAGAACACGTCGACGCCGACATAGCCCCCAGGCAGCATCTGGGGCCACAGGTGGTTGAGTACCACGAGGAGTACAGCTATCGCCCGCAGAGCCTGGATGTCCCGCCGCGGGGTCGTTCCGGTCGTTGCCCGCCGTCCACCGTCCTGGATGGACGGGAGTTGATCGATCACGCAGTCTCCTAGCGACTTCTGCTGCACCGCGAGGAAACGGAGCCGGGTCGGGGATCCCGCGGTATCAAGGATACCGCGGGATCCTGGGCAGGAGCGGCACTCGACACCGGTCCCTCGCCGGCTGCCAGCGCTCCTACCGCGCTCTTCCGGCTCTTATCGTCGAACGATCCGGACGCCGTTGGTGGGGGTCCAGGTGAGGGTTCCGTTTTGGAAGGGTTGGGTGCATTGGGTGTTGGTGGTGCAGGTTTGGGTTTTGGTGGGGTAGCCCAGGGCACCGTTTTCGGCTCCTTGGGCCCGGTAGGTGGTGCGGATAGGTCCGGTGATGGTGGAGTGGGCTTCGGTTCTGGGGGACCAGAGGATTTCGCCGTTCTGGAAGGACTGGTAGCAGCCGCCGTCCCTGATGCCGCAGATTTCGGTGTTGGTGGGGTAGCCCAGGGCACCGTTTTCGGCTCCGGCGGCCCGGTAGGCCAGGCGGATGCCGCCGTTGCGGCTGAGGTGCGCTCCGCTGGCGGCTGACCAGAAGATCTCACCGTTCTGGAAGGACTGGTAGCAGCCGCCGTCCCTGATGCCGCAGATCTCTCCGTGGGTGGGGTAGCCCAGGATCCCGTTTTCGGCTCCTTGGGCCCGGTAGGCCAGGCGGATGCCGCCGCCGCGGCTGAGGTGCGCTCCGCTGGCGGCTGACCAGAAGATCTCACCGTTCTGGAAGGACTGGTAGCAGCCGCCGTCCTTGATGCCGCAGATTTCGGTGTTGGTGGGGTAGCCCAGGATGCTGCTTTCGGCTCCTGCGGCCCGGTAGGCGGTGCGAATGGCTCCGTGATGGGTGATCTGGGTGCTGGTGGTGGGTGACCAGAGGATCTCGCCTCTTTGGTAGGCCTGGTAGCAGCCGCCGTTCTTGAGGCCGCAGGTCTCGGCGCCGGTGGGGTAGCCCAGGATGCTGTTTTCGGCTCCTGCTGCCCGGTAGGCCAGGCGGATGCCGCCTTGCCGGGTGAGATGCGCTCCGCTGGCGGCGGACCATAGGACCTCGCCGCCCTGGTATGCCTGGTAGCAGCCGCCGTCCCTGATGCCGCAGATTTCCCCGCTGATGGGGTAGCCCAGGATCCCGTTTTCGGCTCCTGCGGCCCGGTAGGCGGTTCGGATGGCGCTGTTGTAGGAGATCCTGGCTCCGCTGGCGGGGGACCAGAGGATCTCGCCGCGTTGGAAGGTCTGGTAGCAGCCGCCGTCCCTGATGCCGCAGATCTCTCCGTTGGTGGGGTAGCCCAGGATGCTGCTCTCAGCTCCCGCGGCCCGGTAGGCGGAGCGGATCTCGCCGCTGCGGCTGAGGTGCGCTCCGCTGGCAGCGGACCAGAGGATCTCCCCGCCCTGGAACGCCTGGTAGCAGCCACCGTCCCTGATGCCGCAGCCCTGGGCGCTCACGGGGTAACCCATGGGCCCGTTCTGCGCACCGGAGTCAAGCCAGGCCTTGCGCAGGGGACCGTTCAACGTGGCCGCCGCGCCGGAGCCGGCTGACCATAACACTGCACCATTGACATAGCCCCGGTAGCAGCCGTTGTCCTTCAAACCACAGATGACATCCGATACCGGCGCACCCAACGCCGGCACCGCCGCGGCAGCACCATCAATGAACGGCTCCGCCACCGCCTCCCTCGACGACTGGCTATTGATGGTCACGGTTGCGTTCGTGCCGAGGGAGTCGATGCGGACCGTGGTTCCCCTGGCGGTGCGGAAGGTCGATCCCTGCTGCCAGGCATGGTTCTGGTTGTAGTAGCCGCTGAACCGGTAGCTCGACGGGGTCAGGGCCAGGGACGCGGCCTCCGGCCAGTCTCCGCGAGCGTCCTTCTTGTGGATCATCACACCGCGGTTGTTGCCTGTTGCACCAGCGTCATTGGCACCGGCGGGGTTGCGGTAGGAAAGGTAGTAGGTCTCCCTGCTCGCGGGATCGACGAACTTCACGGCACGCCGCGCCGCGGTTCCGCCCCAGGGCTGGAGGGTGAAAGCTTTGCTTCCCTCGATCACTCCCGCGTCGAGGATCTCATCCCCGCGGCCGAATCCGCCGTACTCCCAGAGGTAGGCGTTGATAGGCGGCGTGGTGTACTGCGCCAGGCCCATCAGGTCCATGGTGTCTCCGTAGTCCCGGGAGTCACATGCGGAGTCGCCCCAGGTGTTGTTCGGAGAAGCGATATCGCTGCTTCCAGTGGAGCACTCCAGGCTGTTGGCGTGGTTCAGTCCGAGGACGTGCCCGAATTCGTGGGTGACCACGTTGTTGGTGAATCCGGACGGCACCGGCATGATGACCCTGCCGCTGTTGGAGCCGTCGGTGAATCCGCCACCGAGCACTCCGCCGGCGAACTGCGCCACCGGAACATAGACGACGAGCGCGTCATTCGGGCTGGCCGTCCATTGCAGCTTCGCGGTGATCTTGGCCATGAGGTCGTAGTACTGGTCGGTGCTGTTCGCCGTGATGACCACGTCCCGGTATTCGGGTCCGAACTGCATCCCGAGCCGGTTGGCCGAAGCGGCCCGCCAGTAGTCGTTCGAGGCGAGGATCGACTGCTTGGCCTGACTGAACTGGAAATCCGAGATTCGGTTGTTGGGTGAGCCCGAGAGCACTACCGTGACGAGTGTGACGGTGAAGGTGCCGCTTCGCTGGCCGAATGCGGCCCCCGATCCTGCAGGGGCGCCGGATGAACTTCCTGCGGAGTCCGACGGCGCCGCCAGGTGCTCTCCCAGGATCGGGTTGAAACCGGGCTGACTCATGGGATCCGCCAGGGGCTCCACGGTGACCGCGCTGTCCTTGGTGCCCGGCTCCGCGGAGGGCGAAGCCGTCGCAGGGATGCTCGGGGCTTCGCTCGAAACTGCTGCCGGCTCGCTCGGTGAGATGGCCGCGGGCTTGCTCGGTGGGACGGCCGCCGGCTCGCCTGGTGGAGCGGTTGGTGGAAGGAGCGGTTCGATCGCAGGGCCGGGTGCAGGTGCCGATGGAGATGCGGTCGGAGCCGGTGCCTCGAGGGATGCAGCGACTGCGGGCATTGCGCTACTCAGGAGTGCGAGGGATAAGACAGCCGAAAGAACAAGTCGTGACGGGGAAGCAAGGAACAAGAGTTTCTCCAGCGGGACATGGGCGTTGGCCCAGGCGAGTGAAATCCCGAGAAGACTACAGTCCTGTTACAGATGTGAAAGGGGTTCCTGGAGTGAATCAGCAATCCTAGGTCTTTCTTGCGGGTTTCTTTCGTATCCCCCCGGCGTGTCAGGCTTTGGAGCCGAGTTTGATTATGGGTATTGGTACTCCCTGATCTTTGGATACGGCCGTACAGTGCCGGCGGGAAGATCCGGAGTACTTATCTCCCAACAGGCCCGGGTGCGGTAATCGGCGCGGCTGACGTCCGGCGGATTCTCAACGTCTGCGCTGACCGCAACGCAGACGAAGACACCACTGCGGACGGTGGATCGGCTCAATTCTCGACGTCCCAACATCTTCTAGTGTTTATCCATCGGGTGTTCCGGTCCCGGTCAGCAGTTCGGCGTTGAAAAACAGGTAGTTCGCTTATCCACACGTGCTTACTTACTCTGTCCCGGTGCTCATCCCGCGCCTAGTGTGAGGGGGTCGGCTGGAGCCGGCGCGCAGGACCACCATGCAGGCCTGCGAGCTACCGGATGGGGGTGCGCCATGGACGGTGTCCGCATTGTCGAGGATGAAGTGCGCGAACTCATTCGACGGCGAGGTCTGGACCCCGCCCGCCAGGTGCAGGAAATCCTCTCCCTTGTCGATGCGGCCGTCAATGACTACGACGAACGGTCGATCCTCGGGGTGCTTCCGCCCCTGGGTCATCTGGAGCACGCACGAAAGTATGTATTCGATGCGGTGGCCGGGTTCGGGGCGTTGCAGCCGTACCTCGATGATCCGACGATCGAGGAGATTTGGATCAACGCCCCTTCGGAGATATACGTGGCGCATGCGGGAGAATCCGAGTTGGCGGCGTTGACGTTGACTGAGCAACAGGTGCGCGACCTCGTGGAGCGGATGCTGAAGTCGTCCGGAAGGAGACTTGACCTCTCGTCGCCCTTCGTGGATGCCTCGTTGCCCGACGGTTCGCGACTCCACGTGGTCATTCCGGATGTCACCCGTCGGCATTGGGCCGTGAACATCCGGAAGTTCATTGCCAAGGCCACCAGGCTGGAACACCTCGTGGATCTCGGGACGCTTTCTCCCCAGGCTGCGCTCTTCCTGAAGGCAGCGGTGGCCAGCGGCCTCAATATCCTTGTTTCGGGAGCTACCCAGGCCGGGAAAACGACGCTCCTTAATTGCCTGGGCTCGGCAATCGGTCCGCGGGAGCGAGTGGTCACGGTCGAGGAAATCTTCGAGCTCCAACTGCCGCTGCGCGACGTCGTGGGACTGCAGTGCAGGCAACCGAACCTTGAGGGCCATGGCGAGATCCCGTTGCGGAGACTCGTCAAGGAGGCTCTGCGGATGCGGCCCGACCGGCTGATCGTCGGGGAAGTCCGGGAAGCGGAGAGTCTTGACATGCTGATCGCGCTCAACAGCGGTCTGCCCGGAATGTGCAGCGTCCATGCAAATAGCGCGCACGACGCCATCACGAAAATCTGCACCCTCCCGCTGCTCGCCGGCCAGAACATCTCAAGCGCCTTCGTGGTCCCCACTGTCGCTTCCTGCATCGACCTTGTAGTGCATTGCGCCAGGGTGAGCGGCGGCGCACGCCAGGTCATGGAAATAATGGCCCTCGGCAGACGTGTGGAGAACGGGATCATCGAGTCATCTCCGGTCTTCCGGCGTGTCAACGGCCGATTAATGGTCAGCGCAACGTCGATGCCCGCCGAGGAGAAGTTCGCCGAGGCGGGAGTAGACGTCGCAGCCCTCCTCGGGGACCGCTCGTGAGAGCCGCCCTCGGACTTTCCCTTGGGACAGGACTGTTTCTCATCTGGTGGTCCTGCTGGGTCACTGGTGCCGGCCCTGCAGGAAGAGGGAAACGAAGGCGCCGCTTCGATGAGCTCCTGGTCCGCGCGGGAGTGGAACGGGTTTCATCCGGAGGCCTCCTGGCAAGTTGTGCCGCGCTCGGGGTATTCGTTCTCCTGCTGATCCTCGTTCTGACGCGATCCCTGCCCATTGCCCTGTGTTTCGCGATTTTCGGCGGGTTCATCCCTCTCGCTATCGTGCGGTGGAGAGCTGCCAGGAGGACTGCTTCGCTGCGGGAACTCTGGCCGGATGTGGTGGATCACCTACGGTCGGCTATCCGGGCAGGTCTGTCCCTGCCTGAGGCACTCATCCAGTTAGGGGACAAGGGTCCGGTGGAGCTGCGGCTGGCGTTCCTGGCGTTCGGGTCGGACTACCGTGCGGGCGGCCGGTTCGATGACTCGCTGAGCCGCCTCAAGGACCGACTGGCCGATCCCGTCGCGGACCGCATCATCGAGGCACTCCGGATGACGCGGGAAGTAGGCGGCTCGGACCTGGGAAGGCTGCTGGGCACTCTTTCGGAGTTCTTGCGGGACAGCGCCCGGACTCGAAGCGAACTCGAGGCACGGCAATCCTGGACCGTCAACGCAGCACGCCTTGCGGTCGCAGCGCCTTGGTTCGTCCTGATGCTCCTTGCTACCCGGCCCGAAGCAGTGCGGGCCTACAACACTGCCACCGGTTCGCTGGTGCTCCTCGGAGGGCTGGTGGTCTCGGTGGTGTGCTACCGGGTCATGTTGAAAATCGGCGCACTGCCTCGGGACGAGCGAGTCCTCCGGTGAGCACTCCGCTGGCGCTTTCGCTGCTGCTCGGTGGAGCGCTGGGAGCCGGCTTATGGCTGATTATGGTGAGGGTACCGATGATGCGCCGCGTGCGTTTCGAGGACCGCATTGCTCCTTCATTGAGGGCGGTGGAGGTCCAGTCCCGTCTGCTTTTGCCTCAGGCCGGTCCACTTACGCCGTTCGTGCCGCTCGAGCGGATCATTCGCCCCCTCCTTGCGGATGCTGTCGGTTGGCTCAACAAGTTCAACCCGGCATCAACTGTCCTTGCCAAACGCCTGGTGCAGGCCGGGAGCGGGCAGTCGGTCCTGGATTTTCGGGCACAGCAGATTCTCTGGTCCGCTGCCGGACTGGCCGGCGCCACGATCGTCATGGTGTTGTCTTCGGCAGCGGGGCGGGCAAGCGTCCTGTTCGGCGTCGTCGTTATCCTTTCGTGCGGTGCGGGCGGATTCCTGTTGCGGGATTTCCTGCTGTCCAGCCAGATTCGGAAGCGTGAAGCGCGGATGGTCGCGGAATTTCCCAGCCTTGCGGAGCTGATGGCGTTGGCCGTCAGCGCGGGGGAAAGCGCCACCGGGGCGCTGGAAAGGATATGTCGCACTGCCAACGGTGATCTTGCCGGCGAGTTCTCCCGGGTGCTGGCGGAAACGAGGGCCGGAATGCCGCTCATCGAGGCCCTACAGGAATTCTCCAGGCGCACGCAGTTGGCGCCCCTGGCCCGATTCGTTGATGGGCTCAGCGTCGCAGTGCAGCGCGGAACCCCGCTTGCCGATGTGCTGCGTGCGCAGGCCCAGGACGTCCGGGACATGGCCAAACGGGAGCTGATGGAGTCGGCCGGCAGGAAGGAAATCGCCATGATGGTTCCCCTGGTTTTCGGCGTGCTCCCGTTGACCGTCCTCTTCGCCGTCTACCCCGGCCTCGCACTCATCAACCTAGGTTTCTAGCATCGACCCGAATTCCCGACCGATCGGCAAAGGATGAAAATGCGCAGGTTCAGCAGCTCCTTCCACAGACTCTTTCTCCTGCTCTTGGGCACCCTGCTCCATGGAAGACCCAGAGGTGACAGCGAGCGAGGGGACGTCCCCGGCTGGGTCATGATCACGCTGATGTCGGCGGTGCTTGTGGCCGGTCTACTGGCGCTCGCCGGGCCGGCCCTCCAGGGACTCTTCGAATCGGCAATCAGCCAGGTGTCGCCCTAGGTGCTTCTTCAACCCGGAATCGAGCGAAGGCGTGCCGAAGACGGGACAGCCGTGGTGGACTTCGCTTTGATCGGAGGTCTGCTGACCGTCATCTTCATCGCGATCGTGCAATTGGCACTTGTGCTTCACGTGCGCAATACCCTGATCGATGCGGCGTCCTCGGGTGCGCGGTTCGGAACACTCGCAGACCGTACAGCCGGAGACGCGGAGCAGCGAACGGCGTCGCTCATTTCACTCGCCCTCGGCGATCGCTTCAGCGAGGAGATCGCCGTGGAACAGTCCGACGTCGGCGGCGTGCAGACCCTGGAGGTCGTTGTCCGTGCGCCGCTCCCGGTCATCGGATTGATCGGGCCCACTGATGTCCTGGAGGTGAGGGGCCGTGCGGCCTTCCCGCCCTGAGTCATCTTGCCGCTTCACCCGGGTCCGCCTCCTCAAGGGAGTGGCAGCACGGGAGACCGGCAGTGCAGTTGTCGAATTCACCTTCCTCGGTCTTCTCCTTCTCGTTCCCGTTGTCTACCTGGTATTGACGGTCGGGCAGCTCCAGGGCGGGTCCTTCGCCGTCGTGGGCGCAGCCGACCAGGCGGCGAAGGTGTACGCCGACGCCGGAACCGCAGAGCAAGCGGACGTGCGGGCACGCCAGGCGGTGATGCTGGCCGTATCTGATTTCGGCTTCTCCGGCGAGCAGGTCCTGATCGATATCACCTGCGAGGGTGTATGCCTGTCTCCTGCCTCGAGTGTCACGGTCGTCGTCGAACTGCAGGTGCCACTGCCCCTCATCCCCACCATGCCCGGCATCAACACGTCGGTTGCGAGCCTCACGTCCACCGCTACCCAGATCGTCGAGCGGTACGGATGACGCCTTCGGGGAAACTGCTGCGGATCCGGGGTGACGAGGCCGGCCAGGTGAGCGTTCTGATCATCGGCTATCTCCTGGTCTCACTGCTGGTGGTCACTGTGGTGATGGCGGTATCCGCCGTGTACATAGAACATAAGAAGCTGTTGTCCGTAGCTGACGGAGCAGCCCTGGCGGCGGCAGACTCGTTCGGTATCGACGAAACCTCCGGCAGGTCCGCCGTGCCCCTGCCTTCCTTGAGCGGATCGGCAGTGCAGGCGGCAACGGGGGCGTACGTGGAGCGCACGGGCGCGGGTGGACGGTTCAGCGCGCTGGCGATCGACGCCGCGACGGGTGCACCGGACGGCAGGACGGCGCGCGTAGTTCTGACCGCCGTCGTCCATCCTCCGATGGTCAGTATCCTGGTGCCCGCGGGAATTCCCATCACTGCGGTGGCGGACGCGCGTTCTGAGCTGACACGCTGAGCCGGCGCGCCCCCAAGTCCCATGACGTAGGCTGGAAGCACCATGGCAGCCACTGATTTCCCAGCAGAAATACGCGCCCTGCGCGCCAAATACATATCCATCGAGCAGGTATCCGATGTTGAGGGCATCCGCAAGGACATCGCCGAACTCAGCGAGGAAGCCGGTGCTCCGGATCTCTGGGACGACCCCTCCGCCGGGCAGAAGGTCACCTCGAAGCTTTCCCACCGACAGTCCGCACTCGAACGTCTCGAAACCCTCGAATCGCGCATCGAGGACCTCGAGGTCCTTGTGGAGCTTGCCCAGGATGAAGCCGATGCGGACTCTTTGGCCGAGGCGGAACGGGAACTGGTTTCCCTCAGCAAGGCGCTGGACGACCTTGAGATCGTCACGTTGCTCGCAGGGGAGTGGGACGAGCGGGAAGCAGTGGTGAGCATCCGATCAGGCGCCGGAGGAGTGGACGCGGCGGACTTCGCCGAAATGCTGCTGCGGATGTATCTCCGCTGGGCGGAACGCCACGGGTACCCTACCCAGGTCCTCGACACCTCCTATGCGGAGGAAGCCGGGCTCAAGTCGGCAACCTTCGAGGTGAAGGCTCCCTACGCCTTCGGCACCCTGTCGGTCGAAGCGGGCACCCACCGCCTGGTCCGCATCAGCCCCTTCGACAACCAGGGCCGACGACAGACCTCGTTCGCCGCCGTCGAAGTCATCCCGCTGATCGAACAGACCGACGTGATTGAAGTGCCGGACAACGACATCCGCGTGGATGTGTTCCGGTCCTCCGGGCCGGGCGGGCAGTCGGTCAACACCACCGATTCCGCTGTGCGGTTGACGCACCTTCCCACCGGGCTGGTGGTGTCGATGCAGAACGAGAAGTCCCAGATCCAGAACCGTGCCGCCGCCATGCGGGTGCTGCAGTCGCGTCTTCTCCTGCTCAAGAAGGAACAGGAGGATGCCGAGAAGAAGGCATTCGCCGGTGACGTCAAAGCCTCCTGGGGAGACCAGATGCGTTCCTACGTCCTCAACCCCTATCAGATGGTCAAGGACCTGCGGACCGAGCACGAGGTGGGCAACACTTCGGCGGTCTTCGACGGTGAGATTGACGACTTCATCGATGCCGGTATCCGGTGGCGCACCAATAACCGGAATGCCGAGCAGTAAAGACGCACCGGCGTAGGCCACCCAACCTCAGAGAAACACCTGCCCCAGCGGTCACAATAGTAACTTCGCGGTTATAGTCGAATAGCTGGTGGACCTTTCCTCGCCACATGCCCGGGCCCTTTCGCGCAGTTCCGGGCAAAGCCGCCACTCCTCAGGCGCAAAGCAGCCATGATCAGATTCGACAACTTCACCAAGATCTACGACCAGAAGTCGCGCCCTGCGCTGCAGTCGGTCTCCCTCGAGGTCAACCGCAGCGAATTCGTGTTCCTGGTCGGCGCCTCCGGATCAGGCAAGTCCACCTTCATCCGACTTGTCCTGAAGGAGGAAAGTGCCTCGCTCGGCGCCGTCCACGTGGCAGGCCGTAATGTGGCCGATATCGCCGGCTGGCGCGTGCCGCGCCTCCGGCGGGGCATCGGCGTCGTCTTCCAGGATTTCCGCCTGCTTCCCAACAAGACCGCCTTCGCGAATGTGGCCTTCGCCATGCAGGTCACAGGAAAGAGCCGCGCCGTGATCCGGGAGACCGTGCCGGATGTGCTTCGGATCGTGGGCCTCGAAGGAAAGGGCAACCGCATGCCCCATGAACTGTCCGGCGGAGAGCAGCAGCGCGTGGGCATTGCCCGTGCCATCGTCAACAAACCGGCGATCCTCCTCGCAGACGAACCGACCGGAAACCTTGATCCCACCACGTCCATGGGAATCATGAATATCCTTGAGCACATCAATCGGAACGGCACCACGGTAGTGATGGCCACCCACGACAACACCATCGTCAACTCACTCCGCAAGCGTGTGGTGGAGCTGCGGCACGGCCGGGTGGTACGCGATGAAGCGCAGGGCATCTATGGAGGCGACATCCGGGCAGCGGCCGGATGAAGGTCGCTTTCATCCTCTCCGAAGTTGCCTCGGGGCTGCGGCGGAACCTTTCGATGGTGATCTCCGTGGTGCTCGTCACCTTCATTTCCCTGACCTTCGTAGGTGCCGCCGGGCTCCTCCAGCTCCAGATCAGCCAGATGAAGGGGTACTGGTACGACCGCGTGCAGGTTGCTGTTTTTCTGTGCGTGGAGAATTCGACGTCGCCGACCTGCGCGGCTGGACCTGTCACCGCGGAGCAGCGGGACGCCATTCGAACCCTCCTCGGAGGTGAGAATCTCAGCCAGTACGTCGCTTCGGTCGAGTACGAATCACAGGACGACGCCCTCGGACACTTCCAGAATCAGTTTGCAAACTCACCCATCGTCGAATCCGTGACGGCGAATCAGCTGCCGGAATCGTTCCGGGTGAGCCTCGTGGACGCGGAGAAGTACGAAATCATCGATGAGGCCTTCTCCTCGCTGCCAGGAGTCGACGTCGTCAGCGACCAGCGCGAACTGCTGGAAAAAGTCTTTTCCGTCATGAACCGGGCGTCACTCGGTGCCTTGCTCATCGCCGGTGTCATGACCCTGTGCGCGGTACTGCTGATCGCCACCACCATCCGTCTCTCGGCGTTCAGCCGCCGCAGGGAAACGGGAATCATGGCCCTTGTTGGGGCGTCGAGAACGATCATCCAGCTTCCTTTCGTCCTGGAGGGCGTGATCGCCGCCGTGGCCGGTGCCCTTCTGGCCTCCGGCACCCTGTGGCTTTCAAGCGACTTCCTGATTGCGTGGCTCGCCCGCCTATATCCGGAGACCGCTTTCATCTCGGCCCAGCAGGTCCTTCTGCTCTTGCCGGTGCTCATCCTCCTGGCTGCTTTCCTGGCGGGGGCATCCTCCCTGCTGGCTCTCCGGCGTTACGTGAAGGTCTAGGTCATGAATCGGCGTCCGTTCCCCGTTCGAAGCACGGCGGCACTTCTCGTCGCGCTTACCCTGGCCGTCAGTACGCCGGCGTCCGCCGACGATCTCGAGGACCGCAAAGGCGTCCTGGAAAGCGAGATTGCCGAAGTCCAGCAATCGATCGAGTACCTGGACTCGGACATCTCGGCGAGCATTGCTCAGTTGCAGGTGTACCAGAGTGAACTACCTGCCGCCCAGGAGGCCCTCGCGTCCGCGCAGGGACGGGTTGAAGCCTCGACGAACGAGGTCACCGTACTCGCTGGACGAGTGGAGCTGGCTCAGGAAACAAAGGACAAGCTCATCGGCGAGTTGTCCAGGGACAAAGCCGAGATGGAGAAGACGCGCGAGGTGATAGGCCAGATCGCCACCCAGGCCTACAAGAACGGCGGCGTACCCTCCAATGTGTCCCTGATGTTCGGATCGGAAGGCACCGGGAGCCTGACCTCCTCCATGGACCTGGTAAGCCTCGCGCTCCGCTCGCAGAACGCGGCGATGGACCGCTTGTCGCAGCAGGACGCCACCAATGCCAACAGCAAGGCGCGGCTTGTGGCGGTCGAGGATGAAATCAGGAGCCTGAAGGCCAAGGCTGACGCCGCGCTGCAGGCCGAGCAGGCCGAGCAGGCCGAGCGCGACGCCGCCGCATCGGAGAAAGCCAAGGTCGACAAGCTCGTTGAGGACACCGCGGCGCTATCCGCACGGCTGCAGGAGCAGAAACCCGCGATCGAGGCGAAGCTCGCCAGCGTGGAGTAAGCCCACGAGCAGGTCAATGCCGATATCGCGGAACGCCAGCGGCGCTTGCTCGAAGAAGCGCGGCTTGCCGAGGAAGCACGCCTTCGGGCTGAAGCCGAGGCTCGGGCCGTCGCCGAGGCAACGGCCGTCGCCGCCGAAACGGCGAGACTCCAGGCTGAAGCAAGTGCGCGCCGGGAAACCGGAGCCGCGGCGCAGCAGTCCGTTCCGGCTCCCGTTGCGCCGCAGGCAGCGATTCCCGCGCCGCCGGCGGATGGGGGTGCCTTCGGGCTCAGAATGCCGGTCAACGCGCCGATCTCCTCCGGCTTCGGCTGGCGTGCCACGCCGCCGGACACCTTCGACTTCAACGGCACCGGCGGTTACCTGCACACCGGCGTTGATTTCGCCGCGGCGTGCGGAACCCCACTACATGCACCAGCAGCCGGTGAGGTCTGGTATGCGGACTCGGATGCATTGCTGGGGGCAGGAAAGCGAATTGTCCTGAACCACGGGGTAGTGGGAGGGAACGTGCTTGCGACCAACTTCTACCACCTGTCCCGGTTCAACGTGGCCCCTGGCCAGCGGGTCACCGCGGGCCAGGTGATCGGCTACGTCGGGGATACCGGCAACTCGGCCGGCTGCCACCTGCACTTCGAGACCATGCTCAATGGAAACCTGGTGGACCCCAGGGGGCTGCTGTAGCAGTAGAATGGAACGCACTGTTCCGGGTCCGCCGGTTCCGCGTCGCCAGAGTGGTGAAAGGAGTTCCCCAGTGCCCAAGGAAAGCGGCCGCAAGATCGTGGCCACCAATCGGAAGGCCCACCACGACTATGCCGTCCTGGATACCTACGAAGCAGGCATCGCCCTCATGGGTACCGAGGTCAAGTCGCTGCGTGCCGGGCGGGCCTCGCTTGTCGACGGCTACGCCGTCTTCTACAACGACGAACTGTGGCTCGAGGGCATTCACATTTCCGAGTATTCGCAGGGCAGTTGGACCAATCACGCGGCACGACGACGGCGCAAACTCCTCCTCCACCGTGAGGAACTGACGAAGATCTCCCAGAAGGTGCGCGAGTCCGGCTTCACCCTCGTGCCGCTCCAGCTCTATTTCCTGGATGGGCGCGCCAAGGTGGAGATCGCCGTCGCCCGTGGTAAGCGGGACTACGACAAGCGGCAGACCCTGCGTGAGAAGCAGGACAACCGGGAAGCACTTCGTGCAATGCGCGAGAAGAACCTGGGAGCCTGATACAGGAATAATACGGCGGGTCGCGTGGGTTACACTGAACACCTGGAAAGCGGCGGATGTGCGCGCCAGGTTCGAGAAGGAACAGTTTGACAAGTACATATGGGGATGACAGGTTTCGACGATGTTAGTCGCGACAGGGGAAGCGGGCCGAGGATACAGGGTTATCTCGTAAACGCTCCTTGTAAAACAATAAGTGCCGAACAAAAGCGCACTGACTTCGCTCTCGCTGCCTAGGCAGCCTAGCTAGTCCGTCAGCCCGGGTTTGCTCTCGCCCCGGATACTGGCGTCATTTAGAGGGCCACTGCTCCCGGTTCTCGTTGTAGGAACCGGGGGGACTCTTATACAACTGGGCTTGGCAGCCACTTGTTCGCACGATGGCTGGAGCCGAGAAAAACCGACGCGAACTGCGCCCGGAGAAGCCCTGACTACACTGCATCGGACGCGGGTTCAATTCCCGCCATCTCCACAGATCGAAAAAGCCGGCGGAAGGAACTCCGTCGGCTTTTTCGTGCCCTGCCCGCGCTGCGGGCGAGTGCATGCTCCCCACTACACTTGACGCATGAGCTGGACTGACAGGCCGCCGTCGTGGCTCCCGCCACTGCCGCCGCCGAATCGGGGCCGCGCTCTCCTCATACTCGGCTGGCTTCTGGTCGGCAGCACGTTTATCTACATCATCGTCATGAGCTACATCGGCGGTACCCACTCGCTCCTGACCCTGGTTCCCCTCCTGATCGGCCTCCTCTGCCTCAGCTTCGGAGTGATCCGGCGGAACGGGAGCCGGTGAAACTGGTTGAACGCTTATATCCGCGATAAGAATAACGAACGACCGAAAACAGGACTCCTTGTGCCGCCCGAGCTTCTGGGCATGCACCTCGGCGGCCCGGTCTCGCACGCCACGGGACTGGCACGGGCTCGAACTCCGCGCGTCCACCGCGATCTTCGGTCACTACGGAATTGAATGGGACATTTCGGGACCCGCTCCGGAGGAGCTGTCACAGCTCGGCAAGTGGGTCGCGCTGCACAAGGCCTGGCGGGGTCGGATCCACCGTGGACGCATGGTCCGTGCGGACCTGCCCGATCTCGCCGCGGACCTCCGTGGCGTCGTCTCCGGCGACCGCTCATCAGCCCTGTTCGGGTACTCCCTGACCGCGTCCGGTGCAAGCTATCCGCCCGGAATGCCCCGGTTTCCGGGGTCGATCCGCAGAAGCTGTACCGCATCGTGCCGACCCGGACCTACCTCGTGCAGCCGGGCAACGGTCAGTCACCGCGGGGCCGGCTGCAGGCCGCCCTCGAAGGGGAACCCCTGTGCACGACGGGCCGATTGCTCGAGGCGGCCGGGATCCAGGCACCGGCCGCCTTCCCGAACATTTCCTGCTGGTCGAACTGCACGCCGTCTAGCAAGTCTTTCTCCGAGAGGATCATCAGTATGAGCATCGAACAACCGGCCTGGTGGACCAGCGCCGTCGTCTATCAGATCTACCCGCGCAGCTTCGCCGACTCGAACGGCGACGGCATGGGTGACCTCGGCGGCATTCTCGGCAAGCTCGACTACCTCGCCGAGCTCGGTGTCGACGTGCTTTGGCTCTCACCCATCTACGAATCGCCGCAGCACGACAACGGCTACGACATCAGCAACTACCAGGACATCGACCCCGTCTTCGGGACGCTCGAGGAATTCGACACCCTCCTGGCCGGTGTCCACGAGCACGGCATGAAGCTGGTCATGGACCTCGTGGTGAACCACACGTCCAACAGGCACCCGTGGTTCATCGAGTCGGCGTCGTCGCCGGAAAACCCCAAACGCGACTGGTACTGGTGGCGCGACGCCCGCGAAGGGTTCGCCCCGGGGGAGCGCGGTGCCGAACCGGCCAACTGGGGATCCGCCTTCAGCGGCCCAGCGTGGACCCTCGATCCGGCCAGCGGCCAGTACTACCTGCACTTGTTCGCACCGGAACAGCCGGACCTCAACTGGGAAAATCCGGAGGTCCGCGGAGCCGTTCATTCGATGATGAACTGGTGGCTCGACCGCGGCGTCGACGGCTTCCGCATGGACGTCGTCAATTTCCTCTCGAAGAATCCTGCGCTGCCCGACGGACGGGTGCCGGCCGGCCAGCTGTGGGGCGACGGGAGCCCGCACTTTATGTCCGGCCCACGCATCCACGAGTTCCTCCACGAGATGGCGCTCGCCGTCTTCGACGGGCGGGACGCCGACCTGATCACGGTCGGCGAGATGCCAGGGGTGACGATCGACGATGCGAAACTGTTCACCGACCCCGCGCGTCGCGAACTGGACATGGTGTTCCAGTTCGAACACGTGAGCCTCGATCAGGGCCCCGGCGGGAAATGGGACTACCGCGGCCTGGACCTGCTGGACCTCAAGACGTCCTGGAACCGCTGGCAGAAGGGCCTGGCCGAGACCGGCTGGAACAGCCTTTACCTCAACAACCACGACCAGCCGCGGCTCGTTTCACGATTCGGCGACGACGCCGACTTCCGCTACGAATCGGCCACCCTGTGGGCGGCGCTGCTGCACCTGCACCGCGGAACGCCGTACATCTACCAGGGTGAGGAACTGGGCATGACCAACGTGCCCTTCACCTCGGTTGATGATTTCCAGGACCTCGAGTCGGTGAACTGGTTCCGCGAAGCCACCACCGAACTAGGTGTGACCGAATCCGCCGCCCTCGCCGCCCTGCGCATCATGAGCAGGGACAACGCCCGAACCCCAGTGCAGTGGTCCGACGCGCCGCACGCCGGGTTCACTTCCGGAACACCCTGGCTCACCGTGAACCCCAACTACACCACGGTCAACGCCGACGCCGACCGCGCTTCGGAGAAGTCCGTGTACCGGTTCTACCAGCAGCTCATCGCGCTCCGCCACGACAACGAGGTGGTCCGCCTCGGGCGCTTCGAGATGCAGCAGGAGGACCATCCGACCCTCTACGCCTTCACGCGGACGCTCGGCGCACGGGTGATCCGGGTTCTGGGCAACGTCTCAGGCAACGAATTGGCACTGCCGGACCTGCAGGAAACCGGGGGATCGTCCGGGCTGCTGCTGGGACATTACGACGCCGGATCGCCGGATCGGCTGCGGCCGTGGGAAGTGTGCATTCTCGAGTCGAACTGACGCGCCCCTGCCGTCCGACAGTCCGAGGGCGGCAGCGTGCTCAGTTCTCGTGAATCAGGCTCTCCCGGTAGAGCGCCAGCAGGCCCGGCATCCCGGCGTCGTGCATGGCCTTGCGCTGGCGCTCGGCCCCGGTTCCCCGTGCCTCGAGGTGGAGAAGCGCCGCTTCCACCCAGTCGGTGTCACCCTCGGCGTCGAGAGCCGGGCCGATGAATTCGACCAGTTCGCTGAGGCGCTGGCGGGCAGGCATGCGGACCCCCGTCTCAGGGTCGACGGCGTGGGCGGTCATGCCGTCGCGCGCTGACTGCCAGAGGGCGGCGTCGAGCAGTTCGGGATCCGGGTCGGGGAGGCGCGTGCCCGCGCGGGCCGCGGAGACCGCCGTCGTGACGAGTCCGCGGATGAGGGCGGCGAGCAGCACCGAATCCTGGGCTTCGAGCTGGGCATCACCCGTGCGCACTTCGAGGGTGGGGTAAGCATCCGACAGCCGGGCGACCCACGTCAGCACCCCGCGGTCGATGATGGCTCCTGTCTCCTCGAGCTGTTCGATGCGCCGCTCGTAGTCGGCGGCGTCGGCAAACAGGGGAGGGATGCCCTGCACCGCCCAGCGCCGGTAGTGGATGACACGCCAGCTTCCGAAACCGCTGTCGCGGTCCAGCCAGTAGGGCGAATTGGTGCTGAGCGCGGTGATGATCGGCAGCCAGGGTCGAATCCGGTTGAGGGCCTGGATGCCGGTCTCCTGATCCGGGATTCCTACGTGCACGTGCAGGCCGTTGACGAACTGGTCACCCACAATGCCCGGGGCGCTGGCCCGAAGGTCGCGGTAGCGCTGCTTGTCCGTCAGCTCGGGGTAGTGCTGGCCGATCCGCGGTGCGGTGGCGGTGGGCGCAGCAAGTGCTCCGCTCTGGACCGCGGCTGCCGCCAGTTGCCGGCGGAAATTGAGGAGGGATTCCTCGGCCTGGGTGAGCGTATCGCATACCGGGGTCGCGGTCTCGATCTGGCAACTCAACAGCTCGCGCTGGATGTCGTCGTCATTCAGGCCGGGCGCGTTCACCAGCAGTTGCTGCACGTCAGCGGCGCAATGCATGGGGAGCGCCGAGATTGGATCCAGGAGCAGGTATTCCTCTTCGATGCCGAGGGTCGTCACGCGGGCCTCCAGGTCGGCGGGCAGGGTCCTTCCCAGTGTAGGGAGCCAGCAGCGCGTACCCGGCACTGTGTCGCGGCTGCAGCTTCCGGCCGGTGCTCCATCCGCGGTCCCGTGACGTCCTTCAGTTATAGTGCCACCATGACCCAGTACGGCCCGGGCGATCCGGTGCACCCTCCAGGCGCGCCGGTACCGCCGCACTCCAAGCTGCTTCTGGTGGCACTCGTGCTGGCAGGGGGCGTCCTCGGTACGCTTGCCCGGTATGGTATCTCTCTCGGAGTGCCGGAGGCGGGTGGCTGGCCGCTGCCGACGCTGCTCGTCAACCTCGGAGGATCCTTCCTCCTCGGCGTCCTGTTGGAGTCGCTGGCCTTTCCCCGGAACGCCGGCCGGGCCCAGCTGCTGCGGCTCGGAGCGGGCACCGGCTTCCTTGGCGCTTTCACCACCTACAGTGCGTTCGCCTTCGACGCGGTGAGCATGCTCGACGCCGGGCGGATCGGCACGGCAGCGACCTACGTGTCGCTGAGTGTGCTCGGCGGCATCGCCTGCGCAGCGGTGGGAGTGGTCACGGCGTCCCGTTGGCGTGGCGACCGGCCAGAGGCCGTTACAGACGCAGCCGGTACGACTCCGTCCGGTGCGACCGCAGCCGGCACCACCGCAACTGGCACCAACGCAACCGGCATCACCGCAACTGGCACCACTCCGATCGACAACACTCCAACCGACCGACGGCAGGCACCGTGAGCGCGCTCGTCGTACTGCTGGCCGCGCTGGCCGGGGGAGTCGGCGCGGCCGCGCGCTTCACGGTCGACAACGCGGTGCGGGCGCGGGTCGGAGGATCCTTCCCCCTCGGGATCCTGCTGATCAACGTCACGGGCTCCCTTGCGCTTGGAGTCGTCGCCGGGCTGGTGCTTCGCGGAGGGCTCGCACCTGCTGCCGAGGTGGTGGTCGGCACCGGTTTCCTCGGGGGCTTCACCACCTTCAGTACGGCGAGTGTGGACACCGTGCGGCTGATCGGCGCCGGGCGCTACCTCGCCGCCTCCGGCTATGCGCTGGGAACGGCGGGGGCGTCGTTGGCCGCGGCCGCCGTCGGGCTCGGGGTAGTTCTCGCGCTGTAGGCCGCCAGCGTGCAGCCCTCGTGCGTGCCGAGGGTCTCCACCCAGATTGCGGCCACTAGTTCCTCTCCCAGCTGCAGCAGAGGCGCGCGGGGACTCTCGCCGACAGCGACGGCCAGCAGCCCGCCGAACGGGGCGCGCCCCGAAACCAGCAGGGGAGTATCAAGGCCCACGCCGTGGTCGGTGAGGAACTTGAGCAGCGCCGGATTGTCATCACTGATCCGCGCCACGCGGGCGCGGTGGCCGTCGTCGAGACGAGCAAGGGGCACGGCGTCGGGCCGCGGCACGACGCCGTCCGGTGCCGGGATCGGATCGCCGTGGGGATCACGCGCGGGGTGGCCGAGTTTTCGGTCCAGCCGTTCGATGAAGGTGTCGGACACCGAGTGCTCCAGCAGCTCCGCCTCGTCGTGGACCTCGTCCCAGCTGTACCCGAGCTGGTCCACCAGGAAGGTTTCGATCAGCCGATGCCGGCGCACCATCGCCAGTGCGAGCGCCAGGCCGGCGGGGGTGAGGCTGATTGGCCCGTACTTCTCATGACGTGCGAGCCCCAGCTCGACGAGTTTGGCCACCATCCCCGTCACGGAGGAATTGGCGACGGACATGCGCCCGGCAAGCTGCGACGCCGTAATGGGAGTCTCCTGCCACTCCGTGAACCCGTAGATGGCCTTGACGTAATCCTGCACGCTCGAGGAGTCGATGCTGTGCACCGTCCCCTTCCTGCCGGCCACGTCAGCCCTTCCCCGGTGCTACGGTTGCCGTCGCGGTCGACGGCGGTGCTGCCGTTGCGCGGCGGCGATGTGCTCGGCGCCGCTGCTGCTGCTGGCGGCGCTGCCACACCAGTCCGTTCGGCCGGGAGAAAAGGTAGACCGCGGTGAAGACCAGCGATTGCGACAGGACCACGGCGGCACCGGTGGAGATGTCGAGGTAGTAGCTCGCATAGATGCCGGCGACGGCGGCTCCCGCAGTGAGAACGACGGCGACCACCAGCATCCGGTCGAAGCTCCGGGTGAGGAGGAAGGCTGTGGCGCCGGGGGTGATCAGCATGGCGACCACCAGGATGATGCCCACGGCCTGGAGCCCCACGACCACGCTGAGGGCCAGCAGCCCGAGCAGCAGTGCCGAGAGGAATCGCGTGTTGAGCCCGATCACGTGGGCGTGGGTGCTGTCGAAGGCCAGCAGCGTGAGGTCCCGCCGTTTGAACAGCACGACGGCGAGGGTCACTGCTCCGAGAATGAGCACCTGCCACAGCTCGCCGTCCGTGACGCCCAGGACATTGCCGAAGAGGATATGCATCAGGTCGATCTGCGAGGGAGTGCTCGACACGATTGCCAGGCCCGCCGCGAAGAGGGCGGTGAACACCACGCCGATCACGGTATCCGGCTTGAGTTTGGTGGTGGACCGTACCGCACCGATCAGGGCCACGGCACCAGCTCCGAACAGAAACGCTCCGATGGAGAATGGAATGCCCACGATGTATGCCAAGGCAACTCCGGGGAGCACTGCGTGGGAGACGGCGTCACCCATCAGGGACCAGCCCATGAGGATCAGCCAGCAGGACAGCACTGCGGAGACAACGGCGGCAGCAAGAGTCACCAGCAGGGCCCGGGTCAGGAAGCCGTACTGCAGCGGTTCGGTCAGCCAGGAGAGGATGTCCATGTCAGTTGTCCGTTCCAGGAGTGCCGAAGGCCATGGCGAGATTGCCGGAGGTCAGTACTTCCTCAGGGGTGCCGTGCGCCAGGACGCGCTGATGGAGCAGTACTGCCGTGTCGCAGAACTCCGGGATGCCCGCGAGGTTGTGCGTGGAGACCAGTACGGAGCGGCCCTCGTCGCGCAGTTCCCGAAGGAGGACGGTCATGGTTGCCTCACTCGATCGGTCCACGCCGGCGAAGGGTTCGTCGAGCAGCAGGAGTTGCGCCTCCTGGGCGATGCTCCGGGCCACGAAGACACGTTTGCGCTGGCCACCCGAGAGTTCCCCGATCTGCCGTTTGCGGAGGTGCTCGAGGCCCACCCTTTCGAGGGCTGCGCCCACCGCGGAGTGGTCCGCCGGACGAAGGCGCCGCATGGATTCCAGATGCCCGTACCGGCCCATTCCGACGACGTCGTTCACCGACACCGGGAAGTTCCAGTCGACGTCCTCGGCCTGGGGCATGTAGGCCACAAGGCCGCTGCGCCGTGCCTCCCGGTGCGCCATGCCGAAGAGCTCCACCGTGCCGGCCTGTGGTTCGAGAAGCCCCAGAAGTGCCTTGAAGAGTGTCGACTTGCCGGATCCATTGACGCCGATGAGGCCGCAGATGAGCCCGGTGTCCAGCGTCAGGTTCACGGCGTCGAGGGCAAGTACCTCGTTGTAGGCGACGGTCAGGCCAGAGACTCGCAACGCGGAATCCCGTGCAGACCCTTGTACAGGTGCATGCTGGTTCACTGGTTCAACCCCTCGGAGATAGTGCGGATGTCGTAGCGCAGCAGGTCGACGAAGGTGGGGACGGGGCCATCCGGTCCTGATAGTGAATCGACGTACAGGGGACCTTCCAGACGCGCTCCCGTCGCGAGCGACACCTGCTGCTGGGCTCCCGGGTTGACCGTGGATTCGCAGAATACTGCCGGGACGTCGTTGTCCTCCACGAATCGGATGACCTCGCGGATCTGGCGCGGGGTGCCCTCGGTGTCCGAGTTGACCGGCCAGATGAACCCCTCCTTGAGTCCGGCGTCGCGGGCCAGGTAGGAGAACGCACCCTCGCAGGTCACGAGTGCTGCGGCCGGGTCCGCCGCGACACTGGCGCGGAGCTCGGTCAGAAGGGCATCGAGCTCGACCTTGATGCCTGCTCCATTGGTGTGGAAGTCGGCCGCGTGGGCGGGCTCGAGCTCCGATAGCGCGAGAACGATGTTGTCGACGTAGGTCTGTGCGGCCAACGGCGACATCCAGGCGTGGGGGTTCGCCAGGCCCTCGTAGTCTCCGGAGCGGATGTCCATCGGATCCACGCCGTCGGAGAGGACCACATGGGGAGCTTCGACCGAGAGAAGGAAGCGCTCGAACCAACGCTCGAGGCCCAGCCCGTTGTCGAGGATCAGGTCGGCGTCCTGGGCCGCAACGAGGTCCGACGGCGTCGGCTCGTAACCATGGATCTCCGCGCCCACCTTTGTGATGGACTCCACACGGACATGCCCGCCGCCCACTTCGTCGGCCAGGTCGGCGAGCACCGTGAAAGTGGTGAGGACTACCGGGCGGTCATCCCGATGCCCAGCGACGGCGGGTGCCGCCTCCGAACGGGGAGCGCAGGCGGAGAGCAGCAGTACAAGTGCAAGGACTACTACCGCGAGCGGCACCCCGGAATATTTCGGCATACCTAATTCTATACCTTAGGCACACCGAATTGCACATGACCTACGTCCTGGAAGTCGCCCGCCACGCCGAGGTGAAGTAGGGCAGGGCCAATCCGGCGCCTGCAGGAAAGGCAAGGTAATCGTGGAGATACCAGGAGAGATTGCGCTCCACTTTCGAGCGGGTCGCAGCGTCGGCCCGCTGGTAGTAGGCCCGTGAGCGGGCGAGGTCGATGACATCGTAGGTGGAGAGGGCCTGGCTCCATTTCATATGGTTCCCCTCCGGCTCGGCGAAAAGGGGGCCGAAGTCCGGCCGGTAGCCCGGCGAGTAGACGTCGCCGGCATGCATGATCCTCGACAACCGGTGAACCCAGGAGATGTTCACGTCCAGCTGGTTCCACAACACGGCCAGGGTGCCCCCTGGAACGAGGACGCGGGCGGCCTCCATCGCAGCTTTCCCGGGATCACACCAGTGCCACGCCTGTGCGATGGCCACGACGTCGACCGACCCCGAGACAAGACCGCTCTCCTCGGCAGTACCCGGCAGGATGCGGACCGCTGGAAGGCGTCCCCGGAGTACCGCGAGCATGTCCTCCGAGGGATCGATCGCCGTGACCTCGAGTTCGCGCTGGACCAGGAGCCGGGTGAACAGTCCGGTCCCGGCTCCGACGTCGGCCGCGGTCCGGGCACCGGGTGGCAGCAGCCAATCAGCGCTCGCCTCCGGATACCCCGGCCGCACCCGATCGTAGCGGCTACCGCCGGTGCGGTAGCCCCGGGCGAGGTCGCTCCGGCGTTCGCTGCTGATCCGCGGTCCGCTGCGGGGCGTCGACGGTGTGACAGGCATCAGTGGCACTCTCCGGCCGGTCGGCTACAGGAGGTCGTCGACGTCCGGGTTCAGGGTGCGCAGCACCTCGCTGTGCAGGGTGCCGTTGGTGGCGAGGGCGTTGCCGCCGAAGGGTCCGTCGACGCCTTCGAGCGAGGTGAAGCGCCCTCCGGCCTCGGTGACGATGGGGACCAGCGCCGCCATATCGTGCAGGTTCAGTTCGGGCTCGCACGCGATGTCCACGGCACCCTCGGCCACCAGGCAGTAGGACCAGAAGTCGCCGTAGGCGCGCGTCCGCCACACCTGGTCCGTCAGATTGACGAACTCCGCGAGCGAACCGCGGGCCCGCCATCCCGAAAGGCTCGAATAGGACAGCGAGGCGTCCTGCAGCTTCGACACGTTGGAGACCCGCAGGCGGGTTGCGGCAGCCAGGGACTTTCCGGTAAAGGCTCCGGTTCCCGTTGCCGCCCACCAGCGCTTGCCGAGGGCAGGTGCACTGACGAGCCCGACAACGGGGCGGCCCTCGTCCACGAGGGCGATGAGGGTGGCCCAGACCGGCACGCCGCGGACGAAGTTCTTGGTCCCGTCGATGGGGTCGATGATCCAGCGGCGGGATCCTCCGCCGGTGCTGCCGAACTCCTCGCCCAGTACGGCGTCACGGGGACGCGCGCGGGAGAGCTGCCCCCGGATGGCCTCCTCGGCGGACTTGTCGGCGTCGGTGACCGGGGTGAGGTCGGGTTTCGTCTCTATTCTCAGATCCAGGGCCTTGAAGCGCGACATGGTCTGGTCGTCCACGGAGTCAGCCATGATGTGGGCGAGGCGAAGATCGTCGTTGTAGCTCTGGACAAAAGTCATTCCTTCAACCTATCGTCTGCCGGGCTTAAACAACCAAGGGCCACCGACGGCGAATGCCGTGTTGGTGACCCTTGGTGGACCGCTTTCGCGGTCGGAGGTTTTGAACCTTAGAGAACGGTGATGTTCTCGGCCTGGGGACCCTTGGGACCCTGGGTGGTCTCGAAGTTGACCTTCTGGTTCTCTTCGAGTGAACGGAAGCCGTTCGAGTTGATGGCGGAGAAGTGTGCGAACACGTCGGCGCCGCCGTCTTCGGGAGCGATGAAACCAAAGCCCTTTTCAGCGTTGAACCATTTGACTGTACCTGTAGCCATTTTGTCTTCCTTACCTTGTGAGAGCAGCTCCCGTACTTCGGGGCGCTCGTCGCGGTGTTCGTCTTCGCTTGTCAAAAAAGCTTTCGAACTCCAGGTGGAGGATCAAGGCTTGAAATAAATGCGCAACACAACAACTGGGTACCAGCCTAACAGAATCTATTGGGTGCCCAGTTCCTTCGGGTCCATCGCCTGGGCCCGTGCGTCGGACATGCCGGCGCTGAGCAGGCGCCTCAGGGAGGCAAGGCGCACCGGTCCGGATTCTCCCGCGGACCCTTCCGCGACCCAGCCGTCGAGGCCGCAGTCCACGGCCTGGTCGTCATGCCTGCAGCCGCGTTCACACCGCTCAGTGCCCGGTTCGAGGTCCGGGAAAGCCGAGAGGATGCGGTCGGGCTGCACATGGGCAAGGCCGAAGGAACGGATTCCCGGTGTATCGATGATCCAGGTCCCGGGCGCGGAGTCCGCAGCCTTCAGGGCGATGGCCGACGACGACGTGTGCCGCCCGCGTCCGGTCACCGCGTTGACTCCTCCCGTGGCACGGGTGGAACCGGTCAGCGCGTTGACCATCGTGGACTTGCCCACTCCGGAGTGCCCGAGGAGCACGCTGACCTCGCCGTCGAGTTCATTCCGGAGCGCATCGACGGCCGCGTGGGACAGCCGGGCCGAGGCACCGTCGTCGGACGTGGCGTGGATCCCTGCGTTGTCCGTCGCCGTTCCGCTGATGATCACGCGGAGGTCAAGGTGCTCGTAGTTGGCGAGCAGCTCCGCGGGATCCCGGATGTCCGCCTTGGTGATGCAGAGCAACGGCGCGATGCCGGCGTCGTAGGCGGCCACGAGCGCGCGGTCGATGAAACCCGTGCGCGGCTCCGGATTGGCTGCCGCAACGACGATGACGAGCTGGTCCGCGTTGGCGACGACCACGCGTTCGATCGGATCCGAGTCGTCGGCGCTGCGCCGCAGCACGGTGCGGCGTTCTTCGACGCGGACCAGCCGCGCGAGGGAGTCGGGCCCTCCGGACAGATCGCCGACCAACGCCACGAGATCACCCGCGACCACGGCGCTGCGCCGCAGTTCGCGCGCGCGGGCGGCCACGATGAGCCGCTCGTCGGCGGTGTCCTCGTCGACGACGGCGGTGTACCGCCCGCGGTCGACGGTGACGATGCGGCCGGTCACGGCGTCGTCGTAGGCCGGCCGGTTCTTGGTGCGGGGACGCGTCCCCTTCTTGTTCGGGCGGATCCGCACGTCCGATTCGTCCCAGGCCCGGGAGCCGCGGCGGTTCCCTGTTTCACACACGTTCGGTGGCTCCAGCCGTTGTCGCGGGAGCCTCAGCAGTACCGGCGGTGCCGGTCGCCGCCAGCCTGAGCCACAGGTCGGGGAATTCCGGCATCGTCTTGGCGGTGGTGCCGATATTCTCGACGTCGACGCCGTTCACCGCGAGGCCGAGAATCGCGCCCGCCGTCGCCATGCGATGGTCGTCGTACGTGGCGAACGCTCCGCCATGGAGGGCAGCGGGTGTGATGATGAGCCCGTCCGCCGTTTCCTGGGCATCGCCGCCGAGGGCATTGATCTCGGTGACGAGCGCAGCAAGCCGATCGGTTTCATGGCCCCGCAGATGGGCAATCCCGGTCAGCGTGGAGGGTGAATCGGCGAGGGCGCACAAGGCGGCGACGGTGGGGGCCAGTTCGCTGGTGTCGGCGAAATGCCCGCCGCGGATCACGGGGCCGCCGGTGACGCTCAGGGTTCCGTCGACAAGTTCCACGATGGCGCCCATCCGGGCGAGGATGTCCCGCCACTGGTCCCCGACCTGCGTCGTCCTGGAGGGCCAATTGGCGATGCTGACCGTTCCCCGGGTCACGAGTGCTGCGGCGAGGAACGGCCCTGCATTCGAGAGGTCGGGTTCCACCCGGACGTCGAATGCGGCGATCGGTCCCGGCGGAACGAACCAGTGATTGGGAACGGAGTCGTCCACTGCGACGCCCACGGACCGGAGCACCTGCACGGTCATGGCGACGTGGTCGAGGCTGGGAACAGGTTTGCCGACGTGTTCAAGATGAAGTCCATGGGTGAAGCGGGCCCCGACCAAGAGCAGGGCCGACACGAACTGGGAGGAGGCCGCAGCATCGATGATCAGGTGCCCGCCCGCCACGTCACGTGTGCCCTGCACGGTGAAGGGGAGGGAACCGCCACCGTCGTCGTCGACGCGAATACCAAGCGCCCTCAGCGCCTCGATGATGGCGCCCATGGGCCGCCGACGGGCGTGCGGGTCACCGTCGAAGGAGGTGGGGCCTGCGAGGAGGGCGGCCAGTGGGGGGACGAAACGCATCACTGTGCCGGCGAGCCCGCAGTCGACGTGCCGGGGCGGCGACGGCAGAGTCGGCGACGGTGATGAGGACGTAGTAGGGAGCGGTTCGATGCGCAGGTCCGGCCCGTACCCGTCCGTACCGGGAAGCTCAGTGACGGTCGCACCCAGTGACCGAAGGGCCGCTCCCATGAGGGCCGAGTCCCTGGAATGCAGGGGACTGCGGAGCACGCTCGGGCCGTCGGCCAGCGCCGCGAGGATGAGGTAGCGGTTGGTCAGCGACTTGGAGCCCGGCACCTCGAGTCGGGCATCGACCGGCGCCACTGCGTGCGGCGCCGGCCAAAGGTCTCGGGTGGTACCTGCTGTATTCGATGCCGGTCCAGTGGCGCCACCCGATGAGTTGGTCATGCCGCTTATGAGCCCACGACGTCGGCGGCGGTCTTGCGGACTGCGGAGTCGGCCTTCTTCAACTGCTTGCGCGCGTCCTTGCTGATGCCGACGGCGTTCTTCTTGGCACCGGTGGCGAAGTGCTCCGCCCGCCAGACGAGGCCGGGGCGGCCGTTGGTGTCGACCGCGGCGAGGAGTACGGCTCCGATGAGCGAGAGGTTCTTGAGCAGCTGGCTGCGCCTGGCCTTGCGGGCCTCGGGTGTTGACGAGTCGGCGGCGTTGAAGTCGGCCAGCGCGTTCACTGCCGCCGTCACCGTGAGCAGGGCAGCGGCGAGCCGGGAGAACCTGCCGATGCCGAGCAGGATACCGGCGCCGACCTGGGTAGCCCCGAGGATCTGGGCCACAAGTTTCTCGTTGCCCGTGATCGATGCCGCGGACGGTACCGCCTTGGTGACCTTCTTCAGGACGGGTGCCAACTGCGTTGCGGTGGCGCTGGTGTTCCGCAAACGCTCGACGCCCGAGAAAACGAAGCTGCTGGCGATAAGTGGTCGGGCTATAACGCGGACAAGGGTCACAATTGCCTCCTGGTTGCCGACGCTTCAACGCCGGTTTTCGAGATTGTCTGGGAACATACAGGGCACGCTGAGTCTAGTTTTACATGCTCCCGGCGGGTGCGGCGATCCTCTTCTTCCGGTGTCCGCGGCTACTTGCACGGTAAAGAGGACCAATAAGCAGCGCTTCGGGGAACACCTGGATGGAATAAGTGCACCTTCGCCCGGGTTGGAGAAAGGGTAGGAGCAATCCTGAACGGAAGGTGAACCATTGGCGTCAATGACAGCCGACACAGCCGTGTCTCCTGATTTCCAGCTCGAGGTGATGGCGGGTCCTCCAGTGGACGGCGGCTCTGCCCGCCGGCCTGCGGCCGGCCGCAGGCGCGTAGACTTTGCCTCGATGAATACAACAGCCCCGGCGGGCAGCAGCCAGGCCGAAGATGACCAGTTGGACGTGTCCACGGAATCCGTCGCCGACCGCAAGGCGCGATTCGAGCGGGACGCTATGCAGTACGTGGACCAGCTCTACTCCGCCGCGATGCGCATGGCCCGCAATCCCAGCGACGCCGAGGACCTGGTCCAGGAGGCCTACGCCAAGGCGTTCTCCGCCTTTCATCAGTACAAGCCGGGCACGAACCTGAAGGCGTGGTTGTACCGCATCCTGACGAACACCTACATCAACCTCTACCGGAAGCGGCAGCGCGAACCGCTGCAGTCGCACTCGGACACCATCGAGGACTGGCAGCTCGCCAAAGCGGCCGAGCACACCTCCCTCGGACTGCGCTCGGCCGAGGCAGAAGCGCTCGACCACCTGCCGGATTCCGACGTCAAAAGCGCGCTGCAGGCCATCCCGGAGGAGTTCCGGCTGGCAGTGTACTTCTCGGATGTCGAGGGATTCGCCTACAAGGAAATTTCAGAAATCATGAACACGCCTATCGGGACGGTCATGTCCCGACTGCATCGCGGACGCAAGCTCCTGCGGGAGCTTCTCTCGGAGTATGCGCACGAGCGGGGCCTCGGGACGACGGCGAAAGTCGCCTCACCCGGCACGGGCAAGTCCAGCACCGGTACGGAACAGGAGAGTGGAAGATGAGCGATTGCGAGAGCATGGGTGACTGTGCCGATTCTCGGATCGAACGACTGTATGAGTACCTCGACGGTGCGCTGTCGCATTCGGACCTCGTGGAGATCAAGGACCACCTCGAGGGTTGTCCTGAGTGCGCCGAGGAACACAACCTGGAGTGCCTCATCCGGTCCGTCGTGAAGCGTTCGTGCACGGAGGTTGCTCCGTCAACGCTGAAGGCGAGCATCCTTGACCGTATCAACGTGCTGAAAGCGGTCGACCACTAGGTTTCGAAGTAGGTATATCCAGAAGCACCTCCGGTCCCGTGCGGGACCGGAGGTGCTTTTACGCGTACGTACTTCCTGTCACCTGCTGATCAGGTGTTGGGACGCTTACCGTGGTTAGCGCCTCCGCGCTTACGGTCGCGGCGCTTGCGTGCTCGCTTGCTCATGGGTGCCTCCTTCTCTATGCCTGCAGAACTGCACTCCAGTCTCCCACAGTGCAGCACCCCTGCCTAAACCGCGGCGGTCCCAGGGCCGGCCCTAGGATGGAAGGACAGCCCCTACGCTAAGGAGTTCCTGCATGCGAGCCGCCTACGTTGATGCAATGTCGAAGGACAATCCCCTTGCGGGACTGAAGATCGGAGATATCGCGGAGCCGGAGGTGCCCGACGGTTTCCGCCGGGTTCGGGTTGCCGCATCCTCGCTCAACCACCACGACCTGTGGTCGCTCCGCGGAGTGGGCCTCCCCGAGGAGCGGCTGCCCATGGTGCTGGGGTGCGATGCCGCGGGAACCGACGACGACGGCAATGAGGTGATCGTTCACGGTGTCGTGTCCTCGCCGGGCTGGCGCGGCGACGAAACCCTCGACCCGAAGCGCTCCCTGCTGTCCGAGCGTTATCCGGGGACCATGGCTGATTACGTGTGGGTGCCGGAGCGGAACCTCCTTCCGAAGCCGGCGGAACTGAGCTTCGAGGAGGCAGCCTGCCTCCCGACGTCGTGGCTGACCGCCTACCGCATGCTCTTCACGGTCTCACCGGCTGCGCCGGGGTCCACCATCCTGGTGCAGGGAGCCGGAGGGGGAGTGGCGACGGCGCTCATTGCCCTGGCGTCCGCCGCAGGTTTCCGGGTCTGGGCCACGAGCAGGAGCGAGGAGAAGCGACAACGCGCGCTCGACCTCGGGGCAGCGGCCGCGTTCGACGCCGGTGCCCGGCTCCCCGAACGGGTCGACGCCGTCTTCGACTCGGTGGGGGAGGCCACGTGGGCACACTCGCTCAAGGCGCTCGTCCCGGGCGGTGCCGTCATCACCTGCGGAGCGACCAGCGGCCCCGCGCCGTCGGCCGACCTCAACCGCGTGTTCTTCCTGCAGCTCCGCGTCCTCGGCTCCACCATGGGAACGCGGGACGAACTCGTCCGACTCACGCGGTTCCTCGTCGGGACCGGGGTCCGGCCGGTCATCGACTCGGTGATCGACCTCGACGACGCTGCCCGTGGATTCTCCCGCATGCTCGACGGCGACGTTTTCGGGAAGATCGTCTTCCGGCACTAGGACGTCGGCGGCTGCCCCCGAAGAGAACGACGGGTGCACCGGATTCATCCGGTGCACCCGTCGTTTCCGGTGGCGGTCATCGATCGGGGAATACGGGGTCGGAAGTCCAGCCTGCCTACTCCGCCGAGGCACCAGCTGCCAGGATCGCATTCCGCTGCTCGCGCCGCAGCGTCTGCTCGGCCGGGTCCGGAACCGGTGCCGCCGCGAGCAGGCGGCGGGTATAGGAATCCTTCGGGTACTTCAGGATCTGCGTGGCAGTTCCCTGTTCCACCAGCCTCCCCTTGTTGAGTACCGCGATGTGGCTCGCGAGAAGCTCGACGACGGCGAGGTCGTGGCTGACGAACAGGCAGGCGAAGCCCCGTTCACGCTGGAGTTCCTGGAGGAGTTCGAGCACCTTGGCCTGGACCGAGACGTCGAGGGCCGACGTCGGCTCATCCGCCACGAGCAGGTCGGGCCGCAGGGACAGCGCCCGGGCGATGCCCACGCGCTGACGCTGCCCGCCCGACAGTTCGTGCGGGTACCGGTTCCGGAAGGAGACGGGCAACTGGACGTCGTCGAGCAGCTCCTCGACGCGCTTGTCCAGGGCTGTCCGCGACAGTTTCTCGTGCAGGAACATCGGTTCGCCGATGCTCTCTCCGATGGAGAGCCGCGGGTTCAGCGACGCAGCGGGGTCCTGGAACACGATCGCGAACTTCTTGCGCAGCGGTAGAAGTTTCCGTGCGGAGAGCGTGGTGATGTCCGTGCCGGCGATCGTGACGCTTCCGGCGCTGGTCCTGATCAGGCCGGTCACGGCGCGGGCGATCGTCGATTTGCCGGAGCCTGATTCGCCCACGAGGCCGAGGACCTCACCCGGGTTGATGGTGAAGGAAACATCGTTGACCGCTTTGAAGGGCGCCTGCCTGAACCGTCCGGGGTATTCGATATCGACGTTCACCAGTTCGAGCGCCGGAATCGTACCGGGGTCCCGGTGGGTCTGCTGGTCCGCGACCGCTGCGCGCGCATCCTCCTCATGTACACGGAGGCTACCGTCCACCACCTCGAGGTCGGACAGAACCCCGCCGACCTTGGACCCGAGGTGCGGAACGGCATCGAGCAACTGACGCGTGTACGGTTCGCGCGGGTTCGTGAACAGCTCCGCGGTGGGCGCCGTCTCGACGACACGGCCGCGTTCCATCACCACCACGTTGTCCGCCAGGTCCGCCACTACGCCCATGTCGTGGGTGATGAGGAGGATTGCACTGTTGAGACGCTTGTTGAGCCGTCTCAGCAACTCGAGCACCTCGGCCTGGACCGTCACGTCGAGGGCGGTGGTCGGTTCGTCGGCCACCAGCAGCATCGGGTCGTTGGCCAGGGCGATCGCGATCATGGCGCGCTGGCGCTGTCCGCCGGAGAACTGGTGCGGATAGGATCCGTACCGCTTCTCCGGTTCGGGGATCTCGACCATCGTCAGGAGCTCGATGGCACGCTGCTTGGCCTGGGCGGGGGACGCCTCCGTGTGCTGTTCAACAGCTTCGCGGATCTGCTCCCCGACCGTCAGGACGGGATTGAGGGCCGTCATCGGCTCCTGGAAGATCATCGCGATGTCATTGCCGCGGATGCGCCGCAGGGCACCCTGCGGCGCGCCGATCAGTTCCTTGCCGAGCATTTTCGCGCTGCCGCTCGAGCGCCCGTTCCGGGGGAGGAGGCCGAGCAGGGCCATGGACGACATGCTCTTGCCCGATCCCGATTCCCCGACGATTGCGAGGATCTCGCCCGGATGGATCTCGTAGGACACGTCCTCGGCGGCCATGACCCATTCGCCGTCCACGCTGAAGTCGACGCAGAGGCCGGACACGGAGAGGATGGCGCCCTCCCTTGCTGGTGCGGAGTCGTCGATGACGAGGCTGGCCTCGGAAGCACTCATTGCTTGATCCTTGTCTGCTTGGGATCGAAGGCGTCGCGAAGCCCGTCCCCGATGAAGTTCACTGCCAGTGCGATGGCGACGATGAACGCGCCCGGCCACAGGAACAGCCAGGGACGCACCGTCAGTGCCGAGCGGTTGTCATTGATCGCCTTGCCGAGCGAGGTGTCGGGCGCCACCACTCCCAGGCCAAGGTAACTGAGGGCGGTCTCGAGCAGGATCGCCCCGGAAATCGCGAGCGTGGTGGAAACGATGATGACGCCGACCGTGTTCGGCAGGATGTGGCGGAAGATGATTCGGGCCGAACTTGCACCCACCGATTTGGCGGATTCCACGAATTCCTTCTCCCGGAGGGAAAGGAACTCGCCACGCACCAGTCGGGCGAGGCCCGTCCAGGTGACGAGTCCGAGGAAGATCGCGAACGGGACGATGCCCTGTTTGGCGACGATTCCGGCCACCACGGCCGCGATGACGACGGTGGGAATGGTGATGACGACGTCGGTGATCCGCATCAGGATCGCCTCGGTCCAGCCCCGGAAGTAGCCCGCCACCGCGCCGACCGTGGTGCCGATGACCATGGCCACCAGGCCCACGATGAACGCGATGATCAGGGAGGTCTGAATGCCGCGCATGGTCAGGGCGAAATAGTCGCGCCCAAGGACGTCCTGCCCGAACGGATGTTCCCCTAGGCTGAACGGCCACAGGGTGAATGTCGGCCTGCCCTCGTTGAAGCGCGGGGCAAGCACGTCGTAGTCCTTGTTCCACCACCCCGGAATCCCCGCGAAACCGATGGAGCTGAAGGAAAGCAGGACGATCAGCATCAGCAGCGCCATGCCTGCAAGGGCACCCTTGTGCCGGAAGAAACGCTCGCGGACGAGCTTCCCCTGGCTTTTCGCTTCGGTGGTCTGGATCCTGCTGGTCTGGATGCGGTCCGTCTGCGCCCGGGTAGGGGTGCTGGTGGAGATGTCGGTGTCCTGGGTCAGAAGAGTCGTCTCGGACAGTTCGACCTGTGCCCGCGAATCGCCGGACCGGTCTGCATGTTTACTCATGATTCTTTCCTAGCTCAGCGTGATGCGGGGATCGAGGAAGGCGTAGGCGATGTCGGCGAGCATGTTGAACAGCACCGCCGCCGTGCCCACCACCAGGAAGAACGCCATGACGGGCGCGGGATCCACGTTGTTGATCCCGTCGATGAACATCTTGCCCATGCCGTTCCAGCCGAAGACCTGCTCGGTGATCACCGCGCCGCCCAGCACTCCGGCGAAGTCGAAGGCCATCAGCGTGGTGATGGGAATCATCGCGTTCCGGAACGCGTGCTTGACAAGAACCGTCCGCTCGCTCAGGCCCTTGGCCCGCGCGGTGCGGATGTAGTCCTGGTTCATCACATCGAGCTGGCTGGCGCGGGTGTAACGGGTGTAGGTGGCGAAGGAGATCAGGGTCAGTGCGATCGTAGGGAGGACCAGATGCAGCGCGTAGTCGAGGTTGACTTCCCAGAAGGTGCCCGTGAGGTTCGCCGACTGGGACCCGGTGGTCGGGATCGGTCGGCCGCCCGCCTTCGACGACAGTGTCGGGTAGGCCTGCAGCAGCCGGTCCAGGAAGATCAGCAGGGCGATGTTGACGGCAATCACCGCTGAGATCCTCGCTGCCTGCTGGCGGTACTGCCTGCCGACCAGACCACCGACTCCGTAGGCCGCCAGCACGGTTCCGGCGATCAGCAGCAGCACGGTGAGCCAGGTCGGATCGGTGAGGAGGGGAATCGAGACGAGGTATGCCGCATAGCTGACCGCCGCGGCGGCGAGGGCGGCGTAGAGAATCTGGCGACGCCGGAATCCGGCGAGCAGGGCCGTCCAGAGGAACGCGACTGCAGCTGCCGAAACGAGCATACCCACGGGGCCGAGGCCCGGGGTGACGAACCAGCCGGTGACCAGGAGCAGCCAGAGGGTGAAGGCGGTGGCGAACGCGGCAATCGCGAAGACGGTTGCGCGCCGTCGGCGGTCGCCGCCCACCACCAGCGCCCAGATGAGGCCCGCAACCACCCCGATGGCGATGATTGCTGCGTAGGAGAACTGCGGATTCGCAAGCCACGTGTTGAGGTCGATCGCCAGGTACTGCTTGAGGAGCGTCGACAGCCAGAACAGTGGAAGCGAGAAGAGTACGAAGGAGAGGAACGTGATCGAGTAGTCGAAGGTGGTGTACTGGCGGATTGCCGTGACGATGCCGACGATCACGCCGACCACCAGTGCGATGACCGTGGCGACGACCACCAGGCGGAGCGTCGATCCGATCGCATTCTCCAGTTGTGGCAGCACGGAGTTTCCGGAACGGTCCAGCCCGAGCGTGCACGAAACCCCGCCGGGTACGAGGCAGTAGCCGACCTCCTGCAACCACAGGAAGTAGCGCATCAGGGGAGGCTGGTCGAGGTTCATCGCCGCGGTGCGCGCTGCGATCGTTGCGGCCTTCTGCGGTCCGCTCGTCTCGCCGAGGTCCTCGAAGGGGTCGCCCGAGGAAATGGTGAGGAAGTACATCAGCGTGGTCGCTGCGATCATGATGAAGAACGAGATAATCGATCGTTTGGCGATGAAGTAGAACACTTCGGGCTCCTAGGAAGACAGGACGGTTCGAACTGGCCCGGGCATACGGACGGGCAGACCAGAGGGTCTGCCCGTCCGCTACCCGGCTCTCGTGATGAGCGGGTCAGCCGTTCTTCTTCGTCCATTCGTAGGCATTCCAGGTCAGGCCCGTCTGGGTCGGGTTGAGGACCACGCCTTCAACATTGGAGTTGTAGGCGGCGATGCCCGGGTTCGCGTACAACACCACGTTGTACTGCGTCTCGGCAAGCCTCTGCTCGAGTTCGGTCTTCAGCGGGACAACCTGCTCGGGATCGGTGTTGGTGACGATCTCGCCCCAGATGCGGTCGACTTCCTCATCGGAGTAGCCGCCGAAGTTCTGCGCTCCGTCCGAGACATAGATCGACTCGCCGGATGCGACGAGCCCGGATCCGGCCCAGCCGAAGACCACTGCGTCCCATGCTCCGGGCTGGGAGAGCTTGGCGCTCCACTCGGCGTCGGGCTGGGCGGTGATCTCGAAGCCTGCCTGGTCACAGGAGGCCTTGACGAGCGCGACCTGGTCAGCGCGGAGCTGGCTCGTGGAGGCGTGCATCATGGAGACCTTGACGGGCTCGGTCTTGCCCGCTTCCTCGAGCAGTGCCTTGGCGCCCTCGATGTCGGCGACGCCGTCATTCTGGGCGGCCGGTGCTCCATCGAGCACGGTCTGGTAGTCCTCCTGCGCGGGCTGGTACTCGTGCAGGTTGAGGACCGAGCCGTTCGGTTCGATCGGTGTCACGAACTTGTCCACCATGTCGGCACGCGGGATGCACTTGGCGAAGGCCTGGCGGACCCTGAGGTCCTCGAAGACCGCGCCGGGACGCTGGTCCAGATCGACGTGGGAGAAGGTGAGCTGCTCGCCGGTTTCGACAGTGACCGATTCGCCGATCGCCTCGAGGGCCGCCTTGGTGTCGACCGTGGGGCTGGAAGGGTCGATGACGTCGACGTCGCCGTTCTGCAGGGCCTGCACGACTTCCTCGTCCACGATGGTCTTGTAGACGATCGTCTCGGTCTGCCCGGCTTTCGCCTCGCCCCAGTAGTTCTCGTTCTTCACCATGGTGAGCGTGCCGTTGGTGGCGTTGTCCAGCATGTACGGGCCGGACGAGGGGATGAGAGCCGCATCGGGCAGGCTCGGGAGATCTGCCTCGTAGTTCCAGCCGGTGTTCCAGAAGTCCGCAACGGGCGTGAGTGCCGCGATGTCGCCGGCCTGGATGGTTTCGATCAGCTCCGCGCCGTCCCCCTCGGCCGATAGCCCGGCCTGCTCCGCCGCCACGTGTGCCGGCATGAAGTTGTCGACCAGCGCTTCCCAGTCCGCGTAGGGCTCGGAGTAGACGAGTTCGATCTCCTTGCCGCCCGGTTCGCCCTCCGGCATTTCAGTCTGGCCCCAGCCGTTGTTGGAGGCGGCCTGGAAGATGTCGACGTCGGCTCCGCTATCCGGGTCCTTCTCGCCGCTCGGGTGCTTGCCCGACGCCGCGGCCCACTGCAGCAGGAAGTCGTCGTAGTCGATGGCGGTGCCGTCGGACCACACAGCATCGTCGCTGATGGTGTACTTGACGGTCAGTGGATCGTCGCTCGTCTTCTCGTAGGTTCCGAAATCCTCATCGCGCTCGAGGTTTCCCTCAGCGTTGAAAGCCACGAACCCGCTGTGCACCAGATTGTCGACATAGGTGTTGTAGACGCTGTTGGCATTGGCGGTGTCGCCGTTGTAGGCGTCAGGTGTCTGGCTGATGGCCACGTTGATGGTGGACGCAAGGCTTTCCTCGGCGCCGCCCTCGGTGGGGGTCTCCGCGGTTCCGCCCGCAGACCCACAGGCGCTCAGCATGAGCGCTCCGATGGAGAGAGCCGTGAGCGACATTGTGCGCTTATTACGCATTCGATTTCCTTACTGTGCTAGGGGCGCAGGAGCCGGTGATCAGTCCCGCTGAAGCAGATTGCAACCGTGACGGCAATCACACTTCCCACAGCATAACCAGAGATCGTTGCCTTCGGACACCCAGTGAACGAGATATAACCCATTCGTTACCAGCCGGTAATGTTGTCACCGTTCGGTAACGAAGGGGCCGGAGTGGTCGAGCCGTTCCTCCTATTCGGAGGCGGGGATCTCCAGCCACTGGTACCAACCGCGGTGCAGCACGAGCCACGCCATAAGCCCGTAGCCTGCCTGGCCGGGGCCGCCGCCATTGGAGGCGAGGTCGTTGCGCCACTGCTCGTGGGCAAGGAGCGGCGTAAAGGTATCCACGTACACGTGCTTGCGCCGGGTGGTCACATCGGCGAAGGCGGTCGAGAGATCCGCGAGGCGGCGGTTGCGCTCTGGATCAAGGCCGGGGGGAGGGCCGACGACAAGGGCCTTGACGCTCATGTGGGCGGCGCCGTCGAGGATGTTCGCGAGGTTCAGCCGGCTGCGGGCCGTCGACAGCTCCAGGTCCAGATCGCGGTCGGAGAGACCGATGACGAGACGGTTCTCGAAGCCGTCGTCGAAGCGGCGTCCCACCTCCTGGAGCCAGCGGTTGGCAAGGGACTCCGTCCCCTCCTGCGGAGCTGCGAGGATATAGGACTCGACCAGCACGTTCTCCGGCGCGGTCCGTGCCATGACGCGTCCGAACCAGCCGAGCGCGCGCGGGTCGCCCAGGCCCGCCAGGAGTTCGTCGCCCACTGCTGCTAGCCGGATTCTGCGTTGTTCCACTGGTCCCTCGGTTTACTGATCGTTGGAATGGTGCATGAGTGATGATGCGTGACTATCAGCGGAAGACATGGCATACCCTGCCTTGAACCTGCCTTAAACGCGTGGGGTGGGGCCGAAGCCCCACCCAACATCATACGTATGGGCTGATTACTTTCGGCCGAACGCCTTGCGGAGCAGAAGCTCCTGCTCCACTGCGTGATGCTTTGCCGAACCGGTGGCGGTGGCCGCCGACGCCGGACGCGAGGCGAGCCGCACCTTCCGATCCAGCTCCTGCGGGAGGTTCAGTCCGATGAACGGCCACGGGCCCTGGTTGGCCGGTTCATCCTGGGCCCAGACCACTTCTGCGTTGGGGTAGGTATCCAGGGCCGCGGTGATCTCAGCGACGGGAAGCGGGTACAGCTGCTCCACGCGCACAATCGCCGTCTTCTGGTCGTCCGTCTTCTGGCGCGACGACAGCAGATCGTAGTACAGGCGGCCCGACACCAGAATGACGCGCTCGACGTCGTTTGCCGGCGTCTCGAGGGTGTCGAGGATGACCGGCTGGAAGCTGCCCTGCGTGAAGTCCTCCACCGAACTCGCCGCTGCCTTCAGCCGCAGCAGCTGCTTGGGAGTGAAGATGATCAACGGCTTGCGCGGCCGGCTGTAGGCGTGGCGCCGGAGGAGGTGGAAGTGCGACGCCGCGCTGCTCGGGTTGGCGACCACCATGTTCTCCTCGGCACACATCTGCAGGAAGCGTTCGATCCGTGCTGAGGAGTGGTCGGGGCCCTGGCCTTCGTAGCCGTGTGGAAGCATCAGCACCAGCGATGAGCGCTGGCCCCACTTCTGCTCCGCCGAGCTGAGGAACTCGTCGATGATGGTCTGGGCGCCGTTGACGAAATCACCGAACTGCGCTTCCCAGATCACGAGTGCATCGGGGCGCTCCACCGAGTAGCCGTACTCGAAGCCCATGGCTGCGTATTCGGACAGCAGGGAATCGTAGATCCAGAACTTCGCCTGGCCCGTGCTCAGATCACCGAGCGGCAGCCATTCCTCACCCGTTGCGCGGTCGTGGAACACTGCGTGGCGCTGGACGAAGGTACCGCGCCGTGTGTCCTGACCGGCGAGACGCACCGGCACCCCCTCCATGAGGAGTGAACCGAAGGCGGCGATCTCGCCGAAGCCCCAGTCGATGGCACCCTCGCGTGACATCTGCTCGCGCTTGTCGAGCAGCGCCTTGAGCTTCGGGTGCACGGTGAAGCCCTCGGGAATGCTCGTGTGGGCCTTGCCGATGTGTGCGAGCGTCTCGGGGGAGATCGCGGTGGTCGCCGGAGCCCCGGTGCCCGTGTCGGACTGCTGGGCGAAGGGCCGCTCGATATTGGAGACCGCCGCGGGATCCTTGGTGACCACCGGGATCGGTGAGGTCTGCGCGGCGTGGGTCTCCGCGAAGACCCGCTCGAGCCGCTCCTGGTAGTCACGCAGCGCCTGCTCGGCTTCCTCCTGCGTGATGTCCCCGCGGCCGATCAGCGCCTCGGTGTAGAGCTTGCGGACCGAGCGCTTCGCCTCGATCAGGTTGTACATCATCGGCTGGGTCATCGAGGGGTCATCGCCCTCGTTGTGTCCACGGCGGCGGTAGCACACCATGTCGATCACGACGTCCTTGTTGAAGCGCTGGCGGAACTGGTATGCCAGCTGCGCCACGCGGACCACGGCCTCGGGATCGTCACCGTTGACGTGGAAGATCGGCGCCTGCACCATCTTTGCGACGTCGGTCGAGTACACCGACGAGCGCGACGACGTCGGCGAGGTCGTGAATCCCACCTGGTTGTTGACGATGACGTGGATGGTGCCACCCGTGCGGTAGCCGCGCAGCTGGGAGAGGTTGAGCGTCTCGGCGACGACTCCCTGGCCGGCGAAGGCGGCATCGCCGTGGATCAGGATCGGAAGGACCGGGAAGGAGTCCCCCTGGTCGAGGAGATCCTGCTTGGCTCGGACGATGCCCTCGAGCACCGGATCCACCGCTTCGAGGTGCGAGGGGTTGGCCGCGAGGTAGACCCGCGTCTCGTTCCCGGCGTCGGAGGTGAAGGTGCCCTCGGTTCCGAGGTGGTACTTCACATCGCCCGAGCCCTGCACGGAGCGGGGATCCTGGGTGCCCTCGAACTCGCGGAAGACCTGCGCGTAGGTCTTGCCGGCGATGTTCGTCAGCACGTTCAGGCGCCCGCGGTGCGCCATGCCGACGGCCACCTCGTCGAGGCCGTCGTCGGCTGCTCCGGAGATGATGGCGTCGAGCAGCGGAATCAGCGATTCGCCGCCTTCGAGGGAGAAACGCTTCTGACCCACGAACTTCGTCTGCAGGAATGTCTCGAACGCCTCGGCGGAGTTCAGCTTGTGCAGGATGCGCAGTTGTTCTTCGCGGCTCGGCTTGGAATAGGGGTGCTCGAGCTCATCCTGGAACCACTGGCGCTCCACCGGGTCCTGGATGTGCATGTATTCGATACCGGTGGTGCGGCAGTAGGCGTCACGGAGCACGCCGAGCATGTCGCGGAACTTCAGCAGCGGCTTGCCGCCGAAGCCGCCGGTGGGCCATTCGCGGTCCAGGTCCCAGAGGGTGAGGCCGTGCGTACGGACATCGAGGTCGGCGTGCTTGCGCTGCACGTATTCCAGCGGGTTGGTGTCCGCCATCAGGTGGCCGCGCACCCGGTAGGCATGGATGAGCTGCTGGATCCGGGCCACCTTGTTGATCTCGTCCATCGGATCGACCTGGATGTCGGCGCTCCAGCGCACCGGTTCGTACGGGATCCTCAGCGACTCGAAGATCTCGTCGTAGAAGCCCTGCTCACCCAGGAGGAGCTGGTGGATGATCCGCAGGAACTCACCACTGCCGGCTCCCTGGATCACCCGGTGGTCATAGGTGGAGGTCAGGGTGATGGTCTTGCTGATGGCGTGGCGGGCGAGCGTCTTGTCGCTGGAGCCCTGGAACGCGGCCGGATATTCGAGGGCTCCGGCTCCGATGATGCAGGCCTGGCCCTTGGAAAGACGGGGGACGGAGTGCACCGTGCCGATTCCGCCCGGGTTGGTGAGGGAGACAGTGGTGCCCGCGTAGTCGTCCGCGCCGAGCTTGCCGCCGCGTGCCTTCTTCACGAGTTCCTCGTAGGCGTGCCAGAACTCCGAGAAGTTCATGTTCTCGGCCTTCTTGATGTTCGGCACCACGAGCGAACGTGTTCCGTCCGGCTTCGGCATGTCGATGGCCAGGCCGAAGTTGACGTGCGCCGGCTGCACCGACGAGGGCTTGCCGTCCACGACGTCGTAGTACACGTTCTGCGACGGGAACTGGGCCAGTGCGCGGATGATGGCGTAGCCGATCAGGTGGGTGAAGGACACCTTGCCGCCACGGGCACGGGCGAGGTGGTTGTTGATGACCACGCGGTTGTCGATCAGCAGCTTCGCCGGAATGGCGCGCACGCTCGTCGCGGTGGGAACCGTGAGGCTCGCCTCCATGTTGGTGGCGATGGCCTTCGCCGGGCCGCGCAGCGGTTTCACTGCGTCTTCGTCCATGTCGGTATTACGTGCCGACTTGGGGAGTTGGGCGGGGATGGGAGGAGTGGAGGGCTTCTGCTCTGCCGCTGCGGGCTCCTTCGCCACCGGCGGTTTGCCGGATTCCTGCTCAGAGGCGGGGGATTCCCCGGAGGCTTTCGGCGCAGCGGCCTCGGTGCGGACGACCGGCAGCTCGCGGGTCACAGGCCGGGAATCGGCAGGTGCCTGCGGGGGAGCCGCCGGGGCTTCCGCTTGTGGAGTTCCGTTCTGCGGGGCTGCGCGACCGCCTGTCTCGGCCGGCCGGTTATCCGAGCCGAACGAGTCGAACAGTTTCCACCACTTCTTGTCCACCGAGTGGCGGTCCTTCTGGAACTGCTCGTAGAGCTCATCAACAAGCCACTCGTTTCCGCCGAATTCTTCAGGTAGACGGTGGCTGGTCTGGTCTGGCACTTGTTATACGCCTCTTCCGTAAGTTGCCTGAGCGCGGTGTGGTCAGCAATCCCGGCCGAAGCGACCGGCGGTGGACCCTGTTCCAGTCTAGTGACAGGAGTTCACAACAAGCCAATTATGCGGGCTGCCGGTGCGGCGCGCGGGTGTACCGGATTCGGCGGCACGGCCCACTACAACTAGACTCTTTGCGGTACTTCGACCGCCGGGAGAGAAAAAATGCGCTTCATCAACCAGCCGACCACTGACCTGACCTATTCGGATGTGTTCCTCGTGCCGTCCGCATCTGAGGTCCTCTCCCGCTTCGACGTCGACCTTTCGTCCGATGACGGCACCGGGACCACCATCCCGCTGGTCGTCGCGAACATGACGGCGGTGACCGGCCGCCGCATGGTGGAGACCGTGGCGCGGCGCGGCGGCCTCGCCGTCCTGCCCCAGGACATCCCGTCCGAGGTCATTGCCGAAGTGACGGAATGGGTCAAGGGCAGGCACACCGTCTTCGAGACGCCCCTGAAGCTCCAGCAAGGGAATACGGTGATCGATGCGCTGCACCTGATCCAGAAGCGCGCCCACGGCGCGGTGGTGGTGGTGGACGACGCCGGGCGCTGCGTGGGTATCGTGCGCGCTTCCGATTGCGAGGGGGTGGACCGATTCGCATCCCTCGGCGCGGTCATGCGCGATGCTCCAGCCGGGATCGATGCGGGGCGCTTCGACGCCGATCCGGCGCGCGCGCTCCAGGAGGCCTTCGAGGAGCTGGACGGCGCAGGCGTACCACTAGCCCCGGTCACCGACGCGGACGGCGTGCTGCAGGGCGTCATCACCCGGACCGGCGCACTGCGGTCGACGATCTACGATCCCGCGGTGGATGCTCGCGGACGCCTCCGGGTGGCTGCTGCCGTCGGCATCAACGGCGATGTCGAGGGCAAGGCGTCCGCACTGCTGGCAGCCGGCGTCGACGTCCTCGTCGTGGACACGGCCCACGGTCACCAGCGCAAGATGCTCGACGCACTGAAGGCGGTTCGAAGCCTCGATCCGGACGTGCCGATCGTTGCCGGAAACGTGGTGAGCGCCGACGGCGTCCGCGACCTCGTGCAGGCCGGGGCCAGTATCGTCAAGGTCGGTGTAGGACCAGGGGCGATGTGCACCACCCGGATGATGACCGCCGTCGGGCGACCGCAGTTCTCCGCGGTGTACGAGTGCGCGGAGGCCGCGCGCGCCCTCGGGGCCCACGTCTGGGCCGACGGCGGGGTCCGTTACCCGCGGGACGTCGCCCTGGCGCTTGCGGCGGGCGCGAGCCAGGTCATGATCGGCTCCTGGTTCGCAGGGACCTATGAGAGCCCCGGCGATCTGCAGACCGACAGCAACGGGCGCAAGTACAAGGAAAGCTTCGGGATGGCCTCCGCCCGGGCGGTGCAGAACCGTACGCGCCGCGAGGACGTTTTCGCGCGAGCCAGGAAGGGCCTGTTCGAGGAGGGCATTTCGACCTCGAAGATGTACCTCGATCCGGCGCGGCCGGGGGTCGAGGATCTGCTGGATTCGATCACGGCCGGCGTCCGCAGTTCGATGACCTACGCAGGGGCACGGTCGCTGCGGGAATTCAACGAGCGCGCCGTCGTCGGAGTGCAGTCCGCCGCCGGCTACGAAGAGGGACGCCCGCTCCAGCAGAGCTGGTGACTCCCTGACAGCCGTGGCAAGCAATGCCATCGGTTCACTATGGGCGCAAAGGTGAGCAGCGCGGGGAAGCTCGGGTAAACTGGAGCCCTTATGGACAGCTCCTCTAGGGGCCGGCCAGCGGGGCACCCGGTGACGACGAACTTCCGTTCGTCCAGCCCGATGCCCGCGCCTCGAGCCGGCAGACCCCGACTACATGCCCATCTTCTCCTTTGCAGCGCTCCGGCAAGCGGTGGGGATTTTTCCCCGGCCGACGCCGACGACGCCGGTGCGGAGCCGCTCGCGGAGCCCTCCAGGCCCGGGGTTCCCTTCGCTGAACACCGGATCTGCCGGACGGCTCCCCCCCCTGCTGCAATCCCGCTCCAGGCGGTGGCAGCGTAATGGAATGGATCTACCTGGCCGCGGGAATCCTGCTGGTTCTCGGAACCGGCTTTTTCGTGGCCGTCGAATTCTCGCTCGTGGCACTCGACCAGACCTATGTGCAGCGCGCGGTCGACGCCGGCGACAAGAAGGCCGAACCGCTCCTGAGGTGCCTGAAATCGCTTTCGACGCAGCTCTCGAGCTGCCAGTTGGGCATCACGATGACGACGCTGCTGACGGGCTACGTCATGGAGCCGTCGGTCGCGAGCCTGCTCGAGCGGCCGCTGGGCGGGCTGGGGCTTTCCGGGCCGGCCGTCGCCACGGTGTCCATCGTCATCGCGATGACCCTCGCAACACTGCTGTCGATGCTGATCGGCGAGCTGGTGCCGAAGAACCTCTCGATTTCCCTCCCGTTCCAGGTGGGCCGCACCCTCGCCCGGCCGCAACTGCTGTTCACGGCAGTGTTCAAGCCCGCGATCGTCGTGCTCAACGGGTTCTCGAACCGGGTGCTGAACATTTTCGGGCTCGAGGCGAAGGAAGAGATTTCGGGTGCGCGCACCCCTTCCGAGCTGTCCTCGCTGGTGCGTCGCTCAGCGGAGATGGGAACCCTCGATGCCGGGACGGCGAACTTCCTGGCCCGGACCTTCGCGTTCTCGGAACGGACCGCGGCCGACGTCATGACGCCCCGCATCCGGATGGAGACGATCGATTCGGAGCAGACCGTTGCCGACGTCGTCGAACTGGCCCGCCGCACCGGCTACTCGCGCTTTCCGCTGATCGGCGAGTCCGCCGACGACATCCGCGGCGTGGTGCACGTGAAGAAGGCAGTGGCGGTGCCGCGGGACCGCCGCGCAAAGCTTCCTGCGGGCACCATCATGACGGAGGTGCTGCGGGTACCTGAAACGGTGCACCTCGACTCACTGCTCCGCGAACTGCGTGACGCGAACCTGCAGCTCGCGGTGGTCCTCGATGAGTACGGCGGCACGGCCGGTGTTGCGACGCTCGAGGACCTCGTCGAGGAGATTGTCGGCGAGGTCGCCGACGAGCACGACAAGCTGAAGCCCGGTGTGCTGCAGAGCGCCACCGGAGACTGGTATTTCCCGGCGCTCCTCCGACCCGATGAGGTCAGCGAGCAGATTCCCCTGCTCGTGGTGCCTGACGAGGCGGGCTATGAGACGGTGGGTGGTTTCGTCATGGCCGAACTGGGGCGTCTGGGAACAGTGGGCGACCGCGTGGAAGTCGAGAACGGCATGCTCGAGATCGAGCGCATGGACGGCCGCAGGATAGACCGAGTCCGTTTTGTACCGTCGGTGCCTGCCGCCACGGACGAAGCCGATGAGATCGGCCGGGTTGACCGGACCGGTCCGGGGCCCGACGGCGCAGCACAGGCGAGGAGTGCCGCAACCGGCGCCGGACGTTCCGGCAGCACCGCGGTCAAGGAAGGGAAGCGATGAGCGACTGGGCCGGAATTCTTTGGCTGATCGTGCTCCTGATGGGCAACGCGTTCTTCGTCGGTGCGGAATTCGCCGTCATGTCGGCCCGCCGCAGCCAGATCGAACCCCTGGCCGACGCAGGGTCGAAGCGCGCCAAGACCACACTCTGGGCCATGGAGCATGTCTCGCTCATGCTCGCCTGTGCGCAACTGGGGATCACCGTCTGTTCCCTGCTGATCCTCCAGGTGGCCGAGCCCGCCATCCACCACCTGCTGGTGGTGCCGCTCGAGGCCGTCGGAACCCCGGCTGGTTTCGCTGATGGAATCGCCTTCGGCATCGCGCTGCTGCTCGTGACGTTCCTGCATGTGACGTTCGGGGAAATGGTGCCGAAGAACATCTCGGTGTCGGTGGCGGACAAGGCCGCGCTCCTGCTGGCACCGCCGCTGGTGATGGTTGCGCGGGTGGTCAATCCCGTCATCTCGACACTCAACTGGTCGGCGAACCATATCCTGAAGGCCCTGCGCGTGGATCCGAAGGACGAGGTCTCCTCGACGTTCACCCTCGAGGAAGTGCAGTCGATCGTCGAGGAATCGACGAGGAGCGGCCTGGTCGACGACGAATCGGGCCTTATCTCGGGTGCGCTCGAATTCTCCGGGCAGACGGCGGAGACCTCGATGGTTTCCCTCGCCGAGCTGGTGACGATGAGGACGGATTCCACCCCTGAGGACTTCGAGAGGACCGTGGGGCGCACTGGATTCTCACGCTTCGTCCTGGTGGACGAGAGCAGCAACCTCACGGGCTACATCCACCTGAAGGACATCATGTCCCTGCCCCAGGCCATGTACTCGAAACCCATCACCGAGAACAAGGTCCGCACCCTCGCCAACCTCAACCTGCACGACGGCATCGAGGATGCGCTCACGGTCATGCAGAAGACCGGGTCCCACCTGGCGCGCGTGCTCGGTCCGGACGGCGGCACGCAGGGAGTGCTGTTCCTCGAGGACGTCATCGAGCAGCTGATCGGTGAGATCCGCGACGTCACACAGAACCAGGGTGCCCGGAGGTCCGGTGAGGGCGTGACCGAACCCGAGACGCGACTGTCCCGCTAGGTTCAGCCGGCCGGCTCAATGAACACCGCAGGAAACGATGGGCGTTCCGGTTCTGTCCGGGGCGCCCGTCGTCGTCGCGGATCGTGCGTCGATTCCGCCGAGGGGCATGGAACACCCGTTTGCGAATCATTCGCGTTAGGTTAGACTAGCTACTAACGTAAACAATTCTCATTACTGTGATCGAGGCACCCATGCACCGCGGATTCACGCGACGACCCACCCAGTTCCTCACCGGCATCGCACTGGTTGCCCTGTCGGTCTCGGCATGCGGAACCGGGTCCGGTACCGCATCCGACGCTCCGTCGGGAAGCTCCGCCGAAAAGCTGCAGGTGGTGACGAGTACAAACGTCTACGGAAGCATCGCGGAGGCGATCGGCGGGGACGACGTCGAGGTCACGGCCATCGTCACGAGCCTGAGCCAGGACCCGCACTCCTATGAAGCCACGGTCCAGGACAAACTCGCGGTGTCGAAAGCCGATCTCGTCGTCGAGAACGGCGGCGGCTATGACCCCTTCCTGCACCGGCTCGCCGACGAGACGGAGATCGACCACGACGCGATCGTCAGCGCCGTCGAAGTCTCAGGACTCGAGGGAGCACCGGACGAGCATGCCGAGGAAGAGGACCATGCCGAGGACGGGCACGCCGAAGAAGAGGGACATGCCGAGGAGGAAGGCCACGCCCACGGTTCGTTCAACGAGCACGTCTGGTACGACCTTCCAGCGATGTCCGGCCTCGCCGACACGATCGCAGGCAAGCTCGCAGGCCTGGACGAAGCCAATGCCGGCGACTACGAGGAGCGCGCAGCCGCCTTCAAGGAGGGCCTCGGCGGTGTCGAGGATTCCCTGGCCGATATCCGGGCAACGGGCGGCGGGGGAGACATGGCAGTAACCGAGCCGGTGCCGGTGTACCTGCTGGAGGCCGCTGGCTTCGTCAATGTCACGCCGGCCGGCTACAGCGAGGCGATCGAGGAAGAAACGGATGTGCCGGTGGCGGTGCTCAACGAGATGCAGACGCTCGTCGCCTCCGGGTCGGTGAGATTCCTCGCCAACAACAACCAGACGGAGGGTCCGCAGACGCAGTCCGTGAAGGCTGCGGCCGAGGAGGCCGGAGTGCCGGTGGTCAACTTCACCGAAACCCTGCCCGACGGCGAGGACTTCCTCTCCTGGATGACGGCGAATACCGCGAATGTCGCGGCGGTAGCGGGAACCTGACCTTGGGCGGAATCTTCATCGGTGAACCCACCCAGCATTCTCTCCGTGCCGCCGCGCTGTGATTGACTGAGAAGTCCCAGCGCGGCGGCCGACGGCTTTCAACCCGGAAGTAGTACCGCGTGATCCCCCTGCCGACTCTGCAGTACGTACAACCTGGAGAAACCGTGACCACACCTGTGGTGAGCCTGAGGAACGCGTCGCTCTCCTTCGGCACCCGCACCCTGTGGAGTGGACTCGATCTCGACATAATGCCGGGTGAATTCCTTGCGGTGCTCGGTCCGAACGGCTCAGGAAAGACGAGTCTGCTGAAGGTGCTGCTGGGCCTCCAGGACCTTGACACCGGAACCGCCCGGATCGAGGGCAGGCGGATCCGGCGGGGCAGCCGGCAGATCGGTTACATCCCCCAGCAGAAGTCCTTCCCGCCGGAAACTCCGCTGCGTGCCCGGGATCTGGTGGGACTCGGGCTGGACGGCCACCGCTGGGGGGTGAGGCTTCGGAACGGCGCCCACAACGCGCGGGTCGATGCCCTCCTGGCAGAGGTGGGATCGTTTTCCTACGCCGATGCTCCTGTAGGCAGGCTCTCCGGGGGCGAGCAGCAGAGGTTGCGTGCGGCGCAGGCGCTGGCGACCGAGCCAAGCGTCCTGCTGTGCGACGAACCGCTGTTGTCCCTCGACCTGCACCACCAGCAGGCGGTGAGTTCGCTGATCAACCGGCAGTGCCACGAGAAGAACAGTGTCGTGGTTTTCGTCACCCACGAGATCAATCCGGTCATCGACTACGTGGACCGAGTCCTGTACCTCGCGAACGGTCAGTTCCGGGTGGGCGCACCGAAGGACGTCATGACCAGCGAGGTTCTTTCGGGGCTCTACAACAGCCCGGTCGAGGTGCTCCATCACGACGGACGGATCATCGTGGTGGGATTGCCCGATGCCACCACCCACCACCACCACGGCGCGGAGGACTGAAATGGACCTGCAGGAATTCCTCACTGCCGTGTTCAACTTCGACAATTACGCAGAACTCCTGCCGCTGGTGAAGAACTCGCTGATAGCCGGGGCGGTGCTGGGCCTGCTGGGCGGCCTCATCGGGACGTTCGTCATGATGCGCGACCTCGCCTTCGCCGTGCACGGAATAGCCGAACTCTCCTTCGCCGGCGCCGCCTTCGCGCTGCTGGTGGGAACCAACGCGGTGTTCGGCTCACTGGTCGGCTCGGTGCTCGCGGCACTGGTGCTCGGGGTCATGGGAATTCGGGCGCGGGATCGGAATTCGATCATCGGCGTCGTGATGCCGTTCGGTCTGGGACTCGGCATCCTGTTCCTCGCGCTGTATGAGGGGCGGGCCGCCAACAAATTCGGCCTGCTGACCGGGCAGATCGTCTCGGTGGACGCTGTCCAGTTGAACCTGCTGGTCGGCTGCGCCGTCGTCGTGATGGGTGCCCTGGTCGCCATCTGGCGACCGCTCACCTTTGCCAGCGCCGACGCGGACCTTGCTGAGGCTCGCGGTGTGCCGGTGCGGGGACTGTCGATCGTCTTCATGGTGCTTCTCGGCGTGGCGGTCGCACTGTCCATCCAGGTGGTGGGCGCCCTGCTGGTCCTTGCCCTGCTCATCACCCCGGCTGCCGCTGCCCTGAAAGTGTCCTCGCATCCCGGCGTGGTGGTGCTGTTGAGCATCATCTTCGCCTGCACCTCAGTGGTGGGCGGCATCCTCCTGGCACTCGGGGGCCGCATACCCATCAGTCCCTATGTCACCACTATCTCGTTCGCGCTGTACCTGGCCTGCAGGGGAATCGCCAGCCGCCGCGGACGGGCGCGTCCAACCGCGCACAGCGCCGCCGTACCTGCCTGACGACGCTCGGCACCTGCCTGACGACGCTCGGCGGAAGGGTTCAGGAGGAGCCGGCGGCCTTCTGCGCCGAGCATTCGGGACACAGGCCGTAGATCTCCACGGTGTGCGCCACCTCGGTGAAGCCGAACTCGGCGGCGGTGCGAGCGGCCCACTGCTCCACTGCCGGTGCCTCGATCTCGACGGCGCGCCCGCAGTTGCGGCACAGCAGGTGGTGATGGTGGTGGGGAGCAGCGCAGCGCCGGTAGACAGCTTCGCCGTCGCCGTTACGCAGGACGTCGACGAGGCCGTCGTCCGCCATCGACTGGAGGATCCGGTAGGCCGTGGCCAGGGACACGGATTCGCCCCTGCCGTGCAGGACCCGGTGCAGCTCCTGGGTACTTACGAAATCAGGGAGACTGTCCAGCGCGGCGCTCACGGCACGGCGCTGTTTGGTGACTCGCTGTTCGGAACCCCGGCGGGTGGGCTGCTCCGCTTCGGGCGGCATGGAGATGTCCTTTTCAGCGGAGGTGCCGGCACGTTGATCGGGCCGGCTTTTCTCCTCCAGATTATCAGCGGCACGGCGGTAGTCTGTCGGGTATGAAGCTGACGAAGTTCACGCACGCCTGTGTCCGCCTCGAGCGCGAGGGTTCGGTGCTGGTGTTCGATCCGGGTTCCTTCTCCGAGGTGGACGAAGCCCTGGACGGCGCCCAGGCGGTGCTCATCACCCACGAGCACGCCGACCATCTTGACGAGGACGCCGTCGTTGCCGCCCTGCGCACAAAAGAGGACCTTGAGTTGTGGGCACCGCCGGGGGTTGCGCAGTCGCTGCAGGCACGGCTCGACGAGGACGCCGCCGGCCGCGTGCATCCCGTGGAAAGGAACTCCGAGTTCACGGCGGCGGGGTTTGCCGTTCGTACCTTCGGCGGCCAGCACGCGCTGATCCATCCGCTGATCCCGATGGTGGCGAACGTCGGCTACCTCGTCGAGGGCAACGTGTACCACCCGGGGGATTCCTTCGTGGTTCCCTCCGGGATTTCCGTGCAGAACCTGCTGGTGCCCCTCCACGCCCCCTGGTCGAAAGTCGGCGAGGTGATCGACTTCGTGGTCGCCGTCCGCGCTCCGCAGGCGTTTCCCATCCATGACGCCCTGCTCAATGACGCGGGGCTGGGCCTCGTGGAAAACCACGTGAAGTGCATCGGCTCGGAATACGGCTCCACCTACCGGCACCTTTCCCCTGGTGAGAGCGTCGAGGTCTAGCAGCGGATTTCCCGCAGGAAAGGGGAAGAGCCGTCGATTCGACGCGTGCAACCACGCGCCGGTTGGTGATCCGGATGCGGCTGTGGTGAACTGACGGGCATCAGGACCGGCCGTGGTGCCGGTCACATTCCAGAAGGAGATCTTGATGGAGACTCTGATGAACGTGCAGACGCTGCGGGACCGGATGACCTCCGGCGCGCAGACGGTTCTGCTGGATGTCCGGTGGGTGTTGGGCGACCCCCACGGCCACCGGAACTACCGCGAAGCACACATCCCGGGAGCGGTGTATGTGGATCTTGAAACCCAGTTGTGTGCAGCGCCGTTTCCCGGTTCGGGACGGCATCCGCTTCCCGAACCCGAGGCGCTGCAGGAGGCAGCCCGCCAGTGGGGCATCAACGACGGTGATGTCGTGGTGGCCTATGACGACAACGGCACCCTGGCCGCGGCCCGCCTGTGGTGGCTCCTCCGCGATGCGGGCTTCGCATCGGTAGCACTGCTCGACGGCGGCCTGTCCGCCTGGCGTGCTTCAGGTTTCGAACTCGAGAGTGGCGAGGAGCAGCACTGCCTCGGTTCGGTGGCACTGGGCTCCGGTGCAATGCCGGTCGTCGAGCTTCTTGACCTGAGCGGCCTCCAGTGGCAGGGAGTGCTGCTCGATGCCCGCGCTGCTGAACGGTTCCGCGGTGAGGTGGAGCCGGTCGATCCGAAGGCCGGCCATATCCCCGGCGCACGGAGCGCGCCCACTACCGAGAACCTCCAGCCGGACAAGAGGTTCCGGCCCGCTCCCGAGCTGGCGGCGAGGTTCGCCGCGCTCGGCGCTGACGGCAATGCGCCCATCGCCGTCTACTGCGGCTCCGGGGTCACTGCCGCCCACGAGATCGCAGCACTCGAAATAGCAGGGTACCCGGCGGCGCTGTACCCGGGCTCCTGGTCGCAGTGGTCCTCGCGGGCCGAGCTTCCGGTGGCAACCGGCGCCTGAGACCCAACCCTCCGTGCCGCCGGGGCTTACCTGCCCGTGCCTCCAGGTGGCCAACACCGGTGGGGCACGGGTAGCGTCGGAACATGTTTCCCGGTCGCCCCGCACCGCCGCCCCTGCGAACCTCCGTGCCCGAACGCAAGTCACCGGCGACCCCGACTCCAGGAGGACGAGTGAGCACCCTTTTCACGAAGATCATCAACGGCGAGATTCCCGGCCGTTTTCTCTGGGAGGACGACGAGGTGGTGGCGATCCTCACGATCGCGCCCATCACGCCCGGCCATGCGCTGGTTCTCCCGCGCCGGGAGATCGAGCACTGGCTCGACGCCGATACACAGACGCTGACCCGCCTCATGGCGGTGGCGCAGCGTATCGGCACTGCACAGCAGGAGCTGTTCGCCGCAAAACGCGTGGGCGTGCTGCTGGAGGGATTCGAGGTGCCGCACCTCCACGTGCATGTCTGGCCCGCGCAGGGTCCGGAGGACTTCGATGTCCACCGCGTCGACCATTCACCGGACCCGCAGGACCTGGACCGGATCGCGCAGGCGCTTCGGGAAGCACTCCGAGCGGCGGGCTACGGGAATCACGTCCCTGCCGGGTAGGAGCTCGAAGGGACATGCCGGGATCCGGTGCGGGTCGGAGTGCGGGAATCCCCGCGAACCCGAATCGTACGGCTAGGCCGCCTTCGCGCTCAGGGCGTCGTTCACGGCGGTGCGGATGCGCTTCTCCGAAACCGAGTAGGCAGTGCCCAGCTCCTGCGCGAACAGGCTGATCCGTAGTTCCTCGAGCATCCAGCGCACCTTCAGCAGCCCCGGGGGCGTCCGGCGGGTTGAAGCGGCAAGTGCCGATGCGGCGTCGTCGTACTCATCCTCAAGGCGCTGGACCAGTGTGGTGTTCAGGCCGTCGCGCTGGACATTGGAGGTCAGCTTGTCGAGCCGGACCTCGATCCCGCGCAGGTAGCGGGGGAGGTGGGCCAGCTGGGCATAGCCGGTCTTCGCGACGAACCCCGGGTACACGAGTTGCTCGAGCTGGCTGCGGACGTCGCCCAGCGCAGTAATCAGAGCAAGACTCGTGGTGCCTTTGAGCTGCTTCTGGATGCGGCGGTTGCTCGACAGAATGGTTTCCACGGTCGCCGTGACGGTGAAGACCGTGTCGATCAGTTCGGCCCTCACCTGCTCGTACAGGCTGGAAAAGTCCTGTTCGGTCCACGGCAGCTGTTCCGGGACCAGCTTGTCGATGGCGGCCAGTGAACAGTCCCGGATCAGTTCCGCAACGCTGCCGTGCGGGTTCTGGCTGAAGGTGAGTTTCTCGGTGTTGCTGAGGTGTTCAAGGACGTACTTGGCGGGACTCGGGACGCGGAGGGAGAGCAACCGGATGACGCCGGCCCGCATGGCCTCCGCCTGCTCCCCCGCGGAGGGAAAGACCCGCAGCCCTACTGAGGAGCCTTCATCCACGAGGGCAGGGTAACCGGTGACCAGATGCCCGGCCACGGTGCGGGACACGTCGCGAGGGAGTGTGCCGAAGGTCCAGGACACCTGTCCCGTTACCTCTGCGATGGCCGGCTGCACGCCCCGGACACCGTCGGTGGGGCCGGACCCGTTGGTTCCCGCAGGGAAGCCCGGAGCGCGGGAGGCTACGTGGTTCCGCTCTCCGGGACCTGCCGCCTGCAGCCGGGCGCCGTTCCGGCCGGGCCCGGCGGTGCCCGGTGTGGCTCCGAGGGACTCGGCGATGGCACGGCTGACCGCCGGTGCGAGCGATTCCTTGAGGACGTCGAGGTCGGGCCCCTCATCGAGGATTCGGCCCTTCGCGTCGACAATCCGGAACGTCATCAGCAGGTGCGGGGGCAACACCGACCAGTTCCATGATCCCGGCGGAATGATGTGCCCCTTGAGGCGGCGCAGCGCCAGCTCGAGCGATTGTTCGAGGTCATCAGTAGCAGGGTCGAAATCGGTGGTCAGGGCCTCGACCGCCGAACGCGCGACATCCGGCGCGGGGATGAAATTCTTGCGGACCTGCTTGGGCAGCGATTTGATGAGTGCACTCACGAGCTCCACGCGCAGCCCGGGGATCTGCCAACGGAAAGGCTTCGCCTCGAGCTGGTTGAGGAAGAGGACCGGAATGGTCACCGTCACGCCGTCGGCGGCTCCCGTCGTCAGCGGGGAGAACTCATAGTGCAGGGGCAGCTCGAAACCGGACTGGTGCCAACTGGTGGGAAATGCCGCCTCGTCGAGGCTGTCGGCGTCGTCGCTCAACAGCTCCTCGGGCTTGAAATCGAGCAGGTCCGGGTTGTCCTGCCGTGCCTGCTTCCACCACGCGTCGAAGTGCCGCTCCGAGACCACCTCGGGGCCGAGCCGCGCGTCGTAGAATTCGAACAGCGTCTCGTCATCCACCCGGAGGTCCCTGCGGCGCAGCCGGTTCTCGAGTTCCTCGATCTCGGCAAGGCGTGCGGTGTTGCGGGCGAAGAACTTGTGGTGCGTCTTCCAGTCGCCCTCGACGAGTGCATGGCGGATGAACAATTCGCGGGCAACCTCCGGGTCGACGCGCCCATAGTTGATCCGGCGCTGCGGCACGATCGGGACGCCGTAAAGCGTGACCTTCTCATATGCCATCACCGAGCCGGACTTCCGGGACCAGTGGGGTTCGCTGAAGCTGCGCTTGACGAGGTTCGGGGCTACCTCCTCCGCCCAGAGCGGGTCGAACCGCGCAGCCACCCTCGCCCAGAGCCGTGAGGTCTCGACGAGTTCGGCGGCCATGACCCAGTCGGGGGATTTCTTGAACAGGGCTGAACCGGGGAACACGGCGAACCTGGTACCGCGGGCTCCTGCGTATTCACGCTTGCGCTGGTCATACAGGCCGATATGGCTCAGCAGTCCGGAGAGAAGGCTGATATGGACCGCGTCGCTCAGCCCCACGGGGTCCACTTCCCCGGCGGAGAGCGTAATGCCGAGGGGCTTTGCGAGCTGCCGGAGCTGGGCGAAAAGATCCTGCCACTCACGGACGCGGAGGTAGTTGATGTATTCGTTGCGGCACAGTTTGCGGAACTGCGTCGACGACAGTTCCTTCTGCTGCTTCTGAAGGTAGCGCCACAGGTTGAGGTAGGCCGTGAAGTCCGAATTCTCGTCGAGGAAGCGCTTGTGCTTCTCGGTCGCCGTCTGCAGCTTCGCAGCCTGGTCGGCCTGTGGACGTTCACGAGGGTCCTGGATGGTCAGGGCCGCGGCGAGCACCATCACCTCACGGACACAGCCGCGCTTTCCGGCCTCCACGATCATGCGCCCCAGCCGGGGGTCCACCGGGAGCTGGGCGAGCTTTCGTCCCACGCCGGAGAGACCGCCGTCGTCCTTCAGGGCGCCCAGCTCCTTGAGGAGGGTCACGCCGTCGTTGATCGCTTTCGAGTTCGGCGGCTCGACGAAGGGAAATTCGGCGATGTCCCGCGGACCCCGCGTCACGCCCATCGCCGTCATCTGCAGGATGACGGCGGCGAGGCTGGTGCGCAGGATCTCCGGATCGGTGAAGGGCCTCCGCGAGCCGTAGTCCTCCTCCGAGTACAGGCGGATGGCGATGCCGTCGGAGACCCGCCCGCACCTGCCGGACCGCTGGTTGGCGGAGGCCTGGGACACCCGCTCGATCGGGAGGCGCTGCACCTTGGTGCGGTGCGAATAGCGCGAGATGCGGGCCGTGCCGGTGTCGATCACGTACTTGATCCCGGGAACCGTCAGGGAGGTTTCAGCGACGTTCGTGGCCAGGACGATCCGGCGGCCCGCGCTGCCCGTGCTGAAGACCCGGTGCTGTTCCTGGAGGGACAGCCGGGCGAAGAGGGGGAGGATCTCGGTGCCGCGGAGCCGGGGATTCGTCTGGACGCGTGCCCTCAGGGCGTCGGCGGCATCGCGGATTTCCCGTTCGCCGGAGAAGAACACCAGGATGTCCCCCGGCGCTTCGAACGCGAGTTCGTCGACGGCGTCACACACGGCGTCGAGCGGATCGCGTTCCTCCTCGAGTTCACTGTCCGGTCCGTCGCCGTCGTCGGAAGCACCGCCGGCGGGCTGGTCGAGCGGCCGGTAACGGATCTCCACGGGATAGGTGCGGCCCGAGACCTCGATGATCGGCGCGGGCGTGGTCTCCGCCAGGGCGGCGTCGGCGGCGAAGTGCTGCGCGAAGCGTTCCGGATCGATGGTGGCCGAGGTGATGATCACCTTCAGGTCCGGACGCTGCGGCAGGACACGCTTGAGGTAACCGAGGATGAAGTCTATGTTCAGGCTGCGCTCGTGGGCCTCGTCGATGATGATGGTGCTGTACTTGCGCAGCATGCGGTCGTGCTGGATCTCGGCGAGGAGGATGCCGTCGGTCATCAGCTTGATCTTGGTGCTGCGGCTCACCTCTCCGGTGAACCGCACCTGGTAGCCCACTTCCGCGCCCAGTTTCACGTCGAGCTCTTCGGCGATGCGCTCGGCAACAGTGCGAGCAGCAAGGCGCCTCGGCTGGGTATGGCCGATGAGGCCGCGTTCGGCAAGGCCGAGTTCGAGGCACATCTTCGGGATCTGGGTGGTCTTTCCCGAGCCGGTCTCACCGGCGATGATGGTGACCTGGTTCGCGGCGATCGCCGCCAGGATGTCCGCGCGGCGTTCCGAGACCGGAAGTTCGGCGGGGTAGGAAATAGTCAGTGCCATAGTTACCCCAATTCTAGGGTGTGGCCGGTGGTTCCCCGTCACCCGGACCGAGAGGTAGGCCTGCCGCGCGCTGGAGCCTCGACGCCAGCTGCCGGGCCTGCTCCCGCATGATCGGAGGCTCGAGGATCTCGAAGTCGAAATCGAGGGCGGCAAGATGGGCCAACGGGTAATCGAGCGAGTCGAATCCGGCACGAAGGATGGTGTGCTGCTCGCCGTCCGCCTCCAGTTCAGCGATGTCCGGTGGGATTCGCTGCTGGACGTCCGCGAGGGGTGCCTGGAACCGGATGACGGCGTCGTACAGATAGGGCGAGCGCGTGATGGACTGCTGGACGTACTTCGCGAGGTCGGCGGCAGGCAGCGGACGCGGAAGGAACCGTTCACGCTGCACAGGAACGCTCCTGCACCGGTCCACGCGGAAGGTGCGCCAGTCCTGTCGAGTGGCGTCCCACGCCACGAGGTACCAGCGCCTGCCGGTATCGACGAGCCGGTAGGGCTCGACGACGCGACGCGACGATTCGCCGTCGTTCCTCTCGTACCGGAAGGCCACACAGCGCCGTTCGGTGATGGCTGCCGACAGCGCCGTCAGGATCTCGGGATTGACGGGCGTGCTTGCTGCTGCCATGCGTGTCACCGCCGACCGGAGGCCTGCGAACTTCGGACGGAGGCGCGAGGGCAGTACCTGTTCGAGTTTCGTCAGGGCCCGCACCGAGGCTTCGCCGACGCCAGCGACGGGGCTGGCGGTGACCGCGGTGAGGCCGATGGCCACGGCGAGGGCTTCGTCGTCATCAAGGAGCAGCGGCGGAAGCTGGGCGCCCGCGCCCAGCTGATAGCCGCCCGCAACGCCGGGGGATGCCTGGATGGGGTAGCCGAGGGTGCGCAGTTTTCCGATATCCCGGCGCACCGTGCGCTCCGTGACCTCCATGCGTACAGCGAGTGCAGGGCCCGTCCATTCCCGCCTCATCTGGAGGAGGGACAGCAGGTGCAGGAGCCGCGCCGAGGTCTCGAGCATTGTCCCAAGCTACCCGGTATCGAGGACAGTTCGTGTCCTCATGGGCTGGGGATGGTGGCCGGTACCGCGGTGATCTTCCCTTCCCGGAAGCCGTCCACGAAGAGCGCGTGGTCGTTGCGGACCGCGGCGGCATACTCCTCCGCGAAGGAGATGATGTCATCGATGAACTCCTCCTCCCTGCCGTCCAGGGCTTTGGTGATGGCGATTTCCGTGCGGAAGGCGACGAGATCGTGGTCGCTGTCCTGGTCCGTGGAGCAATGGATTTTGGCGGTCGCCTGGCCGAGGCTCTTGAGGACCGGTTCCATGTCGCCGGGCTCCGTGAGGTCCTCCCAGTCGAGATCGCGCTTGTAGGGGGACAGTTCGGAGACGACGAAGGACGTACCGTCGAGCGTGGTGTAGCCCAGGAAAGGGTCGGTGTGGGTTTGAAGTGAACGCTGGCTGATGACGGCCCGATGGCCGTCGTCCAGGAAGTAGTCCCGGATCCGCTGATCCATGACGATCCGGCTGGGTGCGGCGATATTCGACTGTTTCATTGTCAGGATGATGTCGTTCTCCTGGGCCTCGTCGAAGCCCTCGATAAGGATGTTGTAGGTGGGTAGTCCGGCGCTGCCGATGCCGAAGCCCTTCTTGCCCACGATCCCCTTGACCCTGAAGAACACCCTCCGCCGCGCGCGCTCCTGGCCGGGGATCGTTTCGAGGTAGTCCTCGAACGCGCTTTCCACCGTGCGCCGCTCGGCGGCGTCCAACTGCCGGATGGACCCGTCGTCGCGGAACTGGCGCTCGTAGTCCTCGACCAGGGTCAGTGAATCGAGGAGCTGGGTCCGTTTCGCAGCTCGTGCCACCTGCAGTATCTGGTAGATCGTCCCCTCGGCATTGTGCAGGCCGAAGGAGAAGTCGGACTTCTCATCGGAAACGTAATCGGCAACCCTTGCAAGGTAGGCCTCCAGATACGTCCGCGCGAGCCGGCGGGTGGATTCTGCGGGAAGCGCCTTCTGCCAGCACAGCAGCGTCAGGGAAGCCGCGAAGCGCCGCAGGTCCCACGAGAAATGCCCGACGTAGGCTTCATCGAAGTCGTTGACGTCGAAGGTCAGCTTGCCTTCGTTGTTCATGTAGGTGCCGAAATTCTCGGCATGCAGGTCCCCGTGGATCCACACCCGACCGGTCTGCTCGTCCGCCCAGGGATCCTGGAGCTCCTTCATGTCGGAGTAGAAGATGGAGGCGCTGCCGCGATAGAACGCGTAGGGATCAGCGGCCATTTTCCGGAACCGCGCCCGGAATGCGCGCGGGTCAGCCTGCATCAGATCGTCGTGAGCCTCCACGAGGGTGTCGATGATGTGCTGCTGACGGGGAGTTGTATCGGCCATCGGGACAGCTTACAAGCGCCGGCTGGTGCCCGGCTGCGCGGGGTGCTTTACAGACGTCCCGCGGACGGGGGAAGCCAGCCTGTGCGCGATCAACGTTGTGGCGTTGGTCCTCGCTGTTTTCGTGGCATGGGGACGGTTCACCGGCCGGCCGCTCTAGCGGAGAACAAGAAACCGCCGCCACCCTTTTCAGGACGACGGCGGCTCCTTCCCGCTACAGGAACTTCCCTGCTGCTCTGGTGCCCTCGATAGGATTCGAACCTACGACCTTCCGCTCCGGAGGCGGACGCTCTATCCCCTGAGCTACGAAGGCAAGGAACGCGGCAAGCGCGCCCTCAAGAGGACTTATCGAGCTTAGCAGGTGGACGATGTCCGGCGAAAACGCCGACGGGTCAGTACCCGAGGAACGCGTCGGTAGCCACCCGTTTGGTCCCGGCCTGCTTCAACGCTGCCCTGAGGTGGGCGATGATCCTCGGGGACCCGGAGACGTAGGCCCTGCGGTCGCGGAGATCCGGGATTTCCCTGAGCAGCGCGTCGGCGTCCGGGTAGCCGGATCCGGCATAACGCCAGGAGGCGGGCAGCACCACGCCGTCGTCGGCCGGATCTGCCGACGCGAACAGGATCACGCGGGTGCCGAGGTCCTTCAATTCGGCCAGGTAGGCGATCTCGCTCGGCGCCGCCACGACATAGAGCAGGACGATGTCGCGCTCCTCCCCGCGCTCCGTGACGTCCCGCAGCTGGCTGAGGAAGGGCGTCACGCCGATTCCGCCCGCCGCGAGGAGCAGCGGAACGGAGGGATCGCCGGGCAGCCGGAAATCCCCGCCCACCAGGGTGCCGGTGATGCTCGCACCCTCCCGGAGGCCGAGGAGGGCTTTCTTGAAGGAGCTGCCCGGCTCAGCGGTGCGCAGGCCGAAGCTGATCCGCGAGGTGTCCTGGGGTGCCGAGGTGATGCTGAACGTCCGGCGGGCCCCGCGTGCGTCGGCCCGTGCATGGGGGAGGGTGAGTTCCATGTACTGCCCGGCGTCGAACCGCACGGGACGGGCCGGTTCGAACACCAGCTCGGTGCTGGTTGGTGTCAGCTGTCGTTGGCCGGTGTAGCGCAGGCGAACACCCCGTCGCTGACCCATCAGGAAGGCCACCGCGTTGCCGATCACCAGGGCGACCTCCGGTCCGAGGAGGATGGGGCCGATGCTCGGCTGTGAGGCGAGGACGACGGCGACGACGACGGCGACCGCGAGCTGCTGCCACCGCAGCGGCGGGAGGGTCAGGGGTTCGGTCAGCAGAAACCCGACGAGGAACAGGATGGGATAGGAAAGGAAAATCAGCTGGGCGGCCGCTCCCGCGGTGAGGCCGTCGCCCACGAGGCCTCCGATCAGGATGGCCGCGCTCACCGCCACGAAAGCCAGTCCCAGAGTCAGTTTCCCCTTCCGGTACAGCAGCACGAGGGCGCCGAGGAGGACGGGCGGCAGCAGATAGGGGTTGGCCACCCACCACCCTGCTGCTGAGACTCCCAGCAGCGTCGCGATAACAGCACCGATCGCCGCGGGGTTGAAGATGTGGCGGCCACGCACGGCCAGGAGGAACTTCGAGGCGGCCGCTGCGAGCCCTGCCACGGCGATGCCGCCGAGCCCGGTGAGGGTGTTCGACGGGAACATCACGAAGAACAGGATCAGGCCGGTGATCAGCGTCGATTCAGTGTGCGGCCGGAGCCGGAGGATGAGAGCCATCAGCCGGGTGCCCACCACGGTGGAGATGAGCGTGACGGCCAGGGTCGCGGCGAGTTCGGGAAGGGTGAAAGCCAGCAGCCCGACGGCGGAGAGGAGGAATGCCTCAAGTGCCAGCGCCACCAGGAGGGCCAGGGTCAGCCGGTACATCGTGAACCGGCCCAGCAGGGTATCGAATCGGGTTTTCATCTAGAAGAGCGCTCCATTCAGGGAAGGGGAGTAGCGGGCGCGCCCGTCGGAGAACACCTGGACGTAATCGAACTCGAACTCGGACATCAGGTTGTCCGGCTCCGTCAGGAAGAGTGCCGTGGCAAGGGCATCCGCCGTCATCGTGTCCGCGGCGAGCACCCAGGTGGCGACCACGCGCTCCACGCTTCTGCCGGTTGCTGCGTCGATCACATGATGGAGCCCATCGCCCCAGGCCCGCCGGTTGGAGGCCGACGCGCACAGGGCGCGGTTGTCGAGCACCACGGTGCCGATGGCCGACGTCGGATCATAGGGGTGTTCGAGGGCTACGGTCAGCGGGCGGAATCCGCGGTGCAGCACATCGCCGCTGGCGTCGACCAGGACGTCGTCGTGACCGGCGGAGGCCAGGAAAGCCCCCACCAGGTCCACGAGCTGGCCCTTGCCCGCGGCGCCGACGTCGAGGAGCACCGGCCGACGAGCGGTCAGGATGTTGCCTTTCCACTCGAGACCGTCCTCCCATCGCGGCGCGGCGCTCGCCGGCCCCTGCGGCGTGAGGCTGTAGGCGGCGTCGTAGCCCTGGTGCTCGAGCACCGAACCCACGAGGGGTGACATCGAGCCTTCCGTGATCCGGTAGAGGGTGCTGTACAGGGCGCCGAGTGCCGCGCCGGAGTCGGGAAGGGTCAGCGAGCCGCCTGCCTTCGCGAGCGCCGACACCGCTGAATCCGCGCGGAACCGTGAGTACACGGCGTCGTAGTCCTCGGTGAGGTCGAGGACGCCGCCCCGCGTCGCGGGATCCAGCTCGGCTCCGCTGTCCACGCGCCAGGCGGTGCCGATCGCCTCGAAGATAAAGCTGCTCGTCATCGCGGGTGCCGTGCCTAGAGTGCGGCTTCGCTCTTGATCTTCTCGACGGCTTCGGAAAATCCGCCGCTGGACAGGGAGGATCCCGCTACCTTGTCGACCTCCAGGTCGTCGAGCTTCCTGCCGGCGATCTCCTCCTGGATACCGCTGGCGAAGCGCCCCTGGTACATCTCGGTGGTCGGGTTGGAGGGCATGGGCTCGGCCTCTGCGCCGGTCACGGCATCACCCTCGAGGGTGAGCGTGATTCCTATCTCCTCGGGCCCACCGGGGGAGACATACGTACCTACCTGCGTATAGGTGCCGTCCTCGTACTTCTGGTCCGAGGCGGCATCACCAGGCGCGGCGGCCGTCGAGCCACCGGCCGCCGCTGACGGTCCCTCAGCAGCGGCGGGCGCCGTGGTCGCGGTGCCTTCACCGGCCTCTGGAGCGTCCTGGGCGGCATCGGAGGAACCGGCGCAGCCGGCAGTGCCGAGGAGGGACACCGCGGCAAGGGCGGTCAGGACGGCCCTGCCGGGGGTGCCCTGTCGGGCGGGAGTTGTCCTGGCATTCTTGGCGTCCACGGCGGGTCTCCTAGCGGGTGCAGGCTCAGCGCTCGCTGGCCCCGGAACGGGAATGGGCGTGTGCCCATTCCAGCATGGTCGGAAGTACTTCGTTCCATACAGCGTTCTGCACGGGGGCGTGCCGTCACACAAAACGGCCTCCCTGTTGTGCGCCGTTATGCTGGAGCGGTGACTCCTGAACAACTCTCCTCCGCTATCACCGCATGCCTGAAGAACGCAGTCGAGGCCGGCGACTTCTCCATCGAGCTTCCCTCCGAAGTCCGGGTGGAGCGGCCGAAGAACCGGGAGCACGGGGACTGGGCCACCAACATCGCGCTGCAGCTGTCCAAGAAGGCCGGCATGAAGCCGCGGGACTTCGCGGAGATCCTGAGTGCACGCCTGGCCGCCATCGAGGGCGTGAAGAGCGTTGATATCGCCGGGCCGGGCTTCCTCAACATCACGCTCGACGCCGGTGCCGCCGGTGAGCTCGCCCGCACCGTCGTCGAAGCCGGAGCCGCCTACGGAACGAACGACGCCCTGGCGGGACGGAAGATCAACCTCGAGTTCGTCTCGGCGAACCCGACGGGCCCCATCCATATCGGCGGTACGCGTTGGGCGGCCGTCGGTGATGCCCTGGCGCGGATCCTGCAGTCGCAGGGCGCCGAGGTCACCCGGGAGTACTACTTCAACGACCATGGGGCGCAGATCGACCGCTTCGCGCGGTCGCTCCTCGCCAGCGCCTCGGGAAGCCCTGCCCCGGAGGACGGCTACGGGGGACAGTACATCGTCGACATCGCCGATCGGGTCCTGGCGAAGGAGCCGAACGCCCTGTCCCTGAACGAGGCGGAAGCCCTTGAGACGTTCCGCGCCGTCGGCGTCGACCTCATGTTCACCGACATCAAGAAGTCCCTCCACGACTTCGGCGTCGACTTCGACGTCTATTTCCACGAGCATTCGCTCTTCGCCGACAACTTCGTCGAGGGTCTGCTGGAGCAGCTGAAAATGTCCGGGAACCTGTTCTTCGAGGACGGGGCGTGGTGGCTGAAGTCCACGGACTTCGGCGACGACCGCGACCGCGTGGTCATCAAGTCGAACGGCTCGCCCGCCTACATCGCCGGCGACATCGGCTACTTCGTCAACAAGCGCCGGCGCGGCTTCGACCTCAACATCATCATGCTGGGCGCCGATCACCACGGCTATGTAGCCCGGTTGAAGGCAGCCGCAGCGGCACTGGGCGATGACCCCGACGCCGTCGAGGTCCTGATCGGCCAGATGGTCAACCTGATGAAGGACGGCGCCCCGGTCCGCATGTCGAAGCGGGCCGGAACAGTGGTGACGCTCGAGGACCTCGTCGACGCCGTGGGTGTCGACGCCGCCCGGTACACCCTTGCTCGCTTCTCGGCGGATTCGAACATCGACATCGACCTGGATCTGCTCACCAAGAAGAGCAACGAGAACCCGGTGTTCTACGTGCAGTACGCCCATGCCCGGACGCACGCGGTGGAGCGCAACGCCGTCTCGGCCGGCGTCGACACCGGAGGCTTCGACGCGGCCACGCTGGAGCACCCCACGGAGGGTGAGCTTCTCGCCGCGCTCGGACAATTCCCCGGAATCGTCGCCTCGGCCGCCACCTTCCGGGAGCCGCACCGCGTGGCGCGCCACCTCGAAGTTCTCGCCGGCACCTACCACCGCTGGTACGACGCCTGCCGGATCGCCCCGCTGGGGAACGCACCGGTGGAGGAAGTGCACCGGAGCCGACTATGGCTCAACAACGCCACGCAGCAGGTCCTGGCCAACGGTCTCGCCCTGCTGGGTGTCTCGGCACCGGAAAGGATGTAGGCGTGGCTGTCGACGCATCGCCGCTGGCCCCCGGCTGGCTGACCGTACCTGCGGATCCCGCGGCCCTCGAGCGGAAGCTCTGGGCCGAGGACGTCCTCCGCGGCTCCGGCGGCGTCCTCGAGATCGACGGCGTCCGCGTGGAGGACCTCGCGCGGGAGTTCGGCACCCCGCTCTACGTCGTCTCCGAAACGGATTTCCGCGCCCGCGCCGCAACCTTCCGGGATGCCTTCAACGACGCGTTCCGCGAGTTGTGCGGGGGAGTGGACACCTTCTACGCGGGCAAGTCCTTCCTGTGCTCCGAGGTTGCCCACTGGGTGTCGGAGGAAGGCCTCGGCCTTGATACGTGTTCGGGCGGCGAGCTGGCTGTGGCCCTGCGCGCCGGAATTCCCGGTCATCGACTGGGCCTGCACGGAAACAACAAGTCAGCAGCGGAGATCACGCGTGCCCTCGACGCCGACCTCGGCCGGATCGTGATCGACAGCCTCCAGGAAGTCGCGCTGGTCGGCGCCCTGGCAGTGGAGCGCGGCCTCACAGCCAACGTTCTGTTGCGGCTCACGCCGGGCGTCCACGCCGAGACGCACGAGTTCATCGCCACGGCGCACGAGGACCAGAAATTCGGATTGTCGCTGGCGACCGATCCCGACACCACCGACGACGACGGCGCCTCACCCGCTGCGCAGGCCGTGTCGGCCGCGCTTCGGCACCCGGGAATCAACCTCCTGGGCGTGCACTGCCACATCGGATCACAGATCTTCGAGCCCGAGGGCTTCGAACTCGCAGCACGCAGGCTGCTGGGCTTCCTCGCCGAGGTCCGGGACCGACACGGCGTCGAACTTCCGGAGCTCGACCTCGGGGGAGGGTATGGCATCGCCTACACCGAGGCCGACACGCCGCGTCCACCGCGGGACATCGCCCAGGCCATGGCCGGCGTCGTCGGAACCACCTGCACGGAGCTGAACCTGCGCGTCCCCCGCATCTCCATCGAGCCGGGCCGGGCCATCGTGGGTCCGACTACCTTCACCCTCTATACCGTAGGAACCACCAAGGTGGTGCGGGTGGACGGCACCGGGCCGGAGCACGACGCCACCCACCCTCGCCGCTACGTATCGGTGGACGGCGGCATGAGCGACAATGCGCGCCCGGTGCTGTACGGCGCGGACTACTCGGCCGTCCTGGCCTCGCGGCTTCCGACCGCGGAGCCCGTGCTGTCACGCGTGGTCGGCAAGCACTGCGAAAGCGGCGACATCGTGGTGCGGGACGTCTACCTTCCGAAGGACACCACGGCAGGCGATCTCCTCGCGGTGCCCGGTACCGGCGCCTACTGCTGGTCCCTGTCCAACAACTACAACTACATCCCGCGTCCCCCGGTCGTGGCGGTGGCCGGCGGCAAAGCCCGGCTGATCGTCCGCGGCGAGACCGAGGACGACCTGCTGGCTCGGGACATCCCCCGTTCCCAGGCCTCTCCAACCCCCAGCTCAGGAGCCGTACCGATCGTATGAACAGCACTGGATTTCCCCCCGGCAAGCCGCTGCGCGTGGCCCTTCTGGGATGCGGCAACGTCGGATCCCAGGTGGCGCGGATCCTGCTCGATGACGCCGAGAACCTCGGCCTGCGGGCCGGCGCGCCGCTCGAGCTGACCGGCATCGCCGTGCGGTCGCTTGAGGCGGAACGTAAGGCGACGATTCCCCGTGGCCTCTTCACGCTCGACGCGGAGACGCTCGTCGAGGGCGCCGACATCGTCATCGAACTGATGGGCGGCATCGAACCGGCCCGGTCGCTGATCCTCCGCGCCATCGAGCACGGCGCGTCGGTGGTCAGCGGCAACAAGGCCCTGCTGGCGCAGGACGGCCCGGCGCTCTACGAGAAGGCCGACGCCGCGGGTGTGCAGCTTTCCTACGAGGCGGCGGTCGCCGGGGCGGTTCCCATCCTCCGGCCCATCCGGGACAGCCTGTCCGGCGACCGCATCCAGCGCGTCCTGGGGATCGTCAACGGCACCACGAACTACATCCTGGACCAGATGGACTCGACGGGAGCCTCCTTCGAGGACGCACTGAAGGATGCCCAGGCACTGGGGTACGCCGAGGCGGATCCTACCGCCGACGTCGAAGGCCACGATGCTGCGGCGAAGGCCGCCATTCTGGCTTCACTGTCCTTCCACACGCGTTTCGCGCTCGAGAACGTCCACTGCGAGGGCATCACCTCGGTCACCGCTGCGGACATCGCTGCGGCGAAGGATGACGGCTATGTCATCAAACTCCTCGCCATCGCGGAATTCTGGAACGACGACGGCGGCGAGCCCGGGGTCAGCGTGCGCGTCCACCCGACCCTGCTACCGCGGACCCACCCCCTTGCAGCGGTGCGCGGTGCCTTCAACGCCGTGTTCGTCGAAGCGGAGAACGCGGGCGAGCTGATGTTCTATGGCCAGGGCGCGGGGGGAACCCCCACGGCGTCGGCCGTGCTGGGCGACGTCGTCAGCGCTGCCCGCCGCATGGTGCTCGGCGGCCCCGGCCGCACCGAAACGACCACCGGCCACGTTCCGGCGCGCGGCATCGACACCGTGAGCACGAGCTACAGCATCGGCCTCGAGGTGGCGGACCAGCCCGGTGTGCTCGCGAAGATCGCGCACATCTTTGCCGAGAACGGCGTCTCCATCGAGACGATGCGGCAGCGGATCGACCAGACCGGGCAGGACGGTGAGCCCACGGCGGAACTGCGGATCGTCACGCACCGCGCCGTCGAGGCTTCGCTTGCGGCGACCGTCCAGCAGATCGCCGGGCTCTCCGTCATCAACGCCGTGACATCAGTCCTGAGAGTAGAGGGAGTCTAAGTGGCCCACCAGTGGCGCGGAGTCATCCGTGAATACGCCGATCGCCTGCCCGTCAGCGACTCCACCGAGGTGGTGACCCTAGGAGAGGGGGGCACGCCCCTCGTGCACGCGAAGCACCTCTCGGAGCTCACCGGCTCCGCCGTGTACCTGAAGGTGGAGGGGATGAATCCCACCGGGTCCTTCAAGGACCGCGGGATGACCATGGCCATGACCGCCGCGGTGGCGGCCGGGGCGAAGGCAGTCGTGTGTGCCTCGACAGGCAACACTTCGGCCTCCGCGGCGGCGTACGCCACACAGGCCGGTCTCACCTGCGCGGTCCTGGTGCCCGATGGCAAGATCTCGCTCGGCAAACTGAGCCAGGCCATCGCACACGGTGCCGAGCTGCTGCAGGTCAACGGCAACTTCGACAACTGCCTCGACGTCGCACGCAAGCTCGCCGAGGCGTACCCCGTCTTCCTCGTGAATTCAGTGAATCCGGCACGCCTCGAGGGCCAGAAGACGGCTGCGTTCGAAGTGGTGGACACCTTGGGTGACGCCCCGGACTACCACCTGCTCCCGGTCGGCAACGCGGGGAACATCAGCGCGTACTGGAAGGGCTACAAGGAGTACGCGGCCCCCTATGCCTCCCTGCATGCGGGGGAACTGCCGGCGGTGGCCACGAAGACCCCGATCATGTGGGGGTTCCAGGCTGAAGGAGCGGCGCCGTTCGTCAAGGGCCACCCGATCACCGAACCGGACACCATCGCGACGGCCATCCGCATCGGAAACCCGGCGTCCTGGGATTACGCAGTAGCCGCCCGCGATGAATCGGGTGGGCTGATCGAGGCCGTGTCCGACGACGAGATCCTCGATGCCCACCGATGGCTGTCCTCCCGGGAGGGCGTCTTCGTCGAACCGGCTTCCGCGGCCGGCGTGGCGGGGCTCATCAAGAAGCACGCCGAGGGGCTCGTCCCCGTCGGCAAGACCATCGTCATCACCGTGACGGGCCATGGCCTGAAGGACCCCCAGTGGGCACTGCGGACCGCCAACGGCTCGGACGTGGAACCCACCAAGGTGGAGTTCGACGTCGTGAGCGTGGCTGCAGCGCTCGGGCTGGAGGGCTGAGCGTGCCGCACCTGTCCGCGGTCCGGCCGAGCCCTGCGGGTCCTTCGATCGCCGCCGGTCAATCGTTCGAGGTGACGGTCCCCGGAACGAGCGCCAACCTGGGCCCGGGCTTCGACACGCTCGGCCTCGCGGTGACCCTGCGGGACACCGTGCGGGTGCGTTCCGTTGATTCGGGTACGACGACGGTCTTCCCGGCGGGGGAGGGCGCCGAAGCGCTTCCGCGGAACGAGCTCCACCTCGTGGCGAAGTCGCTGCTCGCGACCCTGCACCGGGTGGGCAGGCGGTCCCCTGGTCTGGAGATCGAAACGGTGAATGTGCTGCCGCACGGCCGCGGGCTGGGTTCCTCGGCCGCCGCGATCGTCTCGGGTGCGGTGGCGGCGAACGCACTGCTCGACGACGCCGACCGGATGGATGATCAGGCCCTTCTGCAGTGGTGCGCCACGCTCGAAGGGCACCCGGACAACGTCGCGGCAGCCCTTTCCGGTTCCCTCGCGATCTCCTGGGAAAGCGGGAGGGCATACTCGAGTGCCCGCCTCGAGGTGCACCCTGACGTCATCCCCGTTGCAGCAGTCCCCGGTGGATCGCTGTCCACGGAAAGTGCAAGGGCGCTCCTGCCGCCGTCGGTATCGCACCGGAGTGCGGCAACCAATGCAGGACGGGCGGCGCTCCTGGTCCATGCCCTGACGGCCCGCCCGGACCTGTTGCTCCCCGCGACGGAGGATTCCCTCCATCAGGAATACCGGGCACCGGCCATGGTGGCCAGCGCGATACTGGTGCGGGCCCTACGGGCGGAGGGCTTCGCCGCCGTGATTTCGGGCGCCGGACCCACCGTGATGACACTGGCGGTGGGGGAGAAGCATGCGGCCGAGACCGTTACTGCCGTGCAATCGCTGCTCGATGCGTCCGACACGCCGGAATCCTGGCAGGTCCTCCGACTGGATGTGGACAGCGAAGGTGCTAAACTGGGGGTGCACCCGGGGTAGGAACCGTCTTTGCGTTTCTGCCGTGTGCTCCTGTTGGACCGGCCGTCATTCTCTTTCGACCGCCGTGGAACTGCAAACCTGTCAGCAGTAGCGCAAATTCCGGTGCAGCCTCCGAACTTATCGGTGCATGGGTAGGGTCGCGAACCTTCCCCGTGCGGATATCCCTAGGCTTCCAGCACACCCGGCCACCCCGGAAAATTTCCGGCTCGGCCGAACCCCGCCTGTCCTCTGCGGCATCGGGGCAAACCAACGCGGCACACCCGAGGGTGGCCGCCCGACGAGGGGGAAGGATCCTTCGTGACTGAAACCACTGACCTGTTACCAGGTGTGGACCAACAAGCCGCCGAATCGAACGGCGCACCGGCATCGAGCGGCGCAGCATCCAAGAGCAGTGGTCTCGCGGGCCTCAAGCTTGCACAGCTGCAGGCTCTTGCCGGACAGCTGGGTATCACCGGCGGATCGCGGATGCGCAAGAGCGATCTTGTGTCGGCGATCTCCGACCACCAGCGCGGCTCGGCAGTAGCCGACCGCCAGAAGACTCCCGCAGTGCGCACCGAAACCACGACCGCGGTGTCGGACACAGCGCCTGCGAAGGACGCCGGGGCATCCCAGGATTCGCCGGCCGGGCAGGACAACGACGCTTCCGCGCAGGCAGAACGCCAGCCCCGCACCCGTAACCGGAACCGCCGTGCAGGCAGCGACGGCGTCGTCACAGCCCAGGCTCCCGCGGGTTCGGCTGACGCAGCCACCACGGGCGAGGGCACGCCCGGTGAAGCGTCCGGACAGGATTCGAATTCAGGGTCCGGCCAGAACATCGGCAGCAGCGCCGACTCCGATTCCGGCAGTGACACCCGCGGTGATACCCGTGCCGATTCCGAGGACCGCTCGAACGAGCGCGAGAACACCGGACGCGGCCAGCGGAACCGGCGCGGACGCCGCGGCGAGGAACGCTCCGACCAGCAGGCGGAGTCGAATCCGCCGGTCGACGCTCAACAGGGCGAGGCAGGAAACGCCCAGCAGGGCGAGACCCGCGCCGACCGCAATGAGCGGCGCAACCGTTCACGCGCGGAGCGCGACGACGACCGCAACGCGGACGCCCGCACCGGCAACGACCGCACCGGCAACGACCGCAACGGCAACGACCGCACCGGCAACGACCGCAACGGCAACGACCGCAACGGCAACGACCGCAACGGCAACGACCGCAACGCTGACGCCCGCAACGCGGACGCCCGCACCGGCAACGACCGCAACGCTGACGTGCGCAATGACCGCGGCGCGAATGCGAACACCAATGACGATGAGGGCCGCGGCCGCAACCGCCGGAACCGTCCCACGCGCAACGCCCCCCGCGAGGACGACCGCAGCAGCCGCTTCCGTGACCGGAACGATCGTAACGACCGCAACGAGCGCCGCCGCGGACGCAACCAGAACCCCGAGGTCGACGACGTCGAGGTCACTGACGACGACGTCCTGCTTCCCGTAGCCGGCATTCTCGACGTGCTCGAGAACTACGCCTTCGTCCGGACTTCCGGCTACCTCCCCGGACCGAATGACGTGTACGTGACGCTCGCCCAGGTCAAGAAGCACAACCTGCGCAAGGGTGACGCCGTCGTCGGTGCCATCCGCGCACCCCGTGAGGGTGAGACACAGGCGAGCACGCGCCAGAAGTTCAACGCCCTGGTGCGGATCACCACGGTGAACGGCAAGCCGGCCGAGGACCTCAAGGACCGCGTCGAGTTCGCGAAGCTCGTGCCGCTGTACCCCTCGGACCGCCTGCGCCTCGAGACGGATCCCAAGAAGATCGGGCCCCGCGTCATCGACCTCGTGGCGCCGATCGGCAAGGGCCAGCGTGGCCTGATCGTGTCGCCTCCGAAGGCCGGCAAGACCCTGATCCTCCAGGCGATCGCCAACGCCATCACCATCAACAACCCTGAGGTCCACCTCATGATGGTGCTTGTCGACGAACGTCCCGAGGAAGTCACCGACATGCAGCGGACCGTGAAGGGTGAGGTCATCGCCTCGACCTTCGACCGACCTGCCGATGACCACACCACGGTGGCCGAGCTGTCCATCGAGCGCGCCAAGCGCCTGGTGGAGATGGGCCAGGACGTGGTGGTCCTGCTGGACTCCATGACCCGCCTCGGCCGTGCCTACAACCTCGCCGCTCCGGCGTCGGGCCGTATCCTCTCGGGCGGAGTGGACTCGGCGGCGCTCTACCCGCCGAAGCGTTTCTTCGGTGCCGCCCGCAACATCGAGAACGGCGGTTCGCTGACCATCCTCGCCACTGCGCTGGTGGAGACCGGTTCGAAGATGGACGAGGTGATCTTCGAGGAGTTCAAGGGCACCGGCAACATGGAACTCCGGCTTTCCCGGAACCTCGCCGACAAGCGCATCTTCCCCGCCGTCGACGTCAACGCTTCGGGTACCCGCCGCGAAGAGAACCTGCTGTCGCCCGACGAGGTCAAGATCATGTGGAAGCTCCGCCGGGTGCTCTCCGGTCTTGAGACCCAGCAGGCGCTCGAACTGCTGACCAACAAGATCCGTGAGACGCAGTCGAACGTGGAATTCCTGATGCAGGTCCAGAAGACCACACTGGGGTCCAAAGACTCCGATTAGCTGCGCTGAGCCGCTCACGGCACCGTCCGTCCAGAACAGCCCGCGTTACCGGATTTCCCGGTAGCGCGGGCTCTTCCGGGGCAGGCGTGGTCCTGGGCGGCTCTTGCGGTTAATAGTCCCCATCGAGTGCGCAGGAATGACGGCTGTCCGGGCTGGAAGCCGGAATTCGTGCGCAGCCGATGATTTCCTAGACTGGCTTTTCCGGCCGAAAGAGGTTCAACGAATGTTCGAGTCCATCCAGGGTCTGCTCGATGAGCACTCCGAGCTGCAGCTCCAGTTGTCCGACCCGGCAGTGCATGCCGACCAGCCGCTGGCGCGGAAACTCGGCCGGCGGTATGCGGAACTGGGCAGGATCGTTGACGCCAACAACAAGTGGAGCGCCCTGAAGGACGACCTCGAGGCCGCCCGGGAGATGGCAGGCGAGGATCCGGAGTTCGCCGCAGAGGTTCCTGTCCTCGAGGAGCAGCTGGCTCTCGCGCAGGAACGCCTCCGGCGCCTGCTCATCCCGCGTGATCCCAACGACGGCCGCAATATCATCATCGAGGTCAAGGGCGGCGAGGGCGGCGACGAGGCTGCGCTGTTCGCCGGAGACCTTCTCCGCATGTACTCGCGCTACGCGGAGTCGCGCGGCTGGAAGACCGAACTCCTGTCGGCCAACGAATCGGATCTGGGCGGCTACAAGGACGTGCAGATGGCGATCAAGGGCTCCTCCAACGACCCCGCCGACGGCGTCTACGCCCGGCTCAAGTTCGAGGGAGGCGTACACCGCGTCCAGCGGGTGCCCGTGACGGAGTCCCAGGGCCGCATCCATACCTCGGCCGCAGGCGTGCTCATCCTCCCCGAGGTCGATGAGCCCGAGGAAGTGGACATCAACCAGAACGACCTCAAGATCGACGTCTACCGTTCATCCGGCCCCGGTGGCCAGTCGGTGAACACCACTGACTCGGCCGTCCGCATCACGCACCTTCCCACGGGCATCGTCGTCGCCATGCAGAACGAGAAATCGCAGCTGCAGAACCGGGAAGCGGCCATGCGCGTGCTGCGGTCGCGGATCCTCGCTGCGAAGCAGGAGGAGATCGACGCCGTCAACTCGGACATCCGGAAGTCGCAGATCCGCACCATGGACCGCTCCGAGCGCATCCGTACCTACAACTTCCCCGAGAACCGCATCGCCGATCACCGCACCGGCTACAAGGCGTACAACCTGGACGCCGTCATGAACGGCGAGCTCGAACCGGTGGTGCAGGCCGCCATCGAGATGGACGAGCAGGCCCGGCTCGACGCCATCGGGGCGGATGAGTAGCCTGCCCGGGGCTCCCGACACTCTCGAGCAGGCGCTGCAGGACGCCGTCCGACGCCTCATGGCGGCGGGGGTGCCGAGTCCGCGCGTCGACGCCGAACTGCTCGCCGCCCACCTGCTGAAGGTCAGCCCCGGGCGTGTGAGGGCCCTGGTGCTCACCGGTTCCGCGGCGCCCGAGGGCTTCGAAGAGCTCGTGGAGGAGCGGGCGCGCCGCACCCCGCTGCAGCACCTCACCGGCATTGCGTACTTCCGGCACGTCGAACTCGCCGTGGGACCGGGAGTCTTCATCCCCCGTCCCGAAACCGAATCCGTGGCGCAACTGGTGATCGACCATGCGCTGACACTCGACGCGCCGAAGATCGTGGACCTCGGCACTGGTTCGGGAGCCATTGCGGCGTCGGTCGCCGACGAGGTTCCCGGCGCTGATGTCCATGCCGTCGAACTGAGTGACCTCGCGGTGGCGTGGGCGGAGGGCAACCTTCGCCCGCACGGTGTCACGCTGGTGCAGGGCGACCTCGCCGACGCCCTTGCGGAGCACGATGCGACCTTCGACGTCGTGGTGTCGAATCCGCCCTACATTCCCTCCGCTGCAGTGCCCAACGAGCCCGAGGTAGCCCTTCACGATCCCGGAATGGCGTTGTACGGCGGGGGAGAGGACGGCATGGATCTGCCCGCTGCCGCCGCAGCATCAGCCGCACGCCTCCTGAAGCCGGGCGGTTACTTCGTGATGGAGCACGCAGAGGTACAGGCGGGCGAGGTGGCGTCGCTCCTCAGGCGCGCCGGCTGCTGGCTCTCCATCACCACCCACCGGGACCTCACGGGGCGCGACCGGGCCACGAGTGCGGTCCTCGCACGCCCCGCACCATCGAAAGCGAAAAGGACTCCATGACTTTCCATCCCACCTGCCCGAGCGGAATCCGGCGATGACGGAGCCGCAGGCGAAGGTCGCCGTTGCCGCCGTCACGTTCGACCGTCCAGGGGAGCTCGCCCTGCTGCTCGAGGGTCTTGCCGCGCAGACCGCGCCCATCCATTCGATCGCCCTCGTGGACTCCGGAACCGTACCGGCGGCGGACGTCGTCGTATCCGGCGGGAGCAATATCAACTACCTGCGGTCCGAGGCGAACCTCGGTGGTGCCGGCGGGTTCGCCTTCGCCATTCTCGCGGCCATCGCCAGCGGCGCGGAGTGGGTCTGGATGATGGACGACGACGGTCATCCCGAGGACGAGCATTGCCTCGCGGAGCTGCTGAAGGCAGCGGATGAGCACAAGCTGGACGTCGTCAGTCCCCTGGTGGCGGCCACGGGAGATCCTGGCCGGTTGTCCTTCAACTTCCGTATCAACGGGCTCATCACCAATGAGCGGGCACGGCTCGAGCCCCTGGGGTATCTGCCCAACATGGTGCACTTCTTCAACGGAGCCTTGATCCGCACCAGTGTCTTCTCCACGGTCGGCCTGCCGGATATGAAGTTCTTCATCCGAGGCGACGAAGTCGATTTCCTCTCCCGGGTAAAAAAGGCGGGCCTGAAGTACGGCACGGTCACAACGGTCGCCGTGCGGCATCCGGCGTCCTGGAGCGAAATGAAACCCATCTTCAGGGGCTTCCTCACACCGGTCATTCCGGAGGGCGAGTACAAGCGGTTCTGCTACTTCCGCAACCGGGGCTACCTCACGCGGAAGTACCGCAACCTGAGGTGGTTCAGTGCGGACATCGTCGGCTTTCCCTACTATTTCCTCACCACCGGCAACCTTCGCGGGCTGGCCGCGTGGTTCGGCGCCTACTCGAAGGGTTTCCGGGGAACCGGCTTCGGCCCTCCACCCGGCGCCCGTAGGACACAGTGAGCTCCCGATGTGCGCCAGTGTTCCAGCGGATGGAAGAATGATCCAGTGACCACCAGCTACGACTGTTCCGATCCCGACCAGCGCAGCGAAGGCATCGCTGCCGCGCAACGGGCGCTCGCAGCTCGACAGTGCGTTGTCATCCCCACCGATACGGTCTACGGGATCGCTGCCGACGCCTTCTCACCGCAGGCCGTGGCAACACTGCTGGCGTCGAAGGGTCGCGGACGCAACATGCCGCCCCCCGTCCTCATTCCGAGGGTCCAGACCATGGATGGTCTTGCCATCGACGTCCATCCCGACGCGCGGCGCCTGGCCGCGGCGTTCTGGCCGGGTGCACTGACCATCATCTGCCACGCGCAGCCGTCCCTCACCTGGGACCTCGGCGAAACCCTCGGCACCGTGGCGTTGCGCATGCCCGACGACCGCGTGGCCCTTGACCTGCTCGCCATGACCGGTCCGCTGGCGGTGTCTTCAGCGAACCGGACCGGTCAGCCGGCCGCAAGCACGGCCGCCGACGCGATGGCCCAGTTGGCGGAATCAGCAGCTGTCTACCTCGACGGCGGAACGCGCTCGGCTGGTTCGTCGGTTGGCTCGACCATCGTCGACGCGACGTCGGAGGTCCTCCGCGTGGTCCGGCAGGGGTCGATCCCGCTGGACCGGCTGAGGCGGACGGTTCCCAACCTCCTGGGCATGGATGAAGCGCCGGCGGAGGATCCGCCTGAGGACGGATCGTCCGAAGGAGAGTCTCCCGCCGGCGGGTCCACGGCAGTCACGGTCTCCGACCCCGAGGCACCTGTCCGGCTGCAGCCTCGAGAACGGCCCTGATCCGGGGTTCCGGCACCAACGAGTGCCGCTCCGCCCAGCCGGGCGCCTGGGCCTGGCCGAACCACATGAGTTCGGCGCGCCGCACCGCGCCCGACAGGCGCCCGCCGGTGAGGGCCGACGCCGCGTAGCCGCAGCGCAGTGCCGCACGGCACAGCCAGCGCGGGAGCACCCTGGGCCTGCCGCCGGCAGCCTCGAGGACCGTCCGCACGGTCAGTCCCTCCCAGGGCTGAAGGACGAGGAACGGCAGCTTCGACGGAAAATCGCCGACCGCGACCACCAGGTCGGCCAGCGCGCCGACCGAGACCACGGGTGTGGGAGCTTCGCCGGGAGCCGCAACCGACGCCAGCGGGGAGCGTGCAAGACGCGCCAATGCCACCGTTGTCGGGCGGGTGGGACCCTGCACCGAAGTGGCCCGCACGACGGTGATCTCCAGACCCTGGTCGCCGGTACCTGCTCGTGCGTCCGACCGCAACCGCAACCGCAGGACCTGTTCACCGAGTGCCTTGCTGCGGGAATACGCGGAAAATGGGCTCGTGGCCCCGGTTTCATCGAGCACCGGCCTGCTGCCCTGCACTGCGGCACTGCCGAGGTGGAGGAACCGGTGCACCCCCACCCGCTCGGCGGCCTCCGCAAGGACCGCCGGCAGCAGCGAATTTGCTCCGCGCAGCTCCGGAGTATCAGCAGCGCCCGGTGCTGCGAGCCCTGCCGCGTTGACCACGACGCGGCACGGGCGGAGGGCTGCCTCGAGGTCCGCGAGGCAGGGGTGGCCCCGGGCCTCCTCCGCCAGGTGATCGGCGTCGAGCAGCTCCGTGGCCAGCCGCGGTGCGGGAATGGGAACGACGTCGATCCCGGCCTTCCGGAGGGCCGAGACCACCGCTGAGCCGACGAAGCCGGAAGCCCCGACGACACCCCAGCTCACGGTGCGCCCGGGGCGTCGTCGATGCCGTTCGCCCCGGGAATCCTCTGCATTTCGGAAACGCCGCGGCCCGGGATGTCGCCGGCAGCGACCAGCGGCGGCATGGGCAGCCAGTCCTCGTCGGCGAGGATCTCCCGCGCCTCCCGCCAACCGCGCCACACAGCGCTCAACCCGGAAAAGGTGTGTTCTACCGCCAGGAGGCGGAACACTTCCTTGGCCGCGGTCAGGGCGGTGCCGAGGGCGAAGCCCATCCGGTTCCAGCGGCCCTGGTGCTGCAGATACCTCGCCAGGTGCCCGCGGTTCCGCATAGCGCAGAACCTGCCGAGGTCGCTCGAGTCGTTGAGGTGCCTCACACCGAGGTCGATCTGCTTCTGCGGGCGCGCCTTCCGCAGGACGAACTCGTCGACATAGGCCACGGCGTACCGCTGCGAGATCAGCCAGCCGTAGGTGGTGTCGTCGCCGTTGAGGAAGAACCGGGGATCCGGCAGGCCTACGTCGCGCACCACATCGGAATGCACCAGCATGCCCTCGAAGCATCCGACGTTCGTGTGGAACACGCGGGAATCGGCGAAGACATTCCCGCGCACGGGAAGGTGGACGCCAAGGAACTCGTTGAGGTGGTGCTGCCAGAAGAAGGGTTTGCCCGACGGGTCCCACCGGCGCCCGTGGAGGCACCGGTAGCGCTCCATCCAGGGCGTCAGTGCCGCGAGCGCGTCGGGAAGGGCCACGACGTCGTCGTCCATCAGCCACAACCAGTCGGCATCCTCGGACAGTGCACGCCGGATTCCTGCTGAAAAGCCGCCTGCTCCACCGACGTTCACCGGCAACCGATGGTGAAGGAGGGGGAACGGCAGCGAAAGCGCTGCACCGGCCACCACGTCGGCTGTCGAGTCGGTGCTCGCGTTGTCGATGACGACGACGCCGGCCGGCGCCGGGTCGAGCAGGGCGACCGAATCGAGGAGGCCGCGGAGATAGTCGGACCGGTTGAAGGTGGTGATGACGAGAAACAAGCGTCCGCCCGCTGCTGGGTCCTGCAACGTGATCCTTCCGCGCCGCGATGCCGCCCAAAACTGCCTGGGCCAAGCTACTGCGGTTAGTATTCTCGGGTAGGACGAGTCTAGTTGTTAGGAACCATGAGACAAACCGGCGGTCGACCCGATCCCCAGAAACCGGCAGCCGCGCCCGGGGCTTCTCAGGCGAGGAGCATTCCGGAGGAGACTCCCAAAGGGGAGAAACCGGCGCTCTGGCTCTGGTCCCAGTACCTGCTCGACGCCGTCGCCTGGGTGGTTGCGATCGTCCTGGCGCTGATCCTGCGCTACGAACTCCTGGTGAATGCGATCAACATCGAGGGCGTGGCCGTCTTCTGCGGAATCGCGGTCCTTGCGCAGCTTGTCGTCGGCCTGAGCTTCGCCCTGTACCGGGGGAGATACAGCTTCGGCAGCTTCCACGAGGCGCGGCTACTCGTCATTGTCACCGTGCTCGTCTCCGTGATCCTCGTGCTGGTGAGCGTGGCCTTCTTCACGGTGATCGAGGTGCCGCGAAGCATCGGCATCATCGCGTTCCCGTTCGCCTGCATGTTCCTTGCCGCCACGCGGTACTTGAAGCGGATGTACGTCGAGAGCAAGGCGCGGCCGGGCGAGGACGCCCAGCGCACGCTGATCTACGGGGCGGGGTTCCTCGGCAATTCCCTGGTGGCCCGGATGATGCAGGATCCCGGGTCGCCCTATGTGCCGGTGGGCCTGATCGACGATGATCCGGCCAAGAAGCACCTGCGGCTCTCCTCGGTTCCTGTGCTCGGCCGGCTCGAGGAACTGCCGGCGATCGCCGCGCGGACCCGGGCGTCCATCCTCGTTCTCGCCTTCTCCGAGGTCGAGGCCTCCCAGGTGCGGAAAGTCTCCGACCTCGTGGCGGGCCTCGGCATCAAGGTCCTGGTGCTGCCGCCCCTGCGGGACATGCTGGGGACAGGGAAGGGACTGTCGGACTTCCGCGAGGTTGCCGTCGAGGACCTCATCGGCCGGCGGCCCGTCGACATCCACGCCGACGAGGTGGCCGGCTACATCACCGGAAAGCGGGTCCTCGTCACGGGAGCGGGAGGCTCCATCGGTTCCGAACTGTGCCGCCAGCTGGCCGCCTTCACCCCTGCGGAACTGATCATGCTGGACCGGGATGAAACCGGCCTCCAGTCGACGCAGATCTCCCTCACAGGGAGGGGTCTGCTGACCGGCCGCGACACCGTTCTGGCCGATATCCGTGATTCCGATGCGCTCCTGGATATCTTCGAGGACCGCCGTCCGGAAGTGGTCTTCCATGCTGCCGCCCTGAAGCACGTCTCGCTGCTCGAGCAATATCCGGAAGAGGCGTGGAAGACCAACGTGCAGGGCACGCTCAACGTCCTGCGGGCCTCCGCCGCCGCGGGTGTGACCAACTTCGTCAACATCTCGACCGACAAGGCAGCCGATCCCACCAGCGTGCTCGGCCATTCCAAGAGGGTCGCGGAGAAACTGACCTCCTGGCACGCGCAGCAGTCGGGGCAGAAATATGTCTCGGTGCGGTTCGGCAACGTTATCGGAAGCCGCGGCTCCATGCTGCCGCTGTTCACCGAGCAGATCCGGAGCGGCGGACCCATCACCGTGACGGATCCCGAGGTCACGCGCTTCTTCATGACCATCCCCGAAGCCTGCCAGCTCGTTGTCCAGGCCGGCGCCATCGGCCGCGGGGGAGAAGTGCTGATCCTCGATATGGGCGAGGCCGTGCGGATCCTCGACGTTGCCCAGCGGATGATCGCGATGTCAGGCAAGGACATCGACATCGTGTTCACCGGCCTGCGTCCCGGGGAGAAGATGCATGAGGACCTGATCGGGGTGGGCGAGGACGATTCGCGGCCGCTCCACCCCAAGATCTCCCATACCTCGGTCGCTGTTCTCGATCCTGCGCAGCTCGACCTCCAGGAGTGGAAGACCCGTGGAGGATTCGCGGCACGGCAGCGCAGCCTTCCTCCTGCCGGCAGGGACAAGGCCATCCAATGACTCTTCTGCTGAGTTCCGTTGCCGGCGTCGCGTTCCTGGTGAGCGTGCTCCTGCCCTTTGCCGTCAAGCCGCTGCTGGCGCGCTGGGGAGTGCTCGACGTACCGAACGACCGATCCTCCCACTCCTCGGTGGTGATCCGGGGGATGGGCGTGAGCGTGGCCGGCGGGATCCTGGTGGCGCTTGCGCTGTCCCTGGCCACCGGCCTGGTCGCCGTGGACCGTTCCCTGGTGCTGATCGTCCTGCTCATGGTGGCGGCGGCGTCGCTCCTCGGTTGGCTCGAGGATTTACGGGGCCTGCCCATCCGCGTGCGGGCTGGCTGCCAGCTCGTCATCGGCGCCCTGGGCACAGCCGCACTGGCCTACACGATCGACCAGAGCTACTGGTGGGTGCCCTTCGGTGCCCTCGCTGTCGCCGCCTACATCAACGTGGCCAACTTCATGGATGGCATCAACGGCATCTCGGGGATGCACGGGGTGCTCGTCGGTGTTTTCTACGCGATCGGGGGGGCGCTCAGCGACCAGTTGTGGCTGATCGTCGCCGGGTTGGTCCTGGCTGCGGCCTTCGCCGGATTCCTGCCCTGGAACCTCGGCCGGGGGTTCGTGTTCCTCGGGGATGTGGGCAGCTACCTGCTGGGGGCGTCGGTTGCCGCGATTGCTGTCACGGGTCTCCTCGCCGGCGTCTACATCGAGTATCTGCTCTCACCCGTCCTCATCTATCTCGCCGACACCTTCACGACGTTCCTCCGGCGGGCCCAGCGCGGAGAGCGGCTGTACGTGTCGCACCGGCAGCACGTTTACCAGAGGCTCACCGATACCGGTCTGAACCATCTGCAGGTGGCTCTGCTGGTAACCGCGTTCTCGGCGGTCACCGGGGCTGCGGGCTTCATCGTGGCCACGGCCGACGCGCCGGTTGCGGTATCCGGATCACTGCTCGCAGCCGGGGTCGTCGCCATGTATCTGTACTCGCCGCGGATCCTCCGCGCGAGGGCCGCCCGTCGGCAGGCAGCGGTCACGCCCGACCTGAACTGAGCGGCTCGTTCCTCTACCTGCTGTAGAATCTAGATGCGCTCCGCAATGGGGCAGCACACCCCGAGCGATACCAACAGAGCGGATGCAGTGAGCACACCCGATCCAGCCGCAGACTCCGGCATCCGGGGAACAGGCGTCACCGTCTCCGGGCCGACCGCGTCGCCCTGGCTCGGAATCCTCGCCCGCTGCACGCTGGCCACCACCGTCGTCATCGGCGTCCTCGCCGTCGTCGCCGGCGTTCTCGAGGGCCCAGAGGGAGCGCTGAGCGCACTGCTCGGCTTCGCCCTCGTGGTCCTTTTCTTCGGGATCAGCCTCTTCATCGGCCACTTCGCCGGCAAATCGAACCCGTCCGGGGCGCTCGGCCTGTTCGCGGTGACCTACGCCATCAAAGTGGTGGGTTTTGCCGCAGTCCTGTTCTTCCTCGGGACACCGGACTGGCTCGCCCGCACGTGGTTCTTCACCGGTGCGGTCGTCACCGTGATGGTCTGGCAGGCAGTCGAGGTTTTCGCTTTCTCCCGCACCCGGCACCAGCTGTACGAGGACGAGACGCCCTGATGGCTGAGAAGAATCCACCCCGGAACACCCCGTCCGACGACGGCGGCGGCGGCAGGTATGCCAACGGGGGCTACAACGAGGGCATCGCCGTCTTCAGCTACATCATTGGCGGGATCGTGGTCTGGAGTTTGATAGGCTGGGGACTGGATTATCTCCTGGAAACACGCTGGCTGGTGCTTGCAGGAGCGTTTCTGGGTGCGGCCGGAGGTTTCTACCTCTCCCACATGCACGATCTCACCAGGGCCCGCCCGACATCGTCCCGGAACACTCCGCAGGATGACCCCGGCGGCCATGATGGAAAGCCCGAGTGAGTCCCCACAACTTGAAAAGTCGGACGCGTCACGCTGTGGCCGATCGAAAACTGCCCAACGATGGACACTGCAGAGAGGAAACGCGTTGATCGCGCTTGCGCTCCCGGCCGCAACAACTGATGAGGGTTTCGTGCCCCCGACTATTGACGACACCCACTACCGGGACATCTTCCCCTGGGGTGGTGAATACGGCATCTGGTTCGAGGGCGGTTTCGGCAAGCAGATGCTGATGATCATCTTCTCGGTGATCCTGATTGCCACCTTCTTCCTGATGGCCTCACGCCGCAACGCGTTGGTGCCGGGCAAGATGCAGTTCCTCGGTGAGTCGGCCTACGGATTCGTCCGCAACTCCATCGGCAAGGACATCATCGGTGGACGGGATTTCCTGAAGTACGTCCCATGGCTGTTCACTGCGTTCTTCTTCGTCCTGGTGAACAACATCTTCGGTGCCATCCCGTTCCTGCAGTTGCCCAGCTTCTCGCATCCGGGCAGCGCCTATGCCATCGCCGCGATCTTCTACCTGCTCTGGGTGGGAATCGGCATCAAGAAGCACGGCCTGAAGTACTTCAAGCTCGCAGTCGTGCCGTCGGGCGTGCCCTGGTACATCCTGCCGATCGTCGTACCGATCGAAATCATCTCGAACTTCATCGTCCGGCCGGTCACGCACTCCCTCCGACTCTTCGCGACCATGCTCGCGGGTCACCTCATCGTCACTCTTGCCGGAACGGCAATCGAGTACATGGTCTCCACGGGCAACATCCTCCTGCAGGGAACCAGCGTCCTGGTACTCGGCGGTGCCATCGCCATGTACATGCTCGAGGCATTGATCATGGTCCTCCAAGCCTACGTGTTCACACTGCTGGCCGCCATCTACATCGAAGGCGCACTCCACGCCGACGCGCATTAGTTCTCCAGATTCTCAACAGTCTTCCCCGTCGGGGATGATCCCAAACAACCTGCCGCACCAAGGCGGCATCTTGAAAGGAACACAATGGAAGTACAGGGTAGCCTCAACCTCGTTGGATACGGTCTCTCCGCAATCGGCGGTGGTATCGGAGTGGGTCTCGTATTCGCCGCGTACATCAACGGCGTAGCACGTCAGCCTGAGGCACAGCGCGTCCTCCAGCCCATCGCCTTCCTCGGCCTGGCTCTGACCGAAGCCCTAGCCATCCTCGGCCTCGTCTTCGCGTTCGTTATCGGCGCTTAGCTGCACGGTTGAAGTTTCGTCCGAAGACCAGTTGAAGAAAGACGGGTGAAAAATGCTTAAAGCAGCGATTATGGCGGCGGAAGAGGGCTCAAGCCCCCTGATCCCGAACCTCTGGGAACTGCTCGTGACAGTGGCGGGCTTCGCAGTGCTGATGTTCATCGTCATCAAGTACGTCATGCCGGCGTTCGAGAAGACGTTTGCCGCGCGCACCGAGGCCATTGAAGGCGGGATCGCCAAGGCCGAAGCGGCACAGGTCGAAGCCAACGCGGCTCTTGAGGAATACAAGCAGCAGCTTGTGGAATCCCGCACCGAGGCCAACCGCATCCGTGAGGAAGCCCGCGCCGAAGGCGCGCAGATCCTCGCCGAGCTGAAGGAAAAGGCTGCAGCGGAGTCCGCACGGATCACCGAGCAGGCACACGTCCAGATCGAAGCCGAGCGTCAGGCAGCAGTTGTCTCGCTCCGTGCAGAGGTCGGAACGCTCGCCACGGACCTTGCAAGCCGTATCGTCGGAGAGTCACTGGCCGACGACGCCCGCTCGGGACGCGTCATCGACCGCTTCCTTGCCGATCTCGAGACCTCCTCGCAGAGCGCAGGTGCAGCTAAGTAATGGCCGGTGTATCAAGCCACTCCCTGGCGAGCGTTCGGGAAGACCTGGAATCCCGCCTGCCGGGGGCAAAGCTGTCCCTGGCGGAGGATCTCTTCGGAGTTCTCGCAATGCTCGACAGCAACGCCGGGCTTCGCCGGGCGCTGACGGATCCGTCACGCTCAGGCAAGGACAAAGCGGTGCTGGTCGACCAGCTCATTGCCAACCGGGTATCCCCGGATGCGGTGGGCGTCGTCAAGAGCCTCGTATCCGAGCGCTGGGCGAGTGCCCGCGACATCGGTGACGCCCTCGAGACGCTCGCCGCCACGGTAGTCATCTCCGTCGCAGAACGCGGCGGGACCGGCGTGGAGGGCTTGGAGCGGCTCGAAACCGAGCTGCACTCGTTCATGGCGGTCGTTGCATCCAACCATGAACTGCAGCGGGCACTGTCCGAAGCGCAGGCGAGCACCGAATCGAAGGTGAACCTCGCGCTCAAGCTGGTGCCGCACGCTGGAGAAGCCGGCAAGCTGCTGATCTCCCAGGCCGTATCGGCGCCGCGAGGGCTGAAGCCAGCCGCGCTCGTCGGACGTTTCCTCGAACTGGTGGCAGCCCGCCAACAGCGGTGGATTGCCAACGTCAGCGTTTCCCGTCCGCTGACGGACAGCCAGCACGCCAAGCTTATTGCCGGATTGAACGCGATGTACGGCCGGGAACTCAAGGTCAACGTCGACGTCAATCCGTTACTGATCGGTGGTGTGCGGGTGAGCGTGGGCGACGAAATGGTCGATTCCACGGTTGTCACGCGTCTGTCCGAACTCCGCCGCAAGATGGCGGGATAGCGCTTCGCGCTTATCCAAGCTCGACCAAGATTGAATTACATCCAGGTCGCCACGAACCTAACGGCGATCGCAACACAGGAGAGCAGGGACTGCAGATGGCCGAATTGACCATCAACGCCGACGACGTCCGTAATGCGTTGAATGACTTCGCGGCGTCCTACGAGCCCGGAAATGCGGAGCGTGTCGAAGTTGGCCGCGTAACCACCGCCAGTGACGGCATTGCCAGGGTTGAGGGTCTGCCTTCGGTCATGGCGAACGAACTGCTTCGGTTCGAAGACGGAACGCTGGGCCTCGCCCAGAACCTCGACACGCGCGAGATCGGTGTCGTCGTCCTCGGCGACTACACCGGAATCGAAGAAGGCCAGGAAGTCCACCGCACAGGGGAAATCCTCTCCGTGCCGGTTGGGGACGCTTTCCTCGGCCGTGTCGTCGACCCGCTCGGCCAGCCCATCGACGACCTCGGTCCGATCAAGGCCGAAGGACGGCGAGCCCTGGAGACCCAGGCGCCGGGCGTGACCGAGCGCAAGTCGGTGCACGAGCCGATGCAGACAGGACTCAAGGCGATCGACGCCATGATCCCGATCGGCCGCGGCCAGCGCCAGCTCCTGATCGGTGACCGCCAGACAGGCAAGACTGCCATCGCCGTCGACACGATCATCAACCAGAAGGACAACTGGGCTTCCGGGGACGTCAACAAGCAGGTCCGCTGCATCTATGTCGCGATCGGACAGAAGGCGTCCACCATCGCCGCTGTCCGCCAGACCCTCGAGGACAAGGGCGCGCTGGAATACACCACGATCGTCGCCTCGCCGGCCTCGGACCCCGCCGGATTCAAGTACCTTGCGCCCTATGCCGGATCGGCCATCGGACAGCACTGGATGTACGGCGGCAAGCACGTCCTGATCGTGTTCGACGATCTCTCCAAGCAGGCCGAGGCCTACCGTGCAGTGTCACTGCTGCTGCGACGCCCACCGGGACGCGAAGCCTACCCTGGTGACGTCTTCTACCTGCACTCCCGTCTGCTGGAGCGGTGTGCGAAGCTGTCCGACGAACTCGGCGCCGGATCGATGACGGGTCTCCCGCTCATCGAGACCAAGGCGAACGATGTCTCGGCATACATCCCCACCAACGTCATCTCGATCACCGACGGTCAGATCTTCCTGCAGTCGGACCTGTTCAACGCCAACCAGCGCCCAGCGGTGGATGTGGGCGTATCGGTGTCCCGCGTGGGCGGTGCCGCACAGGTCAAGTCGATGAAGAAGGTGTCGGGCACGTTGAAGCTCGACCTCGCGCAGTACCGTGACATGCAGGCCTTCTCGATGTTCGCCTCCGACCTCGACGCAGCATCACGGCAGCAGCTGACCCGTGGCGCACGGCTCATGGAACTGCTGAAGCAGGGCCAGTACTCGCCGATGCCGGTGGAGCAGCAGGTCGTCTCGATCTGGGCCGGTACCGGCGGTTACCTCGACGATATTCCGATCGAGGACATCCGCCGCTTCGAGACCGAATTCCTCGAGCACCTGGGCCACCGGTCCTCCGTGCTGACCACACTCGCCCAGACGGGCAAGATGGAGGATTCCACGGCCGAGGAGTTGAAGTCGGAGATCACCCGCTTCAAGCAGGGATTCTTCGGCAGGGGAGCGGACGGGCCCGGAGCAGGCCACGAAGAGCACGACGCCCTTCCCGCCGACTCGGTGGACCAGGAAAAGATCGTTCGGCACAAGCGCTAGGTAGCTGATCGCCGGACACGCGCCCAGCGCGTGTCCGGCATCCGCCCTCGCCGTAGCCGTTTCCCTCGGGGGAAGCGGAGGAAAGGACAAGTATGGGAGCCCAGATTCGGGTCTACCGCCAGAAGATCGCTTCGACGACGTCAACGCGGAAGATCTTCAAGGCGATGGAGCTGATCGCGACTTCTCGCATCGGCAAGGCCCGTGCGCGTGTGGCGTCGTCGTTGCCCTATGCCAACGCGATCACCCGCGCGGTGTCGGCTGTGGCGTCGCAGACGGAGTTCGACCACCCGCTCACCACCGAACCGGCCGAGGTCCGCAGGGCGGCAGTGCTCGTTCTGACGTCGGACCGCGGCCTCGCCGGATCCTACTCGGCCAGTGCGCTCAAGCAGGCCGAGGGCCTGTTCGAGAAGCTGAAGAGCGAGGGCAAGGAAACCAAGGCATACCTCGTCGGCCGGAAGGCACAGGCATACTTCGACTTCCGCCGCCGCCCCTATGAGCAGGTGTGGACCGGGGACACCGATGCCCCCGAGTTCGAAACGGCTCGGGAAATCGGCAAGGCGCTTCTCGCTGACTTCGCAACGGACTACGAGGACGGCGGCGTGGAGGAGATCCACGTGGTCTACACCAAGTTCAAATCGATGGTCGTCCAGGAGCCGTCGGTGATCCGGCTGCTGCCCCTGGAGGTTGTCGACGAGCAGGATTCCGGCGATTCCGACCTCCTGCCGCTCTACGAGTACGAGCCGGAACCGGAACGGGTTCTCGACGCCCTGTTGCCGCGGTACATCGAGTCCCGCCTGTTCGCTGCCCTGCTGCAGTCCTCCGCAAGTGAGCTCGCCGCCCGCCAGCGGGCGATGAAGTCGGCCGGCGACAATGCAACAGAACTCATCAAGAAGTACACGCGGTTGCGCAACACCGCACGGCAGGCGGAGATCACGCAGGAGCTTTCGGAGATCGTCGCCGGAGCCGATGCGCTCAACGCGTCCTGACCAGCTTTCCTGCGCAAAGCCCTCGAGGGCTTTGCGCAACGATAAACTTAGTTCCACGCCATCTACGTAAATGAAGTGAGAGAGATGACTGCCCAGACTGTTGAACACGGTACGGACTCAGTTGCCCCCGGCGCTACCGGCCGTATTGCACGCGTCATTGGCCCGGTTGTCGACGTCGAGTTTCCGGCTGACGCAATCCCCGCAATGTACAACGCGCTCACCACTGAGGTCACCCTCAACGGTGTAACGCGACTGATCACGTTCGAGACGTCCCAGCACCTCGGGGACAACCTCGTGCGCGCCATCTCGCTGCAGGCCACCGACGGGCTCGTCCGCGGAACTGTTGTCCAGGACACCGGTTCGGCGATCTCCGTCCCCGTGGGCGACGTCGTCAAGGGTCACATCTTCAACGTTCTGGGCAAGCCGCTCGACGTCGAGGAATCAACGCTCGAGATCACCGAGCGCTGGCCTATCCACCGCAAGGCTCCGAGCTTCGCGTCCCTCGAGGGTTCCACCGAGATGCTCGAGACCGGTATCAAGGTCATCGATCTCCTCACCCCCTACATCAAGGGTGGAAAGATCGGACTGTTCGGCGGCGCCGGTGTGGGCAAGACCGTTCTGATCCAGGAGATGATCACCCGTGTTGCCCGTAACTTCGGCGGCACCTCGGTGTTCGCCGGAGTAGGCGAGCGGACGCGTGAAGGAAACGACCTCTGGGTCGAGATGGAAGAGGCGGGCGTCCTGAAGGACACCGCCCTGGTGTTCGGCCAGATGGACGAGCCGCCGGGAACGCGCCTCCGCGTGGCGCTTTCGGCGCTGACCATGGCGGAGTACTTCCGCGATGTGCAGAACCAGGACGTGCTGCTCTTCATCGACAACATCTTCCGCTTCACCCAGGCCGGTTCGGAGGTGTCGACCCTGCTGGGCCGCATGCCTTCCGCTGTGGGCTACCAGCCCAACCTGGCCGACGAGATGGGCCTGTTGCAGGAGCGCATCACCTCGACGAAGGGCCACTCGATCACCTCGATGCAGGCTATCTACGTCCCGGCTGATGACTACACCGACCCGGCTCCGGCCACGACGTTCGCACACCTGGACGCCACGACCGAGCTCTCCCGCGAGATCGCTTCGCGTGGACTCTACCCGGCCGTGGACCCACTGACGTCGACGTCGCGCATCCTGGACCCCCAGTACATCGGCTTCGACCACTACAATACGGCCGTGCGCGTCAAGCAGATCCTGCAGAAGAACAAGGAACTGCAGGACATCATCGCCATCCTCGGCATCGACGAGCTGGGCGAGGAGGACAAGGTCGTGGTTGCCCGTGCGCGGCGCATCCAGCAGTTCCTCTCGCAGAACACCTACACCGCGAAGCAGTTCACGGGCGTCGAGGGCTCGACCGTGAGCATCAAGGACACCATCGAGGGCTTCTCGGCCATCTGCAACGGCGATCTGGACCACGTCGCCGAGCAGGCGTTCTTCAACATCGGCGGGCTCGACGACGTCGAGCGGCAGTGGGCCGACATCCAGAAGCAGACCGGAAAGTAAGCACCATGGCTGCCAGCGCAGAGCTAGAGGTAGAGATCGTCGCGGCGGACCACTTCGTGTGGTCCGGCGCGGCCACCATGGTCAAGGGGCGGACGAGCGACGGTGAGATCGGCATCCTGCCGGGCCACTCGCCCGTACTGGCAATCCTTGAGGAGGGTGAGCTCGTCATCCAGCCGGTGAGCGGGGACCGCCTGGTGGTCGGAGTTGACGGAGGATTCTTCTCCGTCGACAGCAATCGCGTGGTGATCGTTGCCGACAACGCCAGAATCGGCGGTTCGGTGACTGCGGAAGCACGCTGACGTTTCCTCCGATGGACGGTCCGGGTCTGATATTCGTCATCCTCGGAGCCGTCTTCGGGTTGGTCGTGCTGGCCATCGGTGCGTTCCTGTTGCGCCGGTACCAGCTCGGCCGTCGGCTCGGAACCTTTGACGCCTCCATCCGCCTCCCTCCCAAGGGTTGGCGGATGGGGGTTTGCCGCTATACGGACCTGCACCTCGAGTGGCTGAGTCTGCTCTCGTTGAGCCCCCTGCCGCGCTACCGCTACCTCCGCAGCTCCATCGAGCTCCAGGGGTGGCGCCAGCCGACGGAGGCCGAAACGGTACGCATCCAACCGCGGGCCGTGATCGTCACCCTGAAGTACGAGGACCAGGAATTCGAGCTGGCCATGAAATACGAATCCTATTCAGGCCTCTCCTCATGGATCGAGGCCGGGCCGGTCATCGGCATCGGCACATGGCGCTGACCGTCCCCAGCCCCTGACCGGGACCGACTCCGGCGACCGGTTCAGTTCGCGTTGGGTGCGGCCAGCCAGACGCCGGCCCGCAGGACACCGAGCACCTCGAAATCCTCCGACACCACGAGGGCATCAGCGCGGAGACCGGGGCGTAGCGAACCCACCTCGTCCGATAGCCCCAGCACAGCGGCGGGCACAGACGTTGCCGACCGCACCGCGTCAACGAGCGCTACCCCGGCGTCCACTGCGCAGCGGACCACGTCGATCAGCGTTCCGTTCCCTCCGGCCAGCGCACCGGTTTCCGAGAGCACAGCCGCGCCGTCCTCGATGTGGATCTCGGTGCGGCCAAGGCGGAAATTCCCCGACGTCCGGCCGGCTCCGGCCGTCGAATCGCTCACCAGGCACACGTTCTCCGGTCCGGCCATGATAAAAGCCATCCGGACGGTGTCGGGATGCAGGTGCACGTTGTCGGCGATGATCTCGACCGCCAGTTCACCAGTGCGTGCCCGTTCAAGGAGGAGGGGCACCGGCCCGGGGGAGCGGTGGTGCATGGACGGCATGGCGTTGAACAGGTGGGTGGCCGTCGGCCGGCCCTGGAAGCCGTCGAAGCCTGTGGAGTCGAGTTCCTCGATGATCAGGTCCAGGGCCGCCGCGGTCTGCTCCGCGGTGGCGTTCGTGTGGCCTATCGAGGGAATCACACCGTGGGTCACCAGTTCATAGACCAGCAACTCGGAGCCCTCGAGTTCGGGCGCATAGGTCATCGAGAGCAGGTGGCCCCCGGCAGCATCGATCAGCCGGTCGACGTCGTCCTGGTCGGGTAGGCGGAGGTAGGAAGTATCGTGCGCCCCGCACCGCTCGGGCGAGAGGAAAGGGCCCTCGGAGTGAATACCGGCGATCAGGCCCTCCTCGGCAAGCCGTGACAGGAGAGTGAAGGCCTGCACGAGGTCGGAGAGCGGAACCGTGCAGGTACTCGCGAGCGTCGTCGTCGTGCCTCTTCGATGGAGGAAATCCACCGCAGCGCGGGTCTGGTCCTCATTGCCGGAGGTGAAGTCTCCGCCTCCTCCACCGTGGCAGTGGAGGTCCACCAATCCCGGAAGAATCAGGGCGCCGGGCGGCAGGGAGGAGCTCTTCGGCCCTGCCGGGGGTTCTGCGTTCCGGTCCTTCCGGTCCGCGGCACCTGCGCTGGTGATGCGTTCACCCTCCCACGCGAGAACGGCGTCCTCGATGACCTCGGTCTCGGTGACCATCCGGCCCGTGATGAAACTGCCTGTGCCCTGGTGGTTGGCCATTTCCCGATTGTATGCGGGAAGGCGCTTCGATGTCGGGGGGGCGCTCAGAAAAGCCGGGAATCGACGTCGTCCACGCCGCGCATCGCATCGTAGTCCAGGGTGAGGCAGTCGATGCCGCGGTCGGCGGCGAGGACGCGCGCCTGCGGCTTGATCTGCTGTGCGGCAAAGACGCCCCGCACGGGGGAGAGGAGCGGGTCCCGATTGAGGAGTTCGAGGTACCGGGTCAGCTGCTCGACTCCGTCGATATCCCCGCGACGCTTGAGCTCGACGGCGACGGTGGCACCCGCCGCGTCGCGGGCCAGGATGTCCACCGGGCCGATCGCCGTTCCATACTCGCGGCGGATCAGCGAATACCCCGGACCCAGCAGGGTGATCTGTTCGGCAAGCAGGCGCTGCAGGTCGGCCTCGACGCCGTCCTTGACCAACCCGGGGTCCACGCCGAGATCGTGGGATGACTCATGCAGCTGTTCACGGATGGAGATGATCAGTCGATCGTCGCTCTTGCCGTGCTGAACCGTCCACACTTCGGTGATGCCTTCGGCGGCGTCGGCCTCGTCAGGAGCCGTGACGCGCAGCGTGGCCGGCGGACTCATCCAGTTCAGCGGCTTGTAGGAGCCGCCATCGGAGTGCACGAGGACCGAGCCGTCGGCCTTCACCAGGAGGAGCCGCGTGGCGAGGGGCAGGTGGGCGCGGAGGCGCCCGATGTAGTCAACGGAGCATCGGGCTATAACTAAACGCACACCTCGAACCTTACCGTTTCTGTGCACCGGCTCCGTTCAGGCAGACTGGAACCGTGCCCCGTTCCAACCGACCCAGCCGTCCCGGTGGCGGCGCGCGGAGCAAGTGGGCTCCGCCGCCCGAACTGGACCTCGAACGTGCGCGGTCGGGCTTCCCGACCCACGAGAGCGCTCCCGACGGCGAGTGGTCGGTGCGGCGGATCACGGAGCGCAGCGCGGCCAAGGAGTACAAATGCCCCGGCTGCCACTCGGTGATCCCCTCCGGTCTGGCGCACCTCGTGGTGTGGCGCGAGGACTCGCTGCTGGGTGCCGAGGCGGCGCTGGCGGACAGGCGCCATTGGCACGTCCAGTGCTGGCGGACGCGCAGCTACCGGTACTGAGCCGGCCGGCACAGGGCATACCCCGCCGCCCCTAGACTGGGGAAATGGCCAGCACTTCACCCGAATACACTTTCACCACCAGCAGCGAACCAGTGGAGATCCGGGCCGCGACGGTGCTTCCCGCAGATCGGCGCAACATCGAGCTCACCACCGCCGACGGACTGACACTGGTGGGCGAGTTCGCCTCACCCGAAGGCCGGGCGCCGGCTGCCACCCTGGTCACCCTCCACCCGCTGCCCACCCACGGCGGTTTCATGGATTCCCACGTCTACCGCAAGGCGTCCTTCCGGCTGCCCGCGCTGGCCGGGATTGCAGTGCTCCGCTTCAATACGCGCGGAACCTCCTCACCCCGGGGCTCCAGCGGAGGAACGTTCGACGGCGGCGAGGCCGAGCGCCACGACCTCGAGGCTGCGGTGCGATGGGCAGTCGACGAGGGCCTCACGAACATCTGGCTGGTCGGCTGGTCCTTCGGGACCGAGTTGTGCCTGAAGTACGGAGCGCTGGACCCGGTGGCCGAGCTCATCGAGGGGGCCATCCTGCTCTCGCCGCCGCTGCACCGCGCGGACGACGACGACCTCGCCGCCTGGGCAGCGGCGGGCCTGCCGCTGAAGGTCCTCGTTCCCGAGCACGACGACTACCTGAAGCCCCCGGAAGCCCTCGAGCGCTTCGCGGGGGTTCCGCAGGCGGACGTCGTTCCCGTGGAAGGCGCGAAGCACCTGTGGGTGGGGGAGAAGTACGCGGCGCGGGCGCTGAACGAGATTGCCGACGTCGTGCTGCCCGCTCCGGTGTCACCCTTGCCCACGGTGTGGGAGGGTCCGGCGGCCACAGCGCCGTAGCCAGGAACGCCGCGGGCCACGGGCAGTGTCCTACTGGCCGTCCTGACGTGCGATGAAGACTTCCTTGAGCAACAGCATGACAGCCGCCGCTGTGGGAATGGCGATCAGCGCACCGAGGACCCCGAGCAGGCTTCCACCGGCGATGACGGCGATCACGGCGACCGAGCCCGGTACCGCTACGGCGCGCTGCATGATGCGCGGCGAGATGAAGTACGCCTCGAACTGCAGGTACGCGAGGTACGGAATCGCGAAGAGGAGTGCCGTGTTCCAGCCCACGGTGAGCGCAACGAGCGTCACCACCGCGGCCGCGATCAGCGCGCCGACCAGGGGGACGAAGGCGAGCAGCACGACGACGAAGGCGAGCAGCACCGTGAACGGGACGCCCGCGATGCTCATGAAGATGAAGGCGAACATGCCGTTCAGCAGGGCCACGCAGGCCTGGCCGATCACGTAGAGGCCCACGCTGCGCGTGATCTCCTCGGCCAGGATCTCCACGCGCGCCCGCCGGGAACGGGGTGCCAGCCGGTAGGCCCACTTCTTCATGGAGGGAAGCGATGAGAGGAAGTACAGGGTGAGGACCAGCACCACGAGCGTGCCGAACAGGCTGTTCACGATCACCGTTCCCACACCCAGCACTCCGCCGAAGATCCCGCCCACGGCTTCACTGTTGGCGAAGAACCTGTTGATCTCGGCAGAGACGCGGTCGCGTACCTGGAACTGCGCGTCGATGGTGGTGAAGAACTCCGAGTTGAGGAAGTCATTGGCGTACCCGGGTGCCCGGTCACCGATCTGCGATGTCTGCGAGACGATAGTGGGAATCAGGGTTGCGAAGAAGCCGCCCACAATTCCGGCGAGCACCAGCAGCGCCATTGCAATGCCTGCCGGGCGGGGCACGCCCTTGGTATTGAGCCAGCGCACGATCGGTTCAAGCCCCAGTGCGATGAACAGCGCCGCGCCGATCCACAGGAGCAACTGGGTCACGTTGGTGATGATGAAGAAGGCGAGCAGTGCGAGGCCGACGCCGACACTCATCATGAATCCGAAATGAATGGGGTGCTGGCGCATCGACCTCGGGTACGCTCCGCCGAACTTCAGGCGTTCGTCACCCAGCTGCACCGACGGATCGACCGCCACGGATTCGGGCTCGCGCTCCGGCGGGAACTCGAAGCGCGGACGCGGCTGCGCGCCCGGCAGTGGTCTCCGGAGCCGGGCGCCCCACTTCCGGATGAACGGGGTGCCGCTCTGCGCCGGAGGCAGTACCGGATCGACGGCAGATACGGCAGGGTCGGACGTGCGGGCGTCAGGTACCGGGCCGCCCGACGGCCTCGGCAGCGGCTCGCTGACCGGGACGTCCTGATGATCTGTCACGCTGGGCTCTGCTTTCGCTGTGGCGGCGGCTCTACCGCAGGGGGGACAACAGACGAAACACTAACAGCCGGAGGTGCCCGGCAGGCCACACTTCGTTACCATGGGGTGTGCGTTTCAAAGTTGCGGCGCCGATCGTTACAGGGGTAAAGGAAGGCAGATCAGTGTCCACACCAGCACAGCGGGGCGGCATGCCGCCGTCGTCGATGAACCTGCGGGGGGCCGTTGATCTCTCGGCCCTCAAGGCACGTGCCGATGCCGCAGCGCGGCCCGCCCCGACCACGCCCGCCCCGGCAACGGCAAGCCCCTACATCGTGGCGGTGACGGAGCAGACCTTCCCGCAGCTGATCCAGCTCTCGGCGCAGGTTCCCGTGATCGTGGACCTCCGCGCCTCCTGGAGCGAGCAGTCGGCGCAGGTGAGCGCCGTGCTGGAGGCAGTGGTACTGGAACTCGATGGCCGGGTGCTCCTGGCCTACGCCGACATCGAGGCGCAGCCACAGATCGCCCAGGCTTTCCAGGCCACGGCCGCGCCCACCGTGGTGGCAGTGGTGAAGGGCCAGCCTGTTCCGCTGTTCGAGGGGACGATGCCCGAACCACAGGTCCGCGCGCTGCTGGACGAGCTCCTGAGGGTGGCGGAAGCGAACGGGGTCACCGGAACACTCAATGACGCCGCCGAGCCCCCGGCGGGGACGGAGCCGCCGGAATCGGCACTGCCTCCCCTCCACCAGGAAGCCTTCGACGCCATCGAGGCGGGCGATTATGCCGCCGCCGCCGCCGCCTACCAGAAGGCCCTGGCCGAGCAGCCCGCCGACGCCGAGGCCAAAGCCGGCCTCGCGCAGGTCGAGCTGATGCAGCGGCTGGAGAACGCGGATGCCGCAGCACTCCGGCAGGCCGGCGCGGACCAGCCCGACGACGTCGTGGCACAACTCGCTGTCGCTGACCTGGACATCACGGGAGGCCACGTGGAGGACGCCTTCAACCGCGTCGTGGCGATCATCGCCCGCAGCGGTGGCGAGGACAGGGAAACCGCCCGGAAACGCCTCCTGGAGCTGTTCGACGTCGTCGGCAGTTCGGATCCGCGCGTGACCAAAGCGCGCAGCGCCCTCGCGCGCGCCCTGTTCTAGGCGCGGCCCGTCCTTTCGAAGTCCGGCGGTCCTTGAGTCCTTGAGTCCTTGAGTCCTTGAGTCCTCCGGTCCTTTAGTCCTTTGGGATGTCGAAGGCGCGGGCCCCGGTTGCTAGCGTTGAGGCATGAGTTCCCAGCCGCCCCAGCCCTCGGAGCCGCCTCCGGCACGTCAGCCGGAAGCCGTGGCACTCTCCATCCGCGGGCTGGCCAAACGGTTCGGGTCGAAGATCGCCGTCAATGGAATCAACCTCGACGTTCCGACCGGCTCCTTCTATGGTCTTGTCGGGCCGAACGGTGCAGGAAAAACCACCACCCTCTCCATGGCGACCGGGCTCCTGCGGCCCGACTTCGGGCAGGCACTGGTGCACGGCGTCGATGTGTGGAAGAACCCGCTCCAGGCAAAGAAGCTGCTGGGGATCCTGCCGGACGGAGTGCGGCTGTTCGACCGGCTCACGGGCGAGCAACTCGTCACCTATGCAGGGCTCCTGAGGGGGATGGACAGGGACGTTGTCAGCGGCCGGGTGCAGGACCTCCTGCGTGCGCTCGATCTCGCCGGCGACGCCGGAACCCTGGTGGTCGACTATTCAGCCGGGATGACCAAGAAAATCGCCCTGGCCTCAGCACTGATCCATGCACCGAGGCTGCTGGTGCTGGATGAGCCCTTCGAGTCCGTGGATCCGGTTTCGGCGGCCAATATCCGCGACATCCTCAAGAGCTACGTGAATTCGGGTGGATCGGTGATCGTCTCGAGCCACGTCATGGACCTTGTCCAGCGCATGTGTGATCACGTGGCAGTGATCGCCGCGGGAACCGTGCTCGCAGCGGGAACAGTGGATGAGGTCCGGGGGAACGGAAGCCTCGAGGACCGCTTCGTCGAGCTGGTCGGGGGACGCAGCACGGCGGAAGGTCTTTCATGGTTGCGGAACTCGTAAGGCTGAAACTCACCCTCCTCCGCAACTCACTCAGGCGCAGCACCGGCCAGTTGATCGGGCTGATCCTCGGCGGTCTGTACGGCCTGGGAATCCTGGGATTCCTTGTCGTGGGCCTTGTCCTGCTGGGTTCGGCCGACCCCGAGATCATCCGCTCGGTGCTCGTGATCGGCGGTTCGGCAGCAGTGCTGGGCTGGGTCGTCATCCCGGTCGCGGCGGCCGGCATCGACATGACCCTGGATCCGGACCGCTTCGTCACGTACGCGGTGCCCATGCGGCAACTCCTGGCCGGCCTCACGCTCGGCGGCCTGATCGGGGTTCCAGGTGCCGTCACCCTGGTGGCGGCTCTTGCCCAGGCCATCAGCTGGATCCGGTATCCCGCTGCGGCGATAGCGGCGCTCGGATGCGGTCTTCTCGCTGTGGTCCTGTGCGTCGTTGCCTCCCGGCTTGTCACGACGGCGATCTCCTCGCTCGCGGGCACCCGGAAATTCCGGGATGTCAGCGGCGTAGTGACGATCATCCCGCTGGTTCTCCTCGGGCCCATCATCGGAGGCATCACTGCGGGATTCCGGGGATCGCCGGGATTTGCCGCGGTCCTCGCCGACATCCTCGCGTGGACGCCCCTGGGCGCACTCTGGGCGGTTCCGGCCGACGTCGCCCTCGGCCACCCGGTGCAGGCACTGCTTCATTTCCTGATAGGAGTGGCAAGCATCGGAGTGTGCGCGTGGCTCTGGTCAGTCACCCTGGCACGGGCACTGGTCACCCCGGCCTACAACGCCGTGACGAAGAAGGGTGCCGGCAACCTCGGATGGTTCGGCCGGCTGCCCGGTACGCCGGCCGGAGCGGTAGCGGCGCGTGCTCTGACCTACTGGATGCGGGACCCGCGCTACTCGGCTTCGCTGCTGACCGTTCCCCTGATAGCGGTGGTCCTCTATTTCGCCGGTTCCCGGGCGGAGAGTTTCACGGCATTCAACTTCGTGGGACCCATGGTTACGTCCCGTGGAGTGGTGTAGTTCTCCGCTGTTGAGCGTTGCGTAGGCGACGTAGTGAGCCATCGTGCGATGGTCAGTGAGTACCGATCAA
>NZ_JADOUU010000015.1:0-78545 GCF_015751955.1 Arthrobacter sp. CAN_A214
CTACGACAAATACGCCACCACATTCCTTGGCGGAGTGCTACTCACCGCAGTAGTCACATTCCACCGAGTACACAATTAACAGACACGACCTAGTCGGTGAAGAACGCCTCCGTCAGCTCCCGGTCCAGCTGATGGATCTGTGTCAGGAATGCGTCGTGCCCGATCGGGGACCGGATCATGTGCACCGGCACGTGTCCCGGAAGTGCTTCCGCCAGGACTGCCGACTGCCCGGGGAAATACAGGCGGTCGGTGTCCACCGCTGCGATGAAGAACCGTGCCGTGGCTCCGCTCAGCGCCTGTGCAAGGCTTCCACGGTCCCGCGCGGCATCGTGGCTCATGAGCGCCTCGGTGAGGATCACGTAGCTGTTGGCGTCGAAGCGGTGGACCAGCTTCTCCGCCTGGTGGTCGAGGTAGCTTTCCACCTGGTAGCGCCCGCGCTCCGCGGGGAGCACGCCGCCGAACGGCTGCTCCACGTCCTGGGCGGCCCTCCCGAAACGGTCACCGAGCTCCGCCTCGGACCGATAGGTGATATGGGCGATCCGCCGTGCGAGGCCCAGTCCGGCAACGGGAAGGTCCGCCCCGTAGTAGTCGCCTCCCGCGTACGCCGGATCGAGGCGGATCGCCTGGAGCTGCGCCTGGGCGAACGCGATCTGCTCGGCTGAGCTTGCTGCGGTGCAGGCGATGACTGCGCACCGTTCCACCCGGTCCGGGTACATCAGTGCCCATTCCAGGGCGCGCGCCCCGCCCATCGATCCTCCCAGGACCGAATGCCAGCGCGGGATCCCCAACCGGTCCATCAGCAGCGCCTCGGTGCGGACCGAATCCCGGATGGTGATGAAGGGGAACCGCGATCCCCACGGCGATCCCTGGGAGTCGAGGCTCGCTGGTCCCGTGGAGCCGTAGCAACCGCCGAGCATGTTGATGGACACGACGAAGTACCTGTCCGTGTCCACGGTGCGACCGGGGCCCACCAGTGAATCCCACCACCCGTCCTCCTCGGACGCCCCACGGGCGACATGGGAACTGCCGGTCAGCGCATGATGCACCAGCACCGCATTCGTTGCATCCTCGTTGAGGGTGCCCCATGTCTCGAAGGCCAACTGCACGTCGGGGAGTTCACCGCCGGCGTCGAGCACTACCGGACCCAGGAACGCAGTTCGAAGCAGGCCGTCGCTCCCCGGACCTGTTCGGGGCAGGCGGGACGACGGCGCAGGGAAATAGGTGGTCACCGGTTTGCCTACGCCCCCTTCGCCGCTCGAAAGCCTGCATCCAGGTCGGCGAGGATGTCCTGGAGGTTCTCGAGTCCCACCGACAGCCGCACGAGGCCGGGACGCACCCCGGCCGTCAGTTGCGCCTCCGCCCCCAGCTGGCTGTGGGTGGTCGACGCCGGGTGGATCACGAGCGAACGGACATCACCGACGTTCGCCACATGGGAGTGGAGCTCGAGACCATCGACGAACCGTTTGCCGGCCTCGATCCCCCCTTCGATGTCGAACGACACGATGGCACCGGTGCCGCGCGGTCCGTAGGTGCGGCCACGTTCGTACCAGGGGCTCGAGGGCAGCCCCGCGTAGGCGACCGATTCGACGTCGTCGTGCTGTTCAAGCCATTCAGCCACGGCCCGGGCGTTCTCGACGTGCCGCTCCATCCGCAGGCTGAGGGTCTCGATGCCCTGGGCGATCAGGAAGGCATTGAAGGGTGACACCGAGGAACCGAGGTCCCGCAACAGCTGGACGCGTGCCTTGAGGATGTAGGCGAGGTTGGCGCCGAGAGCGCTGCCGACCCCGAGGTCCCTGGCGTAGACCAGTCCGTGGTAGCTCTCGTCGGGCGTGTTGAAGCCGGGAAACTTCTCCGGATTCCTTGCGAAGTCGAACCTTCCGGAATCGACGATCACCCCCGCGATGGCGTTCCCGTGGCCGCCGAGGTACTTGGTGGCGGAGTGGACCACGATGTCGGCGCCCCACTCGATGGGGCGGATGAGGTAGGGCGTGGACAGCGTGTTGTCGACGATCAGGGGGATGCCGTGCTCGTGCGCAACGGCGCTGATGCCCTCGATGTCGAGGACGTCCTGGCGGGGATTCGAGACGACTTCACCGAAGAACAGTTTGGTGTTGGGGCGCACCGCCGCACGCCATTGCTCGAGGTTGTCCGGGTCCTCCACGAAGGTGCAGTCGATGCCGAACTTCTTCAGCGTGTGCCGGAAGAGGTTGAACGTGCCGCCGTAAAGGCTGGGACTCGCGACGATATGGTCTCCCACCTCCGCGACGTTCAGCACCGCGAACGTCTCAGCTGCCTGTCCCGACGCCAGCAGCAGGGCGCCGGCACCGCCCTCGAGGCTCGCGATGCGAATCTCGACGGCTTCCTGCGTCGGATTGCCGATCCGCGTATAGATCGGGGCAAGTTCAGTCAGCGCGAAACGGTCGGCAGCGCTCTGCGCGCTGGGGAAGACGAACGAGGATGTCTGGTAGATCGGCAGCGCACGCGCCCCCGTGGCGGAGTCGGGTGTCTGCCCGGCGTGGATCTGCCGTGTTTCGAATGACCAATCGTTGGACATGGTGTCCCCTCTCGATGGGGGCCCATCCGCCGTCGCCGGGGATGACCGGCCAGGGCTTGTCGGCCCGCGCTTGCGCAGCACCCGTGTGGGCTCCGCCTGGTCTTCACCCGGGGCACCCCACCGCGGTTGGAGGGTTGCCGGCCAGCGAGCCGGGGCTTTCCGCTGGCACTCATGACCTGCAGTCAATGAAAGCCCAAACCGGCGTTGCAGGCAACTCTGGGAGGCCCGAAATGACGCCCCGTGAAGTAAGGGCGGCCTAAGTCGAGACGCCCATCACAAAGTGCCAAAATGTAGCCATGCGCCTGGATCACGTCTCTTACGCCTGCGAACCCGATGGACTGGCTGCCACTGCCGAGCGGATTGCAACCGCCCTCGGCATGGAACCCGTGAAGGGCGGTGTGCACCCCCGCTTCGGCACACGGAACATGATTTTTCCCCTGGTCAACGGGCAGTACCTGGAAGTTGTCGAGGTACTTTCGCACCCCGCATCCGACAAGGCACCCTTCGGGCAAGCCGTGCGTGCGCGCTCCGAAGCCGGTGGAGGCTGGATGGGCTGGTGCGTCGCGGTCGAGAACCTCGAACCCTTCGAGGAGCGCCTCGGCCGCAGCGCGGTTCCCGGCAACCGGAAATTCCCGGATGGTCAGGAACTCTCGTGGCAGCAGATCGGCATCAAGGGACTGATCGCCGATCCGCAGGTCCCCTACCTCCTGCGGTGGGATGACGGGCTCGAAGCCCTGCATCCGTCACAGGCCCGCCCCGCCACGGTGAAACTCGACTGCCTCACGATCGCCGGATCCTCCGAGCGCGTCACCGAATGGCTCGGCACGCAGGTCGAGGAAACGCTCGACGGCGTCGACGTCCGCTGGGTGGCGCCCAACGGAACCCCCGGAATCATGTCGGTGACGTTCGAGACCGCGAACGGCCGCGTGGAGATCTAGCGCTACCGCCGCTCAAGATTTTCGCGCAGGGAGCAGGAGCCGGACTGGCACCAGTCGGGCTCCTGCTCTCTCTGGCCGACATGCCGCCCTAGGCGTGTGTATAGGTGAGGCAGTCGGCGTCCTCAGCACCGGGGCCGACCTTGACGGCGGATGCCGTACACATGAGGTCGTGGTTGTAGTTGCACTCCGCCCGCTGGCAGGCTCCCACCTGTGCGAGCATCTTCGGCAGACCACCACTGATCGAGGTGTCGATGAACGTGGCGCACGACGCGTGGTCGGTGCTCCCGGAGACGGTGATGGCGATGGCCGTACAGCCGTCGTGGTTGAACGAACAATTACCGACGCTGCATTCTGAGACGTTCGTGATGACTGTCATTGTTCCTCCTCGGCGGCCTGTGGATGAGCCGCGACTCCTTCAAATTAGCACCGAACTCGGCGGTAATTTAGTCACATTTTCGTGGCCCAAAGGAGTCGGGAGAACCCGGCCGCTCTCAGCCGCCGATGCCGATCGCCGGACCGATCAGCGCAAACCCGACGAACCCGGTGATGTCGATTGCTGCGTGGGCAATGACGAGTGGCATCACCCTGCGCCGTTTCGCGTAGAGGTAACCGAACAACAGCCCCATCAGAACGTTACCGATGAACGGCCCGAAGCCCTGGTACAGGTGATAGCTTCCCCGGATCAGTGCGCTGGTGACGATGATGACCGGCACCGACCACCGGAGCTCGCCGAACCGCTCGAACAGGTACCCCACCACGATGACCTCCTCGAGCACCGCGTGGCGGAGGGCCGAAAGAACCAGGACGGGCACGGTCCACCAGTACGCGTCGAGGGCAGCCGGGATGATCGCCGTCGTCAGTCCCAGTGCACGGCCGCCGGCGTAGACGCCCAGCGTGCCGACCCCGATGACGGCGGCGAGCCCCAGGCCCAGCCCGAAGTCGGTGCCGGGTTTCGCGAAGGTGAAACCAAGACGGCGGAACGCGGAGACGCCGGGTCCGCTCAGCAGGAACAGCACGAGCGCCACCGGTACGAGTGCGAAGAAGATGCTGAGCAGCTGATACGTGAGGTCGAAGTACTGACGGTCGTTGAGGACTGGGTTGAGGGTGGTGGTCTGACCGGACAGCGGGCCCCGGGTCAGTTTCTCCAGCAGGTTCACCGCCGCGTACACCCCGGACTGGCCGAGGGACAGGCCGAGCACGACGAGGATCTCGGCCTTGATGCGCCGCGCCGGCTGCGGAGATCCGCCGTCCTCCGCGGTGCTGGGAATGTCGCTGGGAATGTCGCTGGGGACGTCTCGGGGGGCGGGGAGCGGCGCGGGCATGCGGCTATCCTTCCAGTGGTTCCTGCGGATTCCCAACGGCCAGCCGGCGCACCGCCTGCCGGTCGACCCGGCGGCCGGCCATCCAGACTGCGCCGGAGAGCGGCATCCCCGGCCGGTAGGCAAGATGCGTGGCCGACGGCGAGTCGAGGAGCTGGACATCCGCGCGGTGCCCGACGGCGACCGAACCGACCGCGCGGGCGCCGTCGAGGTCCTGTCCGGACTCACGGCGGAGGGCTAACGCTCCCCCGTAGGTGGCTGCCCGCACCGCCTCATCGACGCTGAGCCCCATCTGGAGGACGGCGGTGGTGACGCAGAACGCCATGGAACTGGTGTAGGACGTGCCCGGATTACAGTTGCTGGCGAGCGCCACCGGCACCCCGGCGTCGAGCAGTGCCCGTGCCGGGGCGAGCGGCTGGCGGGTCGAGAGGTCGCATGCCGGCAGGCAGGTGGCGACGGTTCCCCGGCGGGTCCCGGATGCCGGTTCCCAGGCAGCCCAGGACCCGGCGAGCGCGTCGATGTCCGTGGGGACCAGGTGGTTCACGTGGTCCACGCTTGCCGCTCCGAACTCCACAGCGAGCGCTACGCCTTGCCCGGGGCCGAGCTGGTTGCCGTGGACCCTCAAACCCAGACCGGCATCCCGGCAGGCGGCGAGCACCGCACGGCTCTGCTCGGGAGTGAAGGCGCCCCGCTCGCAGAACACGTCGGCCCACCCGACGAAGGGTCGGACGGCGTCGAGCATGGGCCCGCAGACGAGCGCGGTGTAGTCGTCCGGGTCGACGCCGTGCGGAACGAGGTGCGCTCCGAGGAAAGTCACCTCGTCCACGACGGATGCGGCGATCCGTGCGCTGCGGGCCTCGTGCTCCACATCGAGGCCGTACCCGGTCTTCGTCTCCAGGTACGTTGTTCCGCCTGCGTGCGCCTCGGCAACCCGTCCGAGCAGCAACCGGGTGAGCTCGTAGTCGGTGGCCTCCCGGGTGGCGCCGGCGGTGACCGCGATCCCACCCGCCGTGTAGTCGGCTCCCGCCATCCGCGCTTCGAACTCAGCGGTGCGGTCGCCCGCGAAGACCAGGTGGGTATGGCTGTCCACCCATCCCGGCAGGGCGGCCCGGCCACCGGCGTCGTGCAGGAGATCCGCGGCCGGCGCCTTCGCCGCCTGCCCCACCCAACTGATGCGCTCGCCCTCGAGAACGACGGCGGCGGAGCGCAGGACGCGGTGTTCGGCGTCCTGGGTCATCAGTTCGCCGATGTTGGTGATGAGCAGTGACATCAGGAACGCTCCGCGGGGGGATACCGCCGGCCCGGCCCATTGCCGGGATCCGGGGTTCCGGCTGCGGTGGCGGTGGCATCGAAGGTGGCGGCGGCGGCATCGAGGCCGGCGGCTGCGGCGTCGAGGCCGGCGATGGCTGCACGGAGGGAATCGGCCGGGTTCCCGAGGGTCTCGTGGACCCCGTTCCGGGCCAACAGCTTCCCTCCGACGACGACGGCGGTCACGTCCTGGGCGGTGGCGGAAAAGGCGAGCTGCTCCCGGCGTGAGCCGGCCGTTCGGGTACTCAGCGGATCGACGGCCATGAGGTCGCAGACGGAGCCCTTCTCGATAGCGACGGCAGGCCTGCCCTGGGAGGAGGCCCCGCCCTCCGCTGCGATCGAGTGCAACGCCCCGGGGGAGAAGAAACCCCGGTGGCCGCTTCCCAGCCGTTCGCCGTATTCGAGCGCCCGCATCTCGAGCCAGGGGTCGATCACCGCATGCTGGTCCGTCCCGAGCGCGAGTACACAACCAGCGGCAACCAGCTCGCGCGCCGGTCCGATCCCGTCGGCGAGGTCCGCCTCCGTGGTGGGGCAGAGGACAGCCACCACCCGTGCGTTGCCGAGCAGGCGGATGTCCTCCGGCGTCAGGTGCGTCGCATGGACCACCGAGAGCCGTTCGGTCAGGAGGCCGTGGCGGGCCAGGAGCCCGGTGGGAGTGAGACCCGTCGCTTTCCTGCAGTCCTCGTTCTCGGCGGGTTGCTCGGAGAGGTGGATGTGCAGTGGAAGGTCGGCGGGCAGTTCGCGGGCGATGACGGCCAGTGCCTCGTCCGGCACCGCCCGCACTGAATGAATTGCAGCGCCGACGCTGACCTGGTCCGGATCGAACGTGGAGGCGACGGTGCGCCGCAGATCGGCGAGGCGCGCCAGCCAGGCCGAGGCGTCGTCGTCGGTGAAGCGGTGCTGGCCGGGGCCGGGCGGCTGTCCGAAACCCCCTGTGAGATAGCAGGTGTCCAGCAGGGTGAGCCGTATTCCCGCAAGGACGGCGGCCCTGCCCAGCGCGAGTTCCATGGCATGGCGATCCCCCTCATAGGGCGTGCCGTCCGGCTGGTGGTGGACGTCATGGAACTCGGCGACACTCGACCAGCCTGTCGTCACCATCTCGGCGTAGACGGCGGTGGCAAGCTCCTCGTAGCCGGCCGGCGTCAGTGCGCCCGCCGCGCGGTACATCTCCTCGCGCCACGACCAGAAGCTGCCGAGGCCGCCGTCGTGCGTGCGCCCCCGCAGAGCCCGGTGGAAGGCATGCGAGTGGGCGTTGGCAGCTGCAGGGAAGACGACGCCGCCGAGCAGTAGGTCACCGGGTTCCGCCGCGCTTCCCTGCTGTACAGAGGCGATCCTGCCGGAGCCGTCCACCCCGATGCGGACCGAATCCCGAACGCCTTCGGTGCCGAGCCAGGCGTACTCGCACCAGACGGTGACACCTGCAGGCGTCACAGGAGATCCTCCAGGACGTCGGCCAGGGCGGTTGCTCCCGCATCCGCGTCGTCGCGTTCCACGAACTCCTCCGGCGAGTGGCTGATGCCGGTGGGGTTCCGGATGAAGAGCATCGCCGTGGGCAGTACACCCGCCAGCACACCGGCGTCGTGCCCGGCACCGGTGGGCAGGATCGGCGCACCCTTCAGGGAATTACGGAGCGTGCGCTGAAGGGCAGGATCGAAGGAGATGGTGCCGCTCTGCGACTCCATCGTGAGGCTCACCGAACAGCCCTCGAAAGCCGCAGCCTTCTGGGCCTGACCGTGGATCCTCTCGACAAGGGCGGCGGTGACGGCGTCGTCCGCGTGACGAACATCGAGCCACAGGTCCACCCGCGAGGCGATCACGTTCGTGCCTCCCGGCACGGGCTGGAGCCTGCCCACCGTGGCGCGCGCGCCGTCCTCGGCCCGTGCGGCATTCCGGATGGCGAGCACGATCTGCGCGGCGGCGATCATCGGGTCCGCCCGGTCCGCCATGAGGGTGGTGCCGGCATGGTTGCCCTGCCCCGACACCGACAGCCGCCAGCGGCCGTGGCCGAGGATCGTCGATCCGACGGCGACGGCGGAATCGGAGTGGATCAGTCCGCGGCCCTGCTCCACGTGGAGCTCGACGAAATCGCCGATGGTCCGCAGGGTGTCGTCATCCCGGCCGAGGTGCGCCGGATCGATGCCCGCTGCACGGGAGGCCTCGGCGAAGGTGAGGCCGTCGGCGTCCGTCAGGTTGCGGGCGGCGTCGGCATCGATGGCACCGGTGAGGAGGCGCGAGCCGAGGCAGGGCACACCGAACCGTGAGCCCTCCTCCTCGGGAAAGACGGCGACGGCGAGGGCACGATCCGGCCGGATGCCACGCGCACGGAGGATGTCGACGGCGGCGAAGGCGGACGCGACGCCGAGCGGCCCGTCGTATGCTCCTCCCCCGAAAACGGAGTCGACGTGGCTCCCCGTGACCAGGGATCCCCTGCGTCCACCCTTGCCTGCGTCCCACCAGCCCCACAGGATTCCGTTGCGGTCCGTCTCGAAGGCCAGCCCCCGGCGTCCTGCCTCCTCCTCGAACCAGGTCCGCAGGGTCAGCTCGGCGCTGGTATACACCCCGCGGGAGTATCCGCCGCGGGTGGTATCACGCCCGACGTCGGCGATGGAGTCAAGCAGTGCTGAGACGGAATCCATGGATGCCTTTCGATGGTTGGACGGGAACACCGGGCGGGATCGTCACTGCTGCATCGGAATCCGGACACCGCGCTCCGCTGCGACATCGACAGCGCGCGGGTAGCCCGCGTCGACATGGCGGATGACGCCCATGCCGGGATCATTGGTCAGCAGCCTCTCGAGCTTCTGCGCCGCCAGGTCGGTGCCGTCAGCCACGGATACCTGACCCGCATGGATGGACCGGCCGATTCCGACGCCCCCACCGTGGTGGATGGAAACCCAGGTGGCACCCGAGGACGTATTCAACAGCGCATTGAGCAACGGCCAGTCCGCGACGGCGTCAGAGCCGTCCGCCATGGCCTCGGTTTCGCGGTAGGGCGAGGCCACCGATCCGGAGTCCAGGTGGTCGCGGCCGATGACGATCGGCGCCGACACTCTGCCCTCCGCGACGAGCCGGTTGAACAGAAGCCCCGCCTTCGCCCGGTCACCGTAGCCGAGCCAGCAGATCCGTGCGGGAAGCCCCTCGAATTCCACGTGCTCGGCAGCGGCGTCGAGCCAGCGGTGCAGATGTGCGTTGTCGGGGAACAGGTCCTTCAGGGCGGCGTCGGTGACGGCGATATCGGCAGGATCCCCGGACAGTGCCACCCACCGGAACGGGCCCAGCCCCTCACAGAACAGCGGGCGGATGTAGGCGGGGACGAAGCCCGGGAAGTCGAACGCCCGCGCGTAGCCGCCCTGGCGGGCCTCATCCCGGATGGAGTTCCCGTAGTCGAACACCTCGGCTCCCGCGTCCCGGAAGCCCACCATCGCCTCGACGTGCAGGGCCATCGAGGCCTGCGCCTTGCGGGTGAAGTCCTCCGGATCGGCTCTGGCCGCGCGGTCCCACTCGTCCAGGCCGATGTCGGCGGGCAGGTAGCTCAGCGGATCGTGCGCCGACGTCTGGTCGGTCACGATGTCGGCGTCGAGTCCCCGGCGGAGCAGTTCGGGGAGGACGACAGCCGCGTTACCCACGACTCCCACGGACAGTGCACGCTTTTCGTCCCGTGCCGCCAGCACCTGCGCCACGGCGTCGTCGAGGGATCCGGCGACGACGTCGAGGTACCGCTTGGCCACGCGGCGGCGCAGGCGGGCTCCGTCGACGTCGATGATCAGCACCGCACCCCCGTTGAGGGTCACGGCCAGGGGCTGCGCGCCGCCCATGCCGCCGCAACCCGCGGTGACGGTGAGGGTTCCGGCGAGGGTTCCACCGAACCGCTTCTCGGCGATCGCGGCGAAGGTCTCGAACGTGCCCTGGAGGATGCCCTGCGTCCCGATGTAGATCCATGATCCGGCCGTCATCTGGCCGTACATCATCAGGCCTTCGGCTTCGAGACGGCGGAACTCGGGCCAGGTGGCCCAGTCCCCCACGAGGTTGGAATTCGCGATCAGGACCCGCGGCGCCCAGGGGTTCGTGCGGAAGATCCCCACGGGTTTCCCCGACTGGATGAGGAGCGTCTCGTCGTCGTCGAGGGATTCCAGCGAACGCACGATGGCGTCGTAGGCCTCCCAGCTCCGGGCCGCGCGCCCCGTCCCGCCGTACACGACGAGGTCCTCGGGCCGCTCTGCGACCTCCGGGTCCAGGTTGTTCATGAGCATCCGCAGGGGCGCCTCCGTCTGCCAGCTCCTGGCGCGGAGTGTGGTGCCCCGCGCCGCCCGGATGGAACGCGACGGATCGGAGGTGGTGGGGATGGGAGCGCTCATACTGGTCTTCCTATGCTTCGTTGGAGGGGAACGGCAATCTCGGGTGGAGCGGCGGGGTCGGGGCCGGTCAGGTCCACGGGACCGGTGGCGGCGGTGGGAATGGTCGACGCACGGAGCAGGCCGGCGGCTTCGCGGGCCACGAGCGCGCCGACTTCCCGTGCCTCGGCCTCGCTGATGCGATAGCTCGGGACCACGACGCTGAGTGCGGCGACAATGCGTCCGCCGGGTGACACCGGGGCCGCGATCGCGGTGACGTCCGCTTCGACGCCGTTACGAACCACCACGAAGTTCTCCGGAGGTGCAGCCTGCGTCAGGACAGCTCCCACGGCCGTTCCCGTGAGCGGAATGCTGCGGCCCACCCAGCTGGCGTGGCGCACCGAGTGCGTCCCCTCGCGCATGGCGAGGTAGACGCTTGCGCCGTCGGAGGAGGGAACGCTGAGGTAGGCCGACTCCCCCGTGAGGCCCACGAGCCGCTCGAGGGATTCCTCCGCCAGCGAGACGAGGGATTCCGAGCTGAGGGCCAGCGCGCCGAGCTGGACCACGCGCAGCCCGGGGCGGAAGCTTCCGGCGGGGTCCCGGCGCACGAAGCCCGTCGCTTCCAGCGTGCGCAGCAGCCGCAGGGCGGTCGAGGCGGAAAGCCCGGCCTTCCGGGAGGCATCCGCCAGGGTGAGCGAACCGCCGTCGCACACAGCACCCAGCAGCACCAGTGCGCGTTCGACCGTACGGGTTGATGATTCGGCCACGCTACCCCTCCCCTTGCGTTGGAACACCTTTTGTATTTCACTTATTGAAACCGTATTTTCAGCCAATGGCAAGAGCAGACATTGAGGCACTCCATGACCTTTCCCCCGATTCCCCTGGGCACCGGACCCGTCAGCCCCGAGCAGGTGGTGGCCATCGCGCGCCACGGACACCGGGTCGAGCTCACTACCGATGCCCTCGAGGCGATGGCATCGTCCCGCCGAATCATCGACGCCCTGGTCGACGACCCCACCCCGCACTACGGCGTCTCCACCGGATTCGGCGCGTTGGCGACGAAATCCATCCCGCTCGACCAGCGCACCCAGCTGCAGCGGAGCCTGATCCGCAGCCACGCGGCATCCTCCGGCGCCGACGTCGACCGCGAAGTGGTGCGCGGCCTCATGCTCGGCCGGCTCTCCACGCTGGCCACCGGTCGCACCGGGGTCCGGCCCGTGGTCGCCGAGACGTATGCCGCAATGCTGAACGCGGGCATCACGCCGGTCATCGGCGAGTACGGCTCACTCGGCTGTTCCGGCGACCTCGCACCACTCTCCCACGTAGCGCTGGCACTGATGGGCGAGGGCTCCGTCCGAACCAGCGACGGTGAGCTCGTACCCGCCGCCGAGGCGCTGGAGCGGGCAGGTATCTCCCCCGTCGAACTGCGTGAGAAGGAGGGGCTTGCGCTCATCAACGGCACGGACGGAATGCTCGGCATGCTGGTCCTCGCCTCGGCCGACCTGCACCTGCTCCTGAAAACGGCGGACCTTGCAGCGGCCATGAGCGTGGAGGGGCTGCTCGGCACCGACGCCGTCTTCGCCGCCGACCTGCACGCGCTGCGCCCACACCCCGGACAGCAGGACTCGGCGGCGAATATTCGATTCCTCCTGCAGGACTCGCCGCTCATCGCTCAGGAACTGACGTCGGAGACCGGCCGCCACCGCTTCACGCGCGTCCAGGATGCGTATTCCCTCCGCTGTGCGCCGCAGGTGCACGGAGCCGCACGGGCCACCCTCGCACATGCGCGCAGCGTTGCAGACATCGAGCTCGGTTCGGCGATCGACAACCCGGTGGTCACCGTGGACGGCCGCATCGAATCCAACGGCAATTTCCATGGCGCCCCCGTGGGGTACGTCCTCGACTTCCTCGCCATCGCCGTGGCGGACGTCGCCTCGATGAGCGAACGGCGCACCGACCGCTTCCTCGACAAGGCACGGAACCACGGCCTCAACGCCTTTCTCGCCTCCGATCCGGGTGTGGACTCCGGCCACATGATCGCGCAGTACACGCAGGCCGGTATCGTCTCGGAACTCAAGCGCCTCGCCAATCCCGCCTCGGTTGACTCCATTCCCTCCTCGGCGATGCAGGAGGACCACGTCTCCATGGGCTGGGCGGCGGGGCTGAAGCTGCGGCGTGCCCTCGACGGCCTCACACGTGTCCTCGCCATCGAGATCCTCACGGCGGCGCGGGCCCTGGACATGCGTGACGGTGGGCTGGCCGCGTCCCGCAGTTCGGCCGCCATCCATGCGGCGCGGACCGGAGTGCGGGAAGTCGTCGAGGGGCCCGGCACCGACCGCTATCTGGCACCGGAGATCGAGGCGGCACGTGTCCTGGTGCACGACGGCACCCTGATCTCAGCCGTCGAGAAAGCGCTGGGAGTGCCACTCTGCTGAGTCTTGCTAGGGTGGCTGGGGCGTTGACCGGCCGATAGGACACCGTATTTCCTCGTGAAATGAGCTACGTATCCCCATGACCACCCCCTCTCCCCCGAAGCCCCGGCCGCAGGCCGTCCTGACCGTCCAGGAGACCTCCTGGCTCTCACCGCACCTGGTGCGGGTGGTGGCGGGCGGGCCGGGGTTCTCCGAGTTGAAGGACAACGACGCCGCCGACAAGTACGCCAAGCTGCTCTTCGCCCGCCCGGAACTCGGGCTCATCCCGCCCTATGACCTTGAGGCGCTGGCCGCGGAACGCGTCCCCGACGAGGTGCCGGTCAAGCGCACGTACACCATCCGCTGGATGGACCGTGACGCGCAGCGCCTGGCCATCGACTTCGTGGTGCACGGCGACGAGGGCGTCGCCGGTCCCTGGGCGGCGCAGGCACGCCCGGGCGACCCCCTGGTCCTGATGGGGCCCTCGGGCAAGTGGTCCCCCGACCCGACGGCCGACTGGCACCTCTTCGCAGGCGACGATTCAGCGCTTCCGGCCATCGGCGCGGGACTCGAGGCGCTCGACGCCACGGCCCGGGGTCTGGCCTTCATCGAGGTGGACACCGACGCCGACGTCCTGGACTTTGCCAAGCCGGAGGGCGTCCAGGTCATCTGGCTGCTGCGGGACGGGGCCGTCCCCGGGACCACGCGGCTCCTACCGGACGCCGTCGCGGCAGCGACGTGGCCGGCCGGTCGCGTGGACGCCTTCGTCCACGGCGAAAGGGGTGCGATGAAGGCACTGCGCGAGGTCCTGTTCACGCAACGCGGACTGGAACGCGGACAGGTCTCGCTGTCCGGCTACTGGGCCTACGGCCGGGCGGAGGACCGGTTCCAGGCCGAGAAGCGCGAGCCGATCGGGAAGATCCTCGAGGACTGAGTGCCGCTTCCGATGGAGTGATTCACGAGAAGGTTACGGTACGGGCACTGCGCGGGGATCCTCCCGCGGCCTGCGGGCAAGCAGCTCCATCGCCGGCTCGGCGAGCCGGGCCATCACCGGCCCCAACACGGCCATGAGCAGCACGTACGTGGTGGCGAGGGCTGCGAGCTCCCCGTCGACCGCCCCTGAGGCGACCGCCAGCCCTGCAATGACGATGGAGAACTCGCCCCGCGCCACCAGAGCAGTTCCTGCACGTGCCCGGCCCAGCCGCCCGATGCCCTGGCGGGACGCCGCCCACCACCCGGTGCCGATCTTCGTCGCGGAGGTGACGAGCGCGAGGACCAGCGCGACGCCCAGCACTGGTGGGATAGACGCCGGATCCGTGTTCAGCCCGAACACCACGAAGAAGATGGCCGCGAAAAGATCCCGCAGCGGTTCCAGCACTCGCGCGGCATTCTCCGCCGTCGCCCCCGAGATAGCGATGCCGAGCAGGAACGCGCCGACCGCGGCCGAGACCTGCAGCGCCGAGGCGAGCCCCGCAACCAGGAGCGCAGCGCCGATCAGCGTGAGCAGGAAGACCTCGCGGTCCTTGCTGTCGACGACGGCGGACACCACATTGCCCCACCGCAGGGCAACCACGAGGACGAGCGTGACGACAAGGAGCGAGACGCCGACGGTACCGAGGCCGCCAGCAAAACTCAGGCCCGCGAGCACAGCGGTGAGGATGGGCAGGTAGACCGCCATGGCGAGGTCCTCGAAGACGAGGATCGCCAGCACGGTGGGCGTCTCGCGGTTACCAAGGCGCCCGAGGTCACTCATGACCTTCGCCGCGATGCCCGACGACGAGATGTAGGTGACGCCGCCCATGGCGAGAGCCCCTACCGGCCCCCACCCGAGGATGAAGCCAACCAGGACGCCGGGCGAGAAGTTGAGTACGAAGTCGACGATGCCGGCCATCCAGGACTGCCGGAGACCGGTGACGAGCTCCTTCGCCGAGTACTCGAGGCCGAGCATCAGAAGCAGGAGCACCACGCCGATCTCACTTGCCACCTCGCTGAAGTTCACCACGCCCTCGAGCTCGAGCAAGCCGCCGGAACCGAAGAAGAGACCGCCGATCAGGTACAGGGGAATGGGCGAGAGCCCGATAAGGCCTGCGAGCCGACCGAGGATTCCGAGGAACAGGAGGACGCCGCCGAGCTCGATGAGGGTCAGAGCGGTGGTGTGCACGCCCGGCTAGCCGTGCTGCAGAATGTCTGCCGCGGCGTCGAGGCCCTCCGAGGTACCCACCACCACCAGCAGGTCACCGGCGGCGAGCTGGAAATCAGGCCCCGGGGACGCCTGCACCTGCCCTGAACGCAGCACGGCCACGAGGGAAGCACCCGACCGCGAGCGCATGCGGGTCGCGCCCAGGGAACGCCCGTCGAAGGGTGACCCGGGAGTGATCAGGAACTGCCGGGTACTGACACCCGGCAGGTCCCGGTGTTCGTCCCTCAGTTGTCCGACGAGTTGCGGCGAACCGAAGAGGTTGCCGATCGCAGCTGCTTCGTCCGTGGTGAGGCGGATGGAGGCGACGCACGCGTCGGGGTCGCTCGCCTTGGAGATGATGAGGTCGAGATCGCCGTCGCGCTGGGCGACGATACCCACCCTGCGGCCGGAATTGGTGATGATCTCGCGCCGCACCCCGATGCCCGGCAGGCGTGTTTCAATGACGTTCATGCCTCAATCCTAGGCCTGCCGTGGGGTCCCTCCTGCGGATCCGTCCGCACGGCCGCTGCTGTTCGCTGTGGGCGTCGCCGGGACGCCCACGGATGCCGTCGGTCTTTACGACCGCGATCCGAAATCTCCGGCCCTACTTCACAAAGCCTCCCGCGCCGCGTCCCCGGAACCTTCCGGGGCGGAGCGTGGTTTGAGCAGGCAGGCCGGCCCCGCGGGCTCCGCCCTCGCGTCCGTGAGCAACGCCGTGGCGAGTTCGGCGATGCCCGACGACGTCTGGAACCCGTAGCCGCCCTGTCCCGCCAGCCAGAAGAAACCGGGAAGCACCGGGTCGAACCCGACGACCGGCAGGCCGGCAGCAGTCTCGGTCCTCAGTCCGGTCCAGGACCTCGACGTCGAGGTGATACCGAACGTCGTGACCGTATTGAGCCGCTCGATGAGCGCCTCGATATCGCCGGGAATCGGCTGCGCGTCCTCGGCGGTGCCGGGAACACTCTCGCACGGCGAGATCAGGAGTCCCGAGCCGTCGGCGCGGAAGTAGAAGGAATCGTCCGCCGCTGCCACCATCGGCATGCCGGGATCGGGTGCCCGATCAACTGGAACGATCGCCGCGGTGCGCCGGAACGGGACGAGCCCCTGAGGGGCTACTCCGCACAGGCCGGCGAGGGTGTCCGCCCAGGCACCGGCCGCATTCACCACGACGTCGGCCCGGATGGTCCTGCCGCCCGCGCGGACGCACCAGGCGCCGTCGTCGTACCGGGCGTCCGTCACCCGGGACCGCGGTATCACCATCGCCCCGGCGTCCTCGGCGGTGCGCCGGTGGTATTCGAGCAGCAGGTCGGTGTTCATCCCCACGCAGGTGGTGTCGATCCCGGCCGCCTCGAAGGAATCCGGCTGCAACTGCGGGCACAGCTCGAGCGCCTCCGCGTGGCTGATCGGGTGCATCGAGCCGCTGGCCTTTCCGGCGACGTCGTGCTCCGTGCCGACGAGCAGAAAGGAGCGCGGGGTGGTCAGGGCCAGCCCGGTGTCAGCCTGCAGGTTCGCCAAGATTCCGAGCGTCCGGCGCGTGAGCTCCTGCACCGCGGGCGGTCCGTAGCTCGGAATGAGCTGCCGGGCCGAGCGCGATGACGTGTGGTAGCCGAGGGTCGGCTCGGCCTCGACCAGCACGATGCTCCGGTGCGGCGCGAGTTCCGAGGCAAGGGACAGCCCTGCTATCCCACCACCCACTATCAGTACGTCGCACTCGATGCTCATGCCGTCATCCTAGGCGCCGGGACACTGATCCCCTGCTATGGCAACTGCGTTCGGGCGACTTCTGCCCGGGCTGCGACAAACGCTCTCACGCAGGCCTCGATGTCTTCTCCCGTGTGGGCCGCGGAGAGCTGGACCCGGATGCGTGCAGCGCCCCGGGGAACCACCGGGAAGCTGAAAGCCGTCACGAAGACGCCGTGTTCCAGCAGGGCGTCGGCGGTCCTGCCCGCGAGGACGGCGTCGCCGAACATCACGGGGATGATGGCGTGCTCGCCCTCCAGCAGTTCGAAGCCCTCCTCGGTCATGCGGCGGCGGAAGGAGGCGGCATTGGCGGTCAGGGCGGCCCGGAGGTCCGCACTGTCCTGCACCAGGTCGAGGGCCTTCAGCGTCGCTGCGACGATCGACGGCGCCAGCGAGTTCGAGAAGAGGTAGGGACGGGCGCGCTGGCGCAGCATCGCGACGATCTCGCGGCGTGCGGCCACATAACCGCCGGAGGCTCCGCCCAGGGCCTTCCCGAACGTTCCGGTGAAGATGTCGACACGGCGCCCCACCCCCGCGTGCTCGGGGGTGCCTGCCCCGGTGGCACCCATGAACCCGACGGCGTGGCTGTCGTCGACCATCACCATTGCGTCGTACTTCTCGGCGAGGTCACAGATGGCCTCCAGTGGCGCGAGGTAACCGTCCATGGAGAAGACACCGTCGGTGACCACCAGGCGCCTCCGTGCCGAGGATGCCTCCTGCAGTCGGGCCTCGAGTTCGGCCATGTCCCGGTTGGCGTAGCGGAACCGCTGTGCCTTGCTGAGCCGGATGCCGTCGATGATGGAGGCGTGATTCAGGGCATCCGAGATGACAGCGTCCTCGGCGCCGAGCAGCGATTCGAAGACCCCTCCGTTGGCGTCGAAGCAGGAGGAGAACAGGATGGTGTCCTCCGTTCCGAGGAACTGCGAGACACGGCGCTCCAGTTCGACGTGCAGGTCCTGGGTACCGCAGATGAACCGCACGGAGGCCATGCCGAAACCGCGTTCGTCGAGGGCGTCCTTCGCCGCCGCGATGATGTCGGGATGGTCAGCCAGGCCGAGGTAGTTGTTGGCGCAGAAGTTGAGCACACTCGCGGATCCGCCGTCGGGCGTTCCGGCCAGGATCCGGCTTGACTGCGGGGAGGAAATGCGGCGCTCGTACTTGAACAGGCCCGCTTCGCGGATCTCTTCGAGTTCGCCTGCGAGCTGGTTCTGAACGGACGAGTACATGGTGCTCCTTCGATGTGCCGGAAATCCAGGAAAGATAGAAACAGGAAACTTAGAAAGCAGTCCAGTCGAGGACTACTTTGCCGCTCTTGCCGTCGCGCGCGGTGGTGAAGCCGCGCTGCCATTCGGCGGCGGGTAGACAGTCCGTGACCACGCTGGCCACGGCGCTTCGCAGCCCCGCATTCGATTGCAGCATGGCACTCATGGCGTACCAGGTCTCGAACATCTCGCGACCGTAGATGCCCTTGAGGGTGAGCATGTGCGTGACCACCTTGCCCCAGTCGATCGAGATGGGACCCGACGGCAGGCCGAGCATGGCGATCCGCCCGCCGTGGTTCATGTTGTCGATCATCTCGGGCAGGGCAGTCGCATGGCCGGACATCTCGAGGCCGATGTCGAAGCCCTCCTTCATGCCGAGTTCGTGCTGTGCATCCCGGATACGGGTCCGGCTGACGTCGACGGCGATGTCGGCACCCACGGCGCGTGCCAGTTCGAGGCGTGGAGCGGACACATCGGTGATCGCGATCTTCCGCGCGCCTGCATGGCGGGCGACGGCGATGGCCATCAGGCCGATCGGCCCGGCCCCCGTGATCAGGACGTCCTCGCCGACGAGAGGGAAGCTGAGGGCCGTGTGGACGGCGTTGCCGAACGGATCGAAGATGGCGCCGAGTTCGGGAGTGATCCCGGCCTGGTGTACCCAGGCGTTGGTCTCCGGGATCACGACGTATTCCGCGAAGGCACCGTCCCGCTGCACGCCGACGCTCGAGGTCCTGATGCACATCTGCCGGCGGCCCGCCCGGCAGTTGCGGCAGATCCCACAGACGATGTGCCCTTCACCCGACACGCGGTCGCCCACCCGCACGTCGCGGACGCCCTCCCCCAGCTCCACCACCTCGCCGTAGAACTCGTGGCCCGGGATCAGGGGGGCGTTGATCATGCCCTGGGCCCAGGGGTCCCAGGATTCGATATGGAGGTCTGTGCCGCAGATCCCGGTGGTCATCACGCGGATCTTGACTTCGCCGAGGCCGGCGGTCGGCTCGGGCCGGTCAACCAGTTCGAAGCCGGGGTGGGCCCCGGATTTGTACAGCGCCTTCACTGACAGTCCTTTCACCGGTGCGCGCAGCGGGAGTGTGCTGCTCATGATCGGCGTTCGTCTTGGGGGCAGGATGTGCCCCCTGCCACGATATCAGCGGCGTCCTTGCGGAACGCGAAGAGCCGGCCGCGGGAAACGTCCTGTGCGGCCGGCCGTTCCGCAGCGCAATGCCGAAGAAGCCCTCAGCCCTCGAGGACACCCCAAAGGCTTGCAATGCCCAGGGCACGGAATTCGGGATTGTCATCGGAGCCGGCCGCCATGGCACTGCCCATGCTCAAGGCCCAGCCGCGGGCACGCTGCCAGGTGGCCGCATCGGTGGGCCGGGCGCCCTCCAGGAGGTCCCGAAAGACGCGGCGCCCCGCGGCGTCGAACACCAGCCACGCCGCCGCGAGATCCGTCGCCGGATCACCGGAGCACAGGTCGCCGAAGTCGACGACGCCGCGCAGGTCACCGGCGGGACCCAGCACCAGGTTCCCCGCATGGAGGTCACCGTGCAGCCAGAGGGAGCGGCCCGACCACACAGGAACGCCGGCGAGCTCGCCCCACAGAGCGAGCATCTCGCCGGCGGGCGGCGCTGCCGCAGGGAGTCCGGCATCGAGCCGCGCCCGCACCACTGCATCGCGCGCGGCCAGTGGCCCACCACGTCCCCCCGGGGAGACCGGGGCATCCCCCGGCGCCGGCTGCTGGAAAGCCAGGAGGAATTCGGCCACCTGCCGCGCGGCCCCGTTCCTCCCCGCCGGCGTAACAGTGCACCCGACCCGCCCCTCGATCCACCGGGCGATGCTCCAGGGGCACGGGTACAACGACGACGGCACGCCCACCCGCACCGGGGACGAGGTTGCCACCGGCAGGTGTCCGCCCAGTTCCGGGAGCCAGCGCTGCTCGCTGCGGATGAGGTCGGCCCCCATACTGCGGCGCGGCAACCGGACCACCAGCTCGTCCCCGAGCCGGAACAGCACATTGTCCCACCCGCTGCCCGCGAACCGGAGGCCGAGCGAGGCGAGGTCCGGATGCTGCTCCTCGAGCAGCCCGCGCACCAGGGCGGCGGTCACGGTGTAGTCAGCCGCAGGCGTGGCCGGCATGCGCATCCCCTCGTTCGAGCCGCCGGGCCCGCCGGCAGCTACCCCGCCAGGCCCGGTCAGCGAACCTAACCCTCGACGCCCAAGCGCTGCAGGATGAGTTCGCGCACCCGGCCGGCGTCGGCCTGTCCGCGGGTAGCCTTCATGACCCCGCCCACGATCGCACCGACCGCCTGCACCTTGCCTCCGCGGATCTTCTCCGCGATGTCGGGCTGCGCCGCGAGGGCGCCGTCGATCGCTTCCAGCAGGGGTCCGTCGTCGGACACGACCGCGAGGCCGCGCTTTTCCACCACCTCGGTCGGCGTGCCCTCACCGGCGAGGACGCCGTCGAGCACGTCGCGTGAGAGTTTGTCGTTGATCTTGCCGGACTCGATGAGCGAGTTCAGCTCCACGATCAGCTCGGGGGTCACCCCCAGCTCGGCGGGTTCGACGTCGGCGATCTTGGCGCGGCGCGAGATCTCGCCCATCCACCATTTGCGCGCGACGGCGGCGCTCACCCCGGCGGCGATCGTGTCCTCGACCGAGGACATCACACCGGCGTTGACGACGTCACGGAATTCGGCATCGGAGTAGCCCCAGTCGGCCTGCAGTCGCTTACGGCGCTCCGCGGGAGGTTCGGGCAGTTCGGAGCGCAGCTTCTCGATCCATGCGTCGTTCGTGACCACGGGGACGAGGTCGGGCTCAGGGAAGTAACGGTAGTCGTCGGCGTCGGACTTGGGACGGCCCGACGTCGTCGACCGCGTGTCCTCGTGCCAGTGGCGCGTCTCCTGGACGATCGGCGTGCCCGAGTCGAGGACGGCGGCGTGCCGCTGGATCTCGTACCGGACTGCGTGCTCGACGGCACGCAGCGAGTTGACGTTCTTGGTCTCGGTGCGCGTCCCGAACTTCTCCTGGCCGTACGGGCGCAGTGACACGTTGGCGTCGCAGCGCACGTTGCCGCGCTCCATCCGCGCGTCCGAGACTCCGAGGTTCTTCACGATCTCCCGGATCGCCGCGACATAGGCCTTGGCGAGCTCGGGGGCGCGGGATCCGACACCCTCGATGGGCTTCGTGACGATCTCGATGAGGGGAACACCCGCCCGGTTGTAGTCCACCAGCGAGAATTCCGCGCCCTGGATGCGGCCCGTCGAGCCGCCCATGTGGGTCAGCTTTCCCGCGTCCTCCTCCATGTGGGCGCGCTCGATCGCCACGGTGAACACCGTGCCGTCCTCGAGTTCGATGTCGATGGACCCGTCGTAGGCGATGGGATCCTCGTACTGGGAGGTCTGGAAATTCTTCGGGGTGTCCGGGTAGAAGTAGTTCTTCCGCGCGAAGTAGCACTTCTCGGCGATCTTGCAGCCGAGTGCGAGCCCGATCTTGATGGCGGACTCCACAGCTACCCGGTTCACGACCGGGAGGACACCGGGAAGGCCGAGGTCCACCGGCGTGACGTTGGTGTTCGGCACGTCACCGAACGCGTTGGGCGCCGACGAGAACATCTTCGTCCGGGTGTTCAGCTCGACGTGCACTTCGAAACCGAGCACCGGGTCGTACCTCGCCATGGCGTCCTCGAAGGAGAGGATCTCTTCTGTTCCAGCAGTCATTTACTTTCCTCCGGCAAGCGCGGGAGCCTGAGCCAGGAGGGGCCCGCCCCACATCGTTTCGAGCAGTGATTCGAGCACCGCGCCCACCCGGTACAGCCGTGCGTCCTGGCGCGCAGGCGCGAGGAGCTGGATGCCCACGGGCAGTCCGTCCTCGTCGGCAAGGCCGCCGGGAAGCGTCAGCCCGGGAATTCCGGCCAGGTTCGCGGGAATGGTGGCGACGTCGTTGAGGTACATGGCCAGCGGGTCGTCGAGTTTCTCACCCAACCGGAACGCGGTGGTGGGCGAGGTGGGCGAGATCAGGACGTCGGCCTGCTCGAACGCCGCGGTGAAGTCGCGCTGGATGAGCGTGCGCACCTTCTGCGCCGAACCGTAGTAGGCGTCGTAGTAGCCGGCACTCAGCGCATAGGTGCCGAGGATGATGCGGCGCTTGACCTCATCACCGAATCCGGCCTCCCGGGTGGCTCCCATGACGCGTTCGATGGTCGGGGTTCCCTCGGGCACCACGCGCAGGCCGAACCGCACGCCGTCGTACTTGGCGAGGTTGCTCGAAGCCTCCGACGGCATGATCAGGTAGTAGGCGCCGAGCGCGTACCGGAAGTTGGGGCAGGAAACCTCGACGATCTCGGCGCCCGCACCGCGCAGGAGCTCGAGCGATTCGGAGAAGCGCGTCAGGACGCCGGCCTGGTAGCCCTCCCCCGACAGTTCCCGGATGACGCCGATCCGCATGCCCTCGACCTGACCCAGGCGGGCGGCCTCGACGAGCGCGCCCACGGGGTCGGTGAGCGACGTCGAATCGCGCGGATCGTGTCCGCCGATCACCTCGTGCAGCAGCGCCGAGTCCAGGACTGTGCGTGAGACGGGCCCGATCTGGTCGAGCGATGACGCCATGGCGATCGCGCCGTAGCGCGAGACGCCGCCGTAGGTGGGCTTCATGCCGACGGTGCCCGTGACGGCTCCGGGCTGGCGGATCGAGCCGCCCGTGTCGGTGCCGAGGGCCAGCGGGGCCTCGAAGGCGGCGACTGCTGCCGCCGAACCGCCACCGGAACCGCCGGGGATGCGGTCGAGGTCCCAGGGATTGCGCGTGGGGCCGTAGGCGGAGTGCTCGGTCGACGAGCCCATCGCGAACTCGTCCAGGTTGGTCTTCCCGAGGATCGGCATGCGCGCCGCACGGAGCTTCTGGACCACGGTGGCGTCGTACGGGCTCTGCCAGCCCTCGAGGATCTTCGAGCCCGCGGTGGTGGGCTGGCCCTTGGTCACGATGAGGTCCTTGACCGCGATGGGGACACCCGCGAGCGGGTGCAGGACGTCGCCGTCGGCCCGGGCCTTGTCCACCTCCGCGGCAACGAGCAGCGCCTCCTCGGTATTGACGTGCAGGAAGGCATTGATGCTGCCGTCGACGGCGGCGATGCGGTCCAGGTGCGCCTGTGTCACTTCGACGGCGGATACCTCGCTGGAGCGCAGCTTGCGGGACAGCGCGTCGGCGCTGAGATGGATGAGATCCGTCATGGGTTATTCTCCGTCCAGGATTGCCGGGACCTTGAAACGGCCGTCGGCGTTGTCGGGCGCACCCAGCAGGGCTTCCTCGTTGGTCAGGGTGTCCCCTACGACATCGTCGCGGAACACGTTGCTCAGCGGGATGGGGTGGCTCGTCGCCGGAACGTCGCTGCCGGCGACCTCGCTGACGGACTTGATGGAATCGACAATCACGGCCAGCTCACCGGCCATGCGGTCGAGTTCGTCGTCGGTCATGTCGATGTGGGCAAGACGTGCGAGGTGCGCGACGTCGTCCCGGTTGATCTCGGCCATGGATCTCCCCTGGAAGTGGTGGTGGGTAGCTGTCCCCAGTCTACGGGCGTGGGCTCACGGGCGCGCACTGCAGGGCCGCATCGGCAGCCTCCGGGCAATGCCCGAACCCCTTTCCACGAACTACAGCTGCAGGCGGAAAACCCAGAGGAGGATGTCCTCGTTCGGGACCCACCAGTCCCGCTCGGGGACCCGGGCGAAACCCATCGACTCGTAGAGACGATGCGCCCGGACCATGTCCGAGCCGCTCGTAAGGCTCACCGCCTCGATGCCGGGCAGGGTGCGGGCATGCTCGATGATCCGCTCCACCATCCGGCGCCCGATTCCCGCACGCTGCACGACGGGATCCACGGCAAGCATCCGGAACTCGAGCTCACCCGCGACGGCGATGTCGGTGTAGCGCTGGCCCTCGAAGGTGAGCGCGACCGACCCCACCACCTCGCGGTTGCGCTCGGCGACCCACACCTCGGCGTGCGCCACGCGGTGCTCGACGTCGGAAAGGATCGCCATGTAGGGGTGGGCCTCGTCGTCGAAGTATCCCGCCTCGAGGTAGGCCCCGCGGGTGATGCGCCGGACGTCGTCGTAGTCCTCGGGCCGGACAGGACGGATGGTCAGCTCGCCGGGGTCAGCCGGATCGAGCGGGGTGGGGTTGTTCACTGCTGCCGTTTCTCCTGGGTTCCGCAGAATGTGCCGGTATCATTTTACGGCGTGGCGGGGGACGATCGGACGGACCCGTCAGCGTCCGAGGTCCCTGCGTGCGGCAGTCAGCACCTGCTCGGGATTCGCCATCCTGTCCACCGGCCGCGCCCCGCCGAGGTGCACGTTCGCCAGGCAGAACCAGTGGAGCAGTGCGCGATCCCTCCAGCCGCCCTTGAGCCCTATCGACGCGACCTGGCTTATCAGTGGGAGAACCTGCCCCGTGTCCCCGTGGAACTGGAAGCCTGGATACAGCACCCTGCCTGCCCTGGTCACCACGCCGAGGATCTGGCGCTTCGCTGCGAGGCAGCCTGCGGGAGGACTTCTCACCCCCACACGCCGGTCCACTTCGTCGCTGGTCAACATCCCGAACTCCGCGGCGATGCCGGCCCAGTGGGCGCGGGCGATTCTCCGAGCAGTGAGGGTAGCCGGAGAATCGATGCGGGCCGGGCCGCTTTCCATGCGCCCAAACTACGCCCGATCATCCCTGGAATGACAGCGATGTAAGCATCGAAATCGAACCGAGACATTCGGGGGAAACATTGCCGCATATTGGCTGTTCCGTCACGTATCCGGGATAGTGTCTTCGCCCTGTGGTCCCTGCTCGAGCAGGCGGATGAAACCGTCCTCGTCGAGTACTGGTATGCCCAAGGTCTCGGCCTTCTCCCGCTTGGTGCCGGCGTTCTCCCCGGCCACCACGAAGCTGGTTTTCTTTGACACGGATCCTGCAGCCTTGCCCCCGCGTGAAATGATCGCTTCCTTCGCCTCGTCGCGGTTGTAGGCCTGGAGGGAACCGGTCACCACCACCGTGAGCCCTTCGAGCGTGCGCGGCACCGACTCGTCGACGTCGTCCTCCATGCGCACCCCGGCCGCGGACCACGCGTCGATGATGTCACGGTGCCAGTCCTCGGCGAACCATTCCCGGAGTGCCGCCGCAATGGTCTGACCCACGCCGTCCACGCCGGCGAGCTCCTCCTCGCTCGCTCCTCGGATGCGTTCCATGGACCCGAAGGCCGTGGCGAGCGCCCGTGACGCCGTCGGGCCGACATGGCGGATGGACAGAGCCACCAGCACGCGCCACAGGGGCTGCGCTTTGGCCTTCTCGAGCTCCGTGAACAGTTTCCGGGTATTGGCATTCGGCTCGGAGGGTTTCTTCGCCGTCCCTTTCGAGTAGAAGTACGGCACGAGTTCGCGCCCGGTCACCACGCCCTTGACCTTCTTGTCGCGTTCGATCCGGACGTCGGCCAACATCTCCGGCGTCAGGTCGAAGATCTGCGCCTCGGTGGTAATCTGCGGCACCTCGGGCTCCACGGGCTGGGTCAGCGCGATCGCGGCCTCCCAGCCGAGGGCCTCGATGTCGAAGGCTCCCCTGCCGGCGAGGTGGAAGATCCGCTCCCGGAGCTGCGAGGGACACGACTTCGCGTTGGGGCAGCGGATGTCGACGTCGCCCTCCTTCGCGGGCTGCAGCGGGGTACCGCAGGACGGGCATTCCGTGGGCATCACGAACTCGCGAACCTTTCCGGGGTCCCGCAGGGCCACGACGGGCCCGACGATCTCGGGGATGACGTCCCCGGCCTTGCGCAGCACCACGACGTCACCGATCAGAACTCCCTTCGCCTTGACCACCGCCTGGTTGTGGAGGGTGGCCATGCTGACCGTCGAACCCGATACCTTGACGGGTTCCATCAGGCCGAAGGGTGTGACGCGGCCGGTGCGTCCCACGTTGACCAGGATGTCGAGGAGCCTGGTGTTGACTTCCTCGGGCGGGTACTTGTAGGCCACTGACCAGCGGGGCACCCGCGAGGTGTGGCCGAGCGCCCGCTGCAGTGCGAAGCTGTCCACCTTCACCACGATGCCGTCGATCTCGTGCAGCAGGTCGTGGCGGTGGTCCCCGTGATGCGCGATGAAGTCGACCACCTCGTCCTGGCTGTGGAGCACCCGGTAGTACGGCGACATCGGCAGGCCCCACCCCTTCAGCAGCTCATAGGTCTCCGACTGCGTCTGGGCCGACAGCCCCGTCCGGGCGCCGATGCCGTGCACGTACATGTCCAGCGGTCGCTCCGCGGTCATGGCCGGGTCCTTCTGGCGGAGGGATCCCGCCGCGGCGTTGCGCGGGTTGGCGAAGGGCGCCTTGCCGGCGGCCACCATGCGCTCGTTGAGCTGACCGAACTCCTTCGTGGGGAAGAACACCTCGCCGCGGATCTCCACCTCCTCCGGGTGGTCGGAGCCCGCGAGGTGCCGCGGGATCGAGGCGATCGTGAGGACGTTGTGGGTGATGTCCTCTCCCGTCACGCCGTCACCCCGGGTAGCCGCCCGCACCAGTTCCCCGTTGCGGTAGAGCAGGTTGACCGCGAGTCCGTCGATCTTCAGTTCCGTCAGCCAGGCAATGGGCGCGCCGGGGCTGCGCTGCTCCACGCCTGCCCGCGCGCGGTCCAGCCAGACCGCCAGTTCGTCCAGCGAAAAGACATCCTCGAGGCTGTACATGCGGGCCAGGTGGTCGACGGGGGCGAATGCGGCGGACACCTCGCCGCCCACTTCCTGCGTCGGCGAATCGTTCGCGACGAGCTCCGGGTGGAGCGCCTCGAGCTCCTCGAGGCGACGGAACAGGGCGTCGAACTCGGCGTCGGAGATCGTAGGGGCCGCGTCCTGGTAGTACGCAACGCGGTGCGCCCGGATGCTGTCGGCGAGCTGCGCGTACTCCTCGCGCAACTCCTGGCTGGGGGGTCCGCCCTGCTCGGCCGGGCCGGCGTCTACCGATGCACTCTCAGGTCCTGGGGTCACTTTCCTTATCTTGCCCTATGGCCCTGACACCGGGCATGCACGCGGGCCCGACGAGCGCCACAGGCAGTCAAGCCGACCGATGCCCATCGGGTAGGAACCAGCCGTGAAACGAGTAGCGCTTCCCGATAAACGGGTGACAACGCGTAAAGCGAAATGCGGATTACCTATTCACCAATGCGATTTTGGAGTGCTGCTTACTCGGGCCACGAACGAGCCCGCTTCCTATCATTTACAGGGTGAGTTCCTGCGCTTGAAAAGGCGGGTTCGCCCGGATTCACAGTAATCCCGTCCACCATCCGGAGGGCAATGAAGCATTTCAAAGTTGATGAATTTACGGGGTCTCATGTATAAGTTACGGCGCAAAGGCTCGACATCCTGGCGGAAAGGCCCATCCGTCACACCACCGGGTCGCCCTCTGTTCCCGTTTTCTTCGACCCAACCGGAAAGCGCTGTGCCGCGGCTCCGGAGCTGAGCTGTATAAACCTCAAGCCGTTTGTGATTCGGAGGCAGACCGTGTTCCTTTTTCTTTTTTGCCGAGGGCCATCCGTGGCAGTCATGCTCGCCGTCCCCGCTCGAGAAGCAGTGGCGGAGGTGTGAACCGCATGCTGACTGGAAATCCGTTGGTCCGTTCGGCGGGACGGGCCCACCGATCCGTGGGGGGGACGGATCGACTTCGGGTCCGAGGAGCACTTCACATGCCGTACCTTGTCATGCCCATGGGCATTCTCACGTCGACGGAGGCCGCACAGTCGGCGCTCCATCTATCGGGACGAGTCCTGCTCATGGTCTCCATGACGTTGTTCCTCTCCTACCTGCTCTTCATGCTCGGTGCCGTCGTGGTGTCAGGCCTTCTGAGCACGGCTCGCTCCGTCAGCAAGCGTCTCGCGCACGACGTACCAGCCGCATCGGGCGGTCCGCAGTCCGCGGCACTGTTGTGGCACGTCGACTCCGCGGCCGCCATGGAGCACGGGCTTAAGGAACCAAGACCATGATGATTCTGTATGGTCAGCGCATCGACTTCGTCCTGATCTTGGCCGTGAGCCTGGTGCTCCTGTCGGTTCTGTACAGCGTGCTGATGCTCGTGCTGTCCCGGTTCGAACCGGCGTACGCGCGACGTCGAGCGATGACTTTCCCCGCGACCGCGGCCGAAAAAGCCGTCATCTTCGTGGTGCCCTGTCTCAACGAGGAGCGGGTCCTCGCCGCAAGTCTCGATCGGCTCGTGGAGATGGACCACCCGCGGATGCAGGTCCTGGTGATCGATGACGGTTCGGACGATGGCACAGCGGCCATCGTGCGAGCCCACCCCGATCCCCGGGTGAGCCTGCTGCAACGCGCCCTGCCGACCGCTCGGCAGGGCAAGGGCGAAGCGCTGAACGCGGCGATCCGGCACATCCGTTCCGGGGCGCTCGGCGCCTACACCGACGCCTCGGACGTCGTCGTCTGCGTCGTGGACGCCGACGGGAGGATGGAGCCGCAGGCCCTGGACGAGGTGATGCCGCTCTTCGCCGATCCCCGGCTGGGCGCCGTCCAGATCGGTGTCCGGATCAACAACCGCCACCAGAACCTGCTGGCCCGGATGCAGGACATCGAGTTCGTGCTCTACACCGAGGTCTTCCAACGCGGTCGCCGACACCTGGGGAGCGTGGGGCTGGGTGGCAACGGGCAGTTCGTGCGGCTCTCGGCCCTCATCAGCCTCGGCCCCGCACCTTGGTCCAGGAGCCTCTCCGAGGACCTCGACCTCGGCGTGCGACTGCTGATCAGGGGGTGGAACATGGAATTCTGCTCCACCTCGGCCGTGCACCAGCAAGGCCTCGTGGACGCCCGGCGCTGGGTCAAACAACGGACCAGGTGGTTCCAGGGGCACCTGCAGTCCTGGACGCTGGTCCCCTGGGTGCTGCGGGACCTGACCGGCGCGCGCCGCGTGGACCTGCTCTACCACCTGACCAGCCCTTACCTCCTCCTGCTCGCCTCCTTCCTCAGCGCCGCCTTCCTGCTGTGGATCGTCAGCATCAGCATCGGTGTCTTCACGGGGTCCTTGGATTTCTCGTGGTGGTGGGTCTCGGCCTACGCCGTGGCGTTCGGGCCCGCGCTGATGTTTGGAGCCGTCTACTGGCGCCACGAACGCGAACACGGCTTCGGGCCGCTGACCGCCCTCGTGGTCCTGCACGTCTACGTCGGCTACGCCGTCCTCTGGTACGTCGCCGGCTGGACAGCTGCTTTCCGCTCCCTCGCGGGCCGGAACTCCTGGACAAAGACGGACCGGACCACGGACGACCAGGACTCGGCCGCACAGGAGCTGGATCATCCGCTGGCGGCAGCGGCATGAGGGCAGCACCATTCCTGGGCGCCGCCATCCTGCTCGTAGGTTCCATCCTCGTAGGTTGTTCCATCGCAGTCGGCTTGAGCCAGCGCCACACCGGCCCCTGGTCGGACGGGGAGGTCCACGGACGATGGACCGTGATGTACGCCGGCTACGGCGAGGCCTCGGGACACGACGAGGAAGTGGTGCTCGAGCCCAAGTCGGCCGTCTCCGGGGACATCACCCACGGCGGTCTCGTGCACACCACCCGCTCCTACACGGATCCTGACTTCGAGGTGACGGTGCACACCGAGGCCCAGGTGCGGGACGGTCCGCCGAACGACTGGGAAGTGGGCTGGGTGCTGTGGAATCTCCGCGACGACGAGCACTTCTACGCGGTGGCACTCAAACCCAGCGGGTGGGAAATCTCCAAGCAGGACCCCGCCTATCCTGGCAATCAGCGCTTCATCACCACTGGTGTGGAACCGCAGTTCCCCATCGGCCAGGACTACCGCGTGCGAGTGGAGCACGACTGGCCCCGTATGACGGTGAGCGTCGACGGGCGTGAGCTCGCGACCATCACCGACGACGAAAGACCGTACCGCGGCGGAACCATCGGCCTGTACACCGAGGACGCGAGAGTCCGCTTCACCGCCCTGGACATCCTCGACGCCGCCTCCGACTGACCAGGGCCTTCGGGCCCTCAACCGAACACCCATCGCACCAGGAGCAATCCTATGTCTCACTCATTCCCCAGGACTCCCATCTCCGTCATGGCGATCTACGGCACACGGCCCGAGGCCATCAAGATGGCACCTCTCGTGATCGCACTGCGCGACGATCCGCGCTTCGAGGTCCGCGTGGTCGTCACTGGCCAGCACCGCGAGATGCTGGACCAGGTCAATCAGTCCTTTGGCATCGTCCCGGACCGGGACCTGAACATCCATGCCGCCGGTCAGACGCTGACCGAGATCACGACGCGGACGCTGCAGGGATTGGCTCAGGTCTTCGACGACGACCGACCGGATGCGGTTCTGGTGCAGGGCGACACGACGACCACCTTCGCCGCGTCCCTGGCGGCCTTCTACGCCGGCGTCACGGTGGTGCACACCGAGGCGGGACTGCGAACGGGCAACAAATACTCGCCCTACCCAGAGGAAATAAACCGTCGCCTCACCGGCCAGATGGCGTCCCTCCATTTGGCTCCAACGTGGGCCGCGCGGGACAACCTGCTGCACGAGAACGTCCCTTCCGACTCGATCGTGGTGACGGGCAACTCGGTCATCGACGCCCTGTTCATCACTGTCGCCTCCCGGCCGAGGATCGAGGACCCCGCACTGGGCGCGCGGTTGGCGACGGGGCGTCCGGTGGTGCTCGTGACGGCACACCGCCGTGAATCGTGGGGAGAACCGCTGCGTCAGGTCGGCCGGGCAATCGCCCGGCTCGCTGCAGCGCACCCGGACCACGACTTCGTCTTTCCGGCGCACCGTAATCCCCTGGTGCGCGAGGCGATCCTGCCTGCTGTACAGCATTGCCCCAACGTCCTGGTTACGGAACCCCTGCCCTACGCACAGTTCTGTGCACTGATGGAGCGCTCCTCCATCATCCTCACCGACAGCGGCGGAGTGCAGGAGGAGGGGCCCTCGCTGGGCAAGCCGGTGCTGGTCATGCGGGATACGACCGAACGGCCGGAGGCCGTGGCCGTGGGCGCCGTGGAACTGGTCGGCACGGACGAGGAGACGATCGTGGACGCGGTGTCCAGCCTCATCAAGGACGAACGGGCCTACCGGCGCATGGCGAGGGCACTCAATCCCTACGGCGACGGTCACGCCGCCGAGCGGACCGTCCGGGCCCTGGCCCGCCACTACGGACACGACGACACCGTGCAGGAGTTCCAGGACTGGGCGGCAGCCGTACCCGTCTCCTGAAAGTCGCCGCACGCGGAATCCACGTCGGCCAGCGGAGCCGTCACCCACACCCTCGAGGGGGATCCATGGAGAAGCAGTACCAGTTGTCCAGAAGAGGGCGTATGGGGTGGGTATTCGCCCTGGTGCCCCTGCCCCTGGTCGCCGCGGGCGTGGTCTTCGGCCTCACCGACGACAGCCTGGTCGAAGGAGAAAACTCCCTACTCGCTCAGCATTACACCACGGTGACGAACTCCGATGCCGACGCATCGGCGGTGAAGACGGCCACGTTCTCGCCACGCTTCGGCCGACCGGACGGGGCGCGCACCCTCGTGCTCTACGACGGCACCGGTACCGCCTCGGTGGACGCCGAACTCTACGGCATTGCCGCTGCGAATCTGGCCACGCACTTCGGGGAGGCCGAGGTCGCAGTCGTGGGCGACTACACCGCGGACACGATGGAGGACTTCGACGCCGTCGTCTACCTCGGGAAGGACTTCGAGGCCACACCGCCAAAGGCCTTCCTCACCGACGTCCGTGAGGGTACCGTGCCCGTGCTCTGGGTGGAGCAGAACATCGATGACCTCGTCGGATACGAGCCGGACTCGATCGCGGAGTTCGTGTCCCGGTACGGCTGGAATCCCACCGCCCCTCTGGAGGTGAGCAACGACCAAGTGAAATCCGTGTCGTACAAGGACCGTTCCGTGCGCCGCAACACGCTTAACTCCGACACCGTCTACAGTCCGCGCATTGTGGAGCCCGGAAAGGCCCGGACCCTTGCGACCATCGTGTGCGGTGACCCGGAGAGCCCCCATGCTTGTGACGTCGTCGGTGAACCACCGATGACCGGACTGGCCTGGGCCGTAAGCTCAGGCCACCTCATCTACTTGACCGAGGTGCCTCTCAATGACATCGATCAGAATGACCTCTACCTGATCTTCTCGGATCTGTACTACGACCTGCTCGCGCCAGGGACGGAACCGGTGCGGCAAGCTGCTCTACGCCTGGAGGACGTGGGCCCCGAATCCGATTCCGGCGACCTCCGGAAGGTCGCCGATTACCTGCACGATGCCGGAGTACCTTTCCAAGTGGCTGTCATGCCCGTCCACGTGGCCCGCACCCCCGACGAGGACGGCTGGTACGGACTGAGCCTGCTCGACGCACCGAAGGTGGTCGAGGCGCTGAAGTACATGCAAGCGCGTGGTGGAACACTCATCCAGCACGGAACCAGCCACCAGTACGGCACGCTCGACAACCCGTACAGCGGCAGAACGGGTGAGGACTACGAGTTCTACCAGTACGGCTGCACGGTCACAGAACGGCCACCCTACGAATTCGGGGAGTGCGAGGCCGACTCCTACATCACCAAGATCGGCCCGGTCGCGGAGGACAGTGTCGAGCAGCACGTCGCCCGGATCGAACACGGCCGGCAGGTGATGATCGACGCCGGCCTGGGCGAACCCACGATCTTTGAGACTCCTCACTACACCGCATCCGTCAATGCCCATGCCGCGATCGCCGCGGTGTACGAGGCACGGTACGAACACTCCGACTACTACGCCGGGATGGTGTCGGGCAAGAAGATCACCCCCACGTCCTACTACAGTCAATACTTCCCGTACACCGTTCACGACATCTACGGCACCACGGTGTATCCCGAAAACCTCGGCAATATCACCGAGACGGAGCAGAACAACCACGCCATCCGGGATCCGGAGTACATCATCGACCGGGCCGAAGCGAACCTGGTCGTCCGGGAATCCACGGCCAGCTTCTTCTTCCATCCCTACCTGGGCCTCGACTTGCTTGAGCAGACGGTCACCGGCATCAAGAAGCTCGGCTACACGTTCGTCCCGGTCGGTGACCTAAGATGAGGAAAGGGCGGCCTCGTGACTCGTTGAGCCGTCCATGACGGGTATCTCTCGCACCTCTCAGCACATCCGGTTCGAGCACGCGGCCGTCGCACTGCTCCGGACTTCCCTCAACCGAACCATCGCGGGACTGTCCCTCCTTCGGGGAAGGGCGCAAGGAAGAGCCTCAGATCGAAAAGTGACACGTATCATGCCGGAACGCCTACACGAGCGCAAGGGCATCAAGTGACGGCGGCCGCCGGCGTTTGCTGCACCCACACTTGAAGGGACAGGCGCAGGAGAGCTCCGTCCCCCATCGTGCGGGCATTCGCGATGATTGAGAACCGGGCCAACGAGCTGATGCTGGACCACCTGTCGGGTGTCACCGGGCTGCTGGAGCTGGTCCTGGTGGACCGCGGGGTCACTGCGGCTGCTGCCCGTACCTTGGGCCGGGACCACGGGCTCGAGTGCGGCCGTGTCGGGTGGGACGACAAGCAGCCGGTGTTCCGTCCCATCCGGCACGCCTGGCGCGTCGCGGTCGCCCAGGCGAAGTCGTTCGAGAACCCCACGACCTCAGCTACCGGCTGGCTCCAGGTCGCGTGCAGACGTAGAACGCCTTGAGGACGCTGGCCCGGCCGGCGTCGTCCGCTTCGGAGGAGATCGCGGTGCCGTTCGCCGTAAGTGTTGTGGACCTCGGCGAGGACGCAGTGCAGCTCCCCAGCAGCGTCGTGGCACCCGAACAGGCTCAGCGAATTGAACGCGTGCCCGAACACCCGGGCGCCGGCGAGCATGGTGATTCGGCCGCCGTCGTGTCGGAGCGACCCGCCCGGACTACTGGCACGTCAAATGCAACAGAGACCCAGCTCACCAGCCGCAGCTCCTGCGCAGTACATATTGCGCGTACTCCTGGCTGGGGGGTCCGCCCTGCTCGGCCGGGCCGGCGTCTACCGATGCACTCTCAGGTCCTGGGGTCACTTTCCTTATCTTGCCCTATGGCCCTGACACCGGGCATGCACGCGGGCCCGACGAGCGCCACAGGCAGTCAAGCCGACCGATGCCCATCGGGTAGGAACCAGCCGTGAAACGAGTAGCGCTTCCCGATAAACGGGTGACAACGCGTAAAGCGAAATGCGGATTACCTATTCACCAATGCGATTTTGGAGTGCTGCTTACTCGGGCCACGAACGAGCCCGCTTCCTATCATTTACAGGGTGAGTTCCTGCGCTTGAAAAGGCGGGTTCGCCCGGATTCACAGTAATCCCGTCCACCATCCGGAGGGCAATGAAGCATTTCAAAGTTGATGAATTTACGGGGTCTCATGTATAAGTTACGGCGCAAAGGCTCGACATCCTGGCGGAAAGGCCCATCCGTCACACCACCGGGTCGCCCTCTGTTCCCGTTTTCTTCGACCCAACCGGAAAGCGCTGGACGAAGCTGGTCACCGGACTCATCCTGTTCGTCGTCATGTTCACCGGCGTAATCGCGGGGGTAGCACCCCAGGCCCTGTCATCGACCTGGCTCGCCTCCACCAATTAGGACCCCGATTACCCCGAAGAACTCCTTGCAACAGGGGACGCAGAAAAAATTCCCCTCCTCGGCATCGAGGAAGGATTCGGCCTGGTACGGATCGCACTCGTGGAGCGCGAGAACGGCAAGGTCTACCTCGCCGATCCCTTCAGCGACGAACGGTTCCGTGACGCCACCCCCGAGGAGATCGAACTGATCAGGGACAGCCCCTACGTCATGGAACGATTCAGCGCACCGCAGGACAAGCAACTGATGCTCACTTTCGATGACAGGCCGACTGCGGAATACACCACGGAGATTCTCGATATCCTTTCCCGGGAGAATGTCCCGGCGACATTCTTCAGCGTCGGGCAGAATGTGGTGCGCAACCCCGATACCTTCTGAAGGATCATTCGGGAGGGCCACGTAGCAGCAAATCACACTATGACGCACGCGGACTTCTACCAACACGACGCGATTCGGAACAGTGAGGAACTGATTGCCACGGATCGGATCATGAGGTCGACCGCCGGCTATGCAACCCGCCTGTTCCGGATTCCGGAGGGTGACCCGGACAACAAGCCACTGACACTGCTCCAGGCCCAGCAGTTAGGGTATCTGCAGATCGACATGAACGTGGATACCCTCGACTGAAGCTACGAACCCGGCGAGGAGATCTCGGTGCCGGAACTCGATGGCAGCGGGGCCATTATCCTGATGCATGACGGCGGTGGCGACCGCACAGCGACCATCGAGATGCTGGAAGGCCTTATCGCCCAGGCGAAGGAGAAGGGATACACCTTCTCCACCGTCGCGCCGCTGCTTCCGGACGACATGCAGGAGATGCAGTCGCTCAAGACCGTCGAGGCCGGCCTGGCCGACCATGCCACGCTGACGACGTCGATGATGTTCCTGGTGGTCCCGATCACGATCATGACCTGGTTGTTCTGGTTCGGCATCATCGCCCTCAGCGTCATGTCGATCCTGTATGTGGTCCTGGCCATCATCGGGAACCGTCACCAGCAGAAGACGCAGTGGGCGGCCATTGACGCTGAAACGTGCCCGCTCGTCAGCATCGTCCTGCCGGTGTTCAACGAACAACCCGTCATCCTCCGGACGCTCGAGGCGCTGAAGGCCAGCGATTATCCTGCGCTTGACGTGATCGCCGTCGACGACGGCTCCACGGATGCCACCCTGGAGATCCTGAGGAGCTTCGCCCGCGGCTGGCCGCAGCTCCGGGTACTCACCCAACCCAATGGCGGCAAGTCAGTGGCAAGCAACCTCGGTATCAAGGCTGCCCGGGGCGACATCATTGTGACCCTTGATGGGGACACCATCTTCGAGCCGCAGACCGTACGGATGCTTGCACGGCACTTCACCGGCACGCCAAGCGGCCGGAAAGTGGGCGCCGTCGCCGGCCATGTGAAAGTGGGAAACCGGCGGAACATCCTGACCGCCTGGCAGAGTCTCGAATACATTTCCGGCATCTGCGTCACGCGGATGGCGGAGGGGCTCGTCGGTGCCATCTCCATCGTGCCCGGGGCGTGCGCAGCATGGCGGACCGAGGTGATACGCGAGGCCGGTGGCTACTCCCACGACACCCTGGCGGAAGACGCTGATCTCACCTTGACCATCCAGCGCCTAGGGTACGACATCGTGCAGGAGAACCGCGCCGTGGCGTGGACCGAGGCACCGATGACAGTCAAGGGGCTGGCAAAGCAGCGTCTCCGGTGGACTTTCGGTAATATTCAGGCCCTGTATAAGCACCGGTCGATGATTCTCCGGCCGAAGTATGGGGTACTGGAAATGATCGCCCTTCCCCACGCACTGCTGGCCACGCTTATTCCGCTGCTCTTCATGCCCATCACCGTTGTTGCTGCCGGCCTCAGCATGGCCTCCGGCAACTGGGAAAGCATCGCGGCTTTTGCTGCCTTTGTCGCCCTCACACACTTCGTCATCTCACTGGTGGCACTGACCATGGTCGAGGAAAGCTACTGGCACCTTGCAATGGTCCCGATCTACCGGCTGATTTACGAGCCCCTCCGGGCGTATCTCCTGTACGCATCACTCCTCCAGGCACTGCGTGGCCGCGCGGTCGGCTGGTACAAACCGGAGCGGACGAACAGCGTGAGGACCCAGCCTGTTCCCGGATGACACAGGCTGGGTCCTCAGTTGATACTGCCCGAGAACCCGGCGCCCAGCGTGCCGGAAAAGTCCCCGGGGGCCTGGTTCATTCCGCTGCAGGTATTCGAGGGCCGCGCGGCGTCCGATTCAGCCGGCCCGCACGCGCGGTCCCGGTTGAGGGACCACAGGGAGATTCTTCCTATTCCCCGGCTTGCGGCGAACTCGTTCAGTGCCTGTGCGGCCGCGAGGTCGAATACTTCACCGGGAACGTCATTGACGCCGATCATGGGAGTGAGGCCCACCCTGTTCCACACCTGCTCAGCATCCAGGGCGTCGCCATGCCTGCCGTAGATGTCGGAGAGCTGCCGGTGCGTTCCCTCGGCTGCCTGCACCGAGGCCTCGAACATCGTCTGGCCCGCCTTGCGGCTCGAGCTGTAGTTCATCGTCATGATGTTGACCCCGGCGAGCTCCACGTCCGCATCGAGCATTTGCGTGACAGCCACCCTGCCCCGTTCGGTCAGTCCATCGGGTGTTGCCGGCAACGTCACCCAGACCTGGAGGGGGTCTCCGCTGTCGCGTTCCCGCTGCAGCCGCGCGATCACTTCAGCCCGCCGCTCTCCGGCGGACGAGTCATCCAGGTCGTCTCCCTCGATATCGAGGTCGATCGTCCCCACCCTGTAGCGCTCCAGAACGCTTCGATACGCTCCGGCCAGCTCCTCCGGGTCCGTGCAGGTGGTCGCGAGTTCGTCTCCCCGTTGTCCGCCGAAGGAGACGACCGCCTCTCCCCCGCGATTCCTCAGCCGGGCCAGGCGGTCGTCCAGCTGAAAAGCGGTTCCAGCCCTGTCGAAGCTGTACGTGCCGCCCCACGAGGGCTCGCAGGCATCTTCCTCACTGGCAACGATGAAGGAGAGGACGGCTTTCGCTGCTTCCGGCGTGGGTGGTCTGTCCACCTCGTAGGTGGAGGGCACGGTGACGTCGACGTAACCGGCGAACCACGGAGCGTCCGCCACCTCCTGCGCGCTGCTGTGCCCGGCACAGCCGACAAGTGCGAGCGAAACCGCAAGCATCCCTCCGCCCGCGCCCAGCACAGGGGAGCCGGGGTGGGCCGCTCGGCGGTGCATTGCCATGCCTCAATATAAGCCGCACGTCGGGATTACACGGCGAACACCGGAATTCCGGTGCCTCCCCTGTCAGGCGGGCGGCCTGTCGGCCTCGATCATGATGCGGCGAGGTGTTCCGGGTAACGGGAGGAAGCTCGGATCGACAACCGTAGCACCGCCCCGACCAGCGCTGACATCGCCGGCAGGGTCAGCGGGCTCGTCGATGACAGCATCAAGGACGATGACCGTGACGTTGTCCCGCGCACCCGATCGGAGGGTTGCCTCGATGAGCGCCTCGGTTGCCACCTGCGGATCAGGGACGGTGCTGAGCACGTCGTAGATGCCGTCGTCGCTCACTTCCCCGGTCAAGCCGTCGGAGCAGATGAGGATGCGGTCGCCCGTCCGGACCGGCATGAGCCAGTAATCGGCCTCGGCGTCGTCGCCCGTTCCCAGGGCGCGCGTCACCACATGCCGGCGTGGGTGGGTCTGGGCCTCGGCCGCCGTGATCTCGCCGAGCTCCACGAGTTCCTGCACCTCGGAGTGGTCAACCGAGATCTGCCCGAACCGGTTGCCGTTCAGGCGGTACGTCCGGGAGTCTCCAACGTTGAAGAACAACCAGGAGGGCCCACCGGCATCCTGCACGACCACGACACCGGAGAGCGTGGTGCCGGCTTTGCCACCGGTTTCGGAGCGTATCTGCGCGTCCGCTTCCTGGATCAACTGTTCGAGGTCCTCCGCCGAGAATTCGGACGTCCGGGTGCCGCGCATGCTGCGTTCGAGCGTCCGGATGCAGACCCCGCTGGCGATCTCGCCCGCTTCATGACCGCCCATCCCGTCGGCGACGGCGAAGATGGGCTCGGAGGCGAGAAGTGAATCCTCGTTGAGTTCACGGCGCAGGCCGCGGTCGGTAGCACAGCCATAGCTCAGTCTCAGCGTTCCCGACACTGCACGGCCGGAATCGGGGGTGTCGGTCACGGCGCCACCACCGCGGAGAGGATCAGCTGGTCAGTCATGCCCCTATTCTGCCCTGACTGTGCAGGTCCGACGCACGTCGGGCGCACCGGGCACGTCAGTCGCAGCCGCCGCACTCAGTCGAGGACGAGACCTGTCCCTGTTCCCCGTGCGAGCGTGACCGGGTGGACCTCGCCGAACCCACGCACCGTCCGTGCCTGGTGCGGCATCAGCACGAACTTCTCGTTGTTGCTCAGGGTTGCGGCGGTGGAGGCGTCGATGAGCACGGTGCCCGGTTCCGCGAGCGAGGTCAGGCGAGAGGCCAGGTTCACTGTAGGCCCGTAGATGTCCCCGAGCCGTGAGAGGACACGTCCCCACACCATGGAGCACCGGGCGGACGGCAGGAGTTCGTCCTCGGTGAAGGCCTTGGCGAGTGCGAGGGAGATTTCGGCGCCCGCTTCCGGGGACTCGGCGATGTACAGCACCTCATCGCCGATGGTCTTGACGAGCCTCCCGCCGCCCACCGAGATGATTTCCGCGCACTTGTTCTCGAAGCGCTGCACCAGCTGCGCGAGCGTCCGTTCGTTCATCTGTCGGGAGAGGCTGGTGTAGGACACGAGGTCGGCGAACCCGACTGCGCGCGCCAGGGGCAGCGGTGCGTCCTGTTCATCGCCGTCGCGCCCTGTCTCACTTGCCCGCAGGCCGGACTCCGCCCTCAGTGCGAGTCGCTGAACCGCGGCGTTCATCTGGCGTCGCCACGCATACACGAGGGTCTTCTCGAGCGGTTCGATCAGCTCCGGCAGTTCGGCCACCAGAGTTTTCCGGGCGGTGGCGTCGGAGATGCCGCGCTGCACCACCATCTCCTCGACCAGTGCCTCGATCTGCCAGACCACCATGCGGTCCGTCATCTGGCCCACGGCACGCGTGATGGAGATCGCGGCGTCCTCGGTCAGCTGTTCCTGGCGGACCAGCTCGATGATCGTGGTCAGCGCATTCTGGTCCTTCTCCGTGAAGGCGATGTCGTCGTCGCCGATGTTCGGAAAGCCCATCGCGCGCCACAGCTTCCGAGCCGAGAGAAGCGAGACACCGGCCCCTGCGGCGACGTCGCGGCGCCGCAGGGTGCGCTCGGCACCCAGCAGTTCGATCTCGAGGTTACGGATGGTCTCCCGGTTCAGGTGGACGACGGGTTCCGGCCCGGCGTCGGGATTCCGCTCGACTGCAGCTGCCGGGTCCCCGGGGCGGACGGCGGGTATGGGGCGGGTGGCCGGCCGGCTCTCGGCGTCGCTCTGCAGGCGCCACACGGCCCGTGCAGCGGGATGCGATCCTGAGGCGCGGGGCGCATCCGGGTATGCGCGTGGATCGGGCAGCGCATCGTGTCCCGCACCGGACTCCGCCGTCATCTCCCGCCGCCCCTCCGCTCCTGGTTGGCCCCCGGATCTTCCCGCTGGGCATAAGTCGAATCAATCTCCATGTCTACACCATCGAACATGAGGGTCAGTGGGAGCTCGCTTACCGCATCGACCACATAATCCTTGAAGACGTGGATCCGGGGGACGTTGCGGTAGGTCACCACGCGATCGCGCCCCAGATCCACCAGCAGTGTTCCGCTGCCCACGAACCGCTGGAAAAGGCTTTGGGAGATGTCCAGCTGATAGACCGCCGAGAGCGGGATCTGGTGCTCACTTCTTCGTGCCGCGCCCCGCCGGTGGATGAGGCGCATGCTGGTGAGTACATAGCGGTTGTTGAGCCACCGCACGAAAGGGCGCACGAAGAACCGCGCCAGCAGCACCAGGATCAGGACTGCGGCGAGAAGGACCAGCACGGGACGCCAGGTTTGGAGCTCACCCGGAAGGAGCGCTGTACTCAGCCTGCCAAGGGCGAAACCTCCGAGTCCGAGCAGGACCACCGATGCCGCGACCGGCCACGCCAACCGCGCCGGGTCTGCCCGGGTGCGAACCACGACGCGTTCCCCCGGTGAGAGCCGGATGCGCATTCCGCCCTAACCCAGCGGGCGCAGATGCACCACGTCGCCCGCTGTCACAGTGTGCCGCTCGCCGTCGTCGTCGCGTACCACAAGGGCCCCGTGGGCATCGAGTGCCAGCGCACGTCCGGTCAGCGCTCCGTTCCCCGGCAGTTCCACCCGCACGTCCTGCCCGAGAGTCGCCATTCTCTCCGAGACCCGGTTGACGAGGGACAACCCCTCGGACCAGGGGGCCATCGCGTTCCCGTCCACCACGCAGAATGCACGGTAGTGCGCCGCGAACGTGCGGAGGAATGACTTCAGCAGGATATTGCGGTCCGTGGTTCCGGCGTACTCGAGCAGCAGGCTCGTGGCCGTGGGCACCGGAAGCTCATCCCCCGTGAGGCTGACATTCAACCCGATACCCACGACGACGGCGGGAGCGCCGCCTCGCGTGTCGGGCACGAACTGCGCGAGGATGCCGGCGAGCTTCCGCCCGTCCACGGTCACGTCGTTGGGCCACTTGAGCTGCGGGCTGACCTCCGTGCGGTCCTCGACACTTTCGGCGAGCGCGAGCGCGGCCAGGAGTGAGAACCACGGGTAGCTCTGCGTCGGAAGCGGCCTGCCGGCGTCGTTGACCGGCCGCAGCAGCACGCTCACGAGGAGTGAGGACCGCTCCGGGGCCACCCAGGAACGGTCGAGGCGGCCGCGCCCGGCGCTCTGCGCTTCAGCGGTGAGGACGCTCAGGTCCGGCCAGTCGCCACCCGCCGAACCTGCCTGCTCCGCGAGGTCCGCGTTCGTCGATCCGGTCCGCTGCACCAGTTCGAGGCGCGCGTAGGGGCCGACCGGCGTGCAGAGAGCGGCGCGGAGCGCTCCCTGGTCCAGCCCGGGGCGCTCTAGGTTGGAATAGCGGGAGGTCATGACCCGATCTTACCCAGCCGTTTCCTCCCGGCTGGGATCAGAGGAAGATGTCGGGAACCAGCCGGTCTTCCGGAGCGCCAAGACTGTAGCCGGCGAAATCGGTTTCCCCTTCCTGCCGGAGAACCTCCTCGTCGGTGAAGAAGTTTCCCGTGCAGTCCCTCGAGTCCCTCGTCAGGACGGCGTGTGCCGCATCGGCCACGATCTCAGGGCGTCGCGCGGCCTGCACCATCGTGCCGCCACCGGGCATGTTGCGGATGGCCGCCGTATCGATGAGCGTGGCCGGCCACAGCGAGTTGACTCCGATGCCGTCGGCCCGGAACTCCTCGGCAAGGCCGAGTGTCGTGAGGCTCATGCCGTACTTCGCCAGGGTGTACGCAAGGTGCTTTCCGGCCCACCGTGGGTCGAGGTTCAACGGCGGCGAGAGCGTGAGGATATGGGGGTTGTCAGAGCGCCGGAGCGCGTCGATCGAGAGCTTGCTCAGCAGGAAGGTGCCGCGGACATTGATGTCGGCCATGAGGTCGTACCGCTTCATGTCGATGTCCGGTGTCGTCGACAGATCGATGGCCGACGCATTGTTCACCACGACGTCGATTCCTCCGAACCGCTCGACGGCGGCGGCGACGGCGCCGGCCACGTCGTCATCATTCCTCACGTCTCCCACGAGCGGCAGGGCGGCGCCCCCCGCGTCCTCGATCTGCTGCGCTGCGGTGTGAACCGTGCCGTCGAGTTTGGGGTGCGGCTCCCCCGTCTTGGCCATCAGCACCACATTGGCACCGTCCCTGGCGGCTCGGAGTGCGATGGCGAGCCCGATTCCGCGACTGCCGCCCGACATCAGTATGGTGCGCCCCCTAAGGGTGGCATTCCCCTGCGGAGCCTGTTCTGTCGTCTCATTGCCTGCGGTCTCATCGCCTGCGGCATTGCTTGCGGTCATCCACTCAGAATAGGCCGCAGTGCAGGAAGCTGTAGATGTCCTACAAGCCGAGTAGTGCCGTAGCTCACTAGACTGGAAAAAACGCCCCGCTTTTTGGAGGATTCCTCCTTAAGGCGTTCACCACCTGCCTATCGGAGACTTCATGCCCGAGGACCTGACCCTCGATCTACCTACCACCGCTGATCTTTCGACGACTGCGGGGAAGCTCGCCGACTTCCGGCGACGACAGGATCTCGCAGCAGTTCCGTCGGGGCCCGAGGCTGTTGTGAAGCAGCACGCCCGGGGCAAGCACACGGCGCGTGAGCGGATCGACCTGCTGGTGGATCCGGAGTCCTTCGTTGAGTTCGATGCGCTCGCCGTGCATCGGTCCACGGCGTTCGGCATGGCGAAGAAGAAGCCGCTGGGCGACGGCGTCGTCTCCGGCTATGCGACGGTGGACGGCCGTCCCATCGCCGTCTACAGCCAGGATTTCAGCGTCTACGGCGGGTCGTTGAGCCAGGTCAACGGGGAGAAGATCGTCAAGGTGCAGGAGTTCGCGCTGCGCAACGGCTGCCCCGTGGTGGGCATCAACGACGGCGGCGGCGCGCGCATCCAGGAGGGCGTGGCATCGCTTGCGATGTTCGCGGACATCTTCCGCAACAATGTCCATGCCTCCGGAGTCGTCCCGCAGATCTCGCTCATCATGGGCCCGTGTGCCGGCGGCGCGGCATACTCCCCCGCCCTGACCGATTTCGTGGTGATGGTCGACAAGACCTCGCACATGTTCATCACCGGTCCCGACGTCATCAAGACCGTGACCGGCGAGGACGTCGACATGGAGACACTCGGCGGCGCACGCCAGCACAACACGACCACCGGAACGTCCACCTACCTGGCCACCGACGAGCAGGACGCCATCGGGTTCGTGCGGGAACTCCTCGATTTCCTGCCATCGAACAATCTCGCCGAAGCGCCGCTGGCACCGTTCGCCGAGATGCTCGAACCGACGGACGAGGACTTCGCCCTCGATATGCTCATCCCCGATTCGGCCAACCAGCCCTACGACATCCACGCTGTCATCTCGGCCATCGTGGATGACGGCCATTTCCTCGAGATGCAGGCCCTCTACGCCCCCAACGTGGTCACCGGCTATGCGCGAGTGGAGGGCCACACCATCGGTATCGTCGCGAACCAGCCCCTGCAGTTCGCCGGCACCCTCGACATCAACGCTTCCGAGAAGGCCGCGCGTTTCGTCCGGCACTGCGATGCGTTCAACATCCCGATCCTCACCCTCGTCGATGTTCCGGGTTTCCTCCCCGGCAAGGACCAGGAGTTCAACGGGATCATCCGCCGCGGTGCCAAGCTGCTGTACGCCTACGCCGAGGCCACGGTGCCGAAGCTCACGGTCATCACACGCAAGGCCTACGGTGGCGCCTATATCGTCATGGGATCGAAGAAGCTCGGCGCCGACATCAACCTCGCCTGGCCCACCGCGCAGATCGGGGTGATGGGAGCGCAGGGTGCCGTCAATATCCTCTACCGCAGCCAGCTCAAGGCGGTGGCCGACGCCGGTGGGGACCTCGAGGCGGCCCGCGCCGACGTCGTCGCGCAGTACGAGGAAGAGCTGCTGAACCCCTACCAGGCGGCCGAGCTCGGCTACGTGGACGCCGTCATCGCACCGTCGGAGACCCGGGTGCAGATCGTCCGTGGCCTGCGGGCACTGCGGGACAAGCGGGCCTCGATGCCGGCCAAGAAGCACGGGAACATTCCGCTGTGAGCGGGATCGAGCCGGGGCGTGGCACTGATCCCACGCCCGCCGGGACATCCGAAACGGCGAACGAGCCCGTGCTGTCGGTGGTCTCGGGCAACCCCACCGATGAGGAGCTGGCGGCCCTGACCGCCGTCGTCGTCGCCCTGCAGGGAGAGACGGGCGGCCCGGCCGAGGGCTCCAGCCGGTCCTGGTTGCGGCGGACCATGCTGCGGCTGAAGCCGCTCCCAGGCCCGGGCTCGTGGAAGCGCAGCGCACGGTAGGAGCTGCGCATGTGGCCGCATGGTCGGCGGGCTCCGTCAGCGCGGGTCCAGCACCGTTCCGAGGAAGACCGGCAGCCCGGTGTCGTCGTGGATGATCTGGTACAGGAACGGACGGGTGAACTCGAGGGTTAGCTCGGGAGGCATCGGCGCGGACGATACCCGGAAACCTAGCTGGGTCACAGCCGCTGCCACCGTCCCCTTTTCCGCCACCGTGATGTTCGCACTCTGCGCGGCGCCCGAAACGAGGATGTCCTTCTGGATGGCGTCGAAATTGGGGGTGAGACCAAGGGTCTCCTCGAGGCCCAGGGCCTTCAGCGGACCCAGCAGATCCTGCGTGTGGTCGTGGTCCCACTTCGGCAGCACCAGCCCGGCCCTGATCTCGTCCACGGAAGCCATCTTGTCCCAGACTTCCAGCAGCTCCTCCTCGGTGCGGACCGGGGAGACCGCGGGATCGTCGGCGAGGACCAGCCGCATGCTGAATCCTTCCCCATAGGGAATGTCGACGCCCTGCCAGTCACCGCCCCGCGCGTACCGGACGGGCATCTCACCGTACATCAGCTCCACCTGCTCCCCGGATCCGCCCGGCAGGGCGAAGGAACCCGGAGCAGTGCCTTCCGCGTCGAAGGGTGAGGCCCAGGCGGCAGCGAAGTACACGGTACTGAGCAGCGACAGCGTGGTGTCCGGATCGTATTCGAGAGGTGCCTTCTCGATCCGGGCGCCGGTGTTGGCACTGGTCCAGCGGTCGAGGATTCCCTCTGTATCCGGGTTCGGGAAGTCCACGGGATACACACCGGCTCCGTACTGGCGGGCGAGGGTTGTGAGGAACGCCTCGCCCGTTGGGGTTCCGTCGTTGACGAACACTCCATTGGCGAGGTGGAGCAGCGGTCCGGCGGGCGGCTCGTCCTCGTCGACCGCGCCGGGATCGCCGTCGTACTCCTGCACCTCGGCGAGCAGCGCGTTCATTGCCTCGTCGCGGTGCTGTAGCGGCAGCCCGAGAACGCCGTCCATTTCGGCGGCGGTCGTGGTACCGGCTCCCGCACGGAGCATGGCGAGCGCGTAGAGCGCGCTCAGCGGACTCGTCACCTGGTTTCCGTCCGGGTTCTCTGCCGTCATCGCAGCCCCGAGCCGGAATGACGCCTGAACCAACGCGTCCTCAGCGTCGGGGAAGGTCTCCAGGGCCACCGTGACGCGTTCCACGCCCTCTGCAGCCCGCGGCTCGGGAACGGCCGTGCCGCACCCCGACATCAGAAGCGCTGCAGCGGTTCCCGCCGCCAGTACCTGACGATGCTGAACTTCTCCTGCTGCCATGGTTCCTCCTTCTGGACCTGCCCATCACACCGTAGGCGCGTGCCCGCACCTACGGCCACAACACCCGGGCACGATTGGGTTGCGAAAGTTACGGACCGGGGTCGTGGCCTTCAGCAACCAGGTGCGGTTAGGCTCTGCGTGTGACTTCTGAACCCACCTCCGCCCTGTCGTCCCACCAGTCCCCCGGTGCAGCGCCCGCGCGCGCAGCCACGGCGATCGACGCAGTTGCCGATTCCTACACGCAGACCCTTATCCGACTGGACCCCAGTTTCGCGACAACCCTCGGCGTTCCCGGACACGAGACGGAATATCAGGACTACTCCCCGGCAGGGCTCGAAGCTTTCGCCGAGGCAGCCCGCGAGACCCTGGAGCGTTTGTCCGATCTCCAGCCCGTCGACGACGTCGATGCCGTTACGCTCGACGCGATGCGTGAACGCCTCGGACTCGAGATGGAAATCTCCGACACCGGCCTCAACCTGTCCGACCTCAACAACATCGCCTCGCCGGCGCAGGAAATCCGTGCCATCCTCGACCTCATGCCGACCGCCACGGCCGAGCAGTGGGGCCATATCGCGGGGCGCCTGCACAACATCCCCGATGCCCTGTCGGGGTACACCTCGTCGCTGCAGGAGGGCCGGAAGCGCGGCCTCGTGGCGTCGAGCCGCCAGGTCCGCGTCGTCATCGAGCAGTCCGGGAAGTACGCGGAGGACGGCGGATTCTTCGACGTCTTCGCCTCCACCGCGAAAGCCGACGACGGCAACCTGCCCGAGTCGCTCCGCACCGAACTGGTGAGCGGAGCCGACGCCGCCCGCCGGGCCTACAGCAGCTTCGCGGCCTTCCTCCGGGAGGACCTCCTGCCCTCGGCCCCGGACAAGGACGCAGTGGGCCGGGAGCACTACGCGCTGATGTCGAGGCGCTTCCTCGGCGCGGCAGTGGACCTCGAGGAGACCTACGCCTGGGGGGTCGGGGAGCTGGACCGCATCATCGCCGAGCAGGAAGCGGTGGCCGACGAGATCAGGGAGGGCGCCACGATCGAGGAAGCCATGCGGATCCTGGACGGGGACCCGGCCCGGCAACTGCAGGGCACCGACGCGCTGCAGGCCTGGATGCAGCAGTTGTCCGATAGCGCGGTGGAAGCCCTCGCCGGAACCCATTTCGACATCCCGGACATCATGCGCACCATCGAGTGCCGGATCGCCCCCACCAACGAGGGCGGCATCTACTACACGGAACCCAGCGATGATTTCTCCCGTCCGGGCCGCATGTGGTGGTCCGTCCCCGAAGGCGAGGATTCCTTCGCCACCTGGAAGGAAACCACCACCGTCTACCACGAGGGGGTTCCCGGCCACCATCTCCAGATCGCCACTGCCATCTATCAGCGCCAGCTCCTCAACTCCTGGCGGCGCAACGCCATCTGGGTATCCGGCCAGGGAGAGGGCTGGGCGCTGTACGCTGAACGGCTCATGGAGGACCTCGGCTTCCTGAGCGATCCCGGGGACCGCCTCGGTATGCTCGACGCCCAGCGCATGAGGGCTGCGCGTGTGGTCTTCGACATCGGGGTCCACCTCGAACTCCAGATGCCCGCGCGCTGGGGGACGGGTACCTGGACCCCGGAGAAGGGCTACGGCTTCCTCAAGGCGAATATCGCGATCAGCGAGGGTCAACTGGACTTCGAATTCAACCGTTACCTCGGGTGGCCGGGGCAGGCGCCGTCGTACAAGATCGGTCAGCGGTTGTGGGAGCAGATCCGGGATGAGGTGAGGGCCGGTGAGGGCGACCGGTTCGACCTCCGCGCCTTCCACACGCGCGCGCTCAATCTGGGCTCGGTCGGTCTGGACACGCTGCGGCGGGCGTTGCTTCCTGCGTAGGCTGGGGGCATGACTCCGCGCCTCGTCCTCGCCTCCGCATCCCCTGCCCGTACCAAGCTCCTGACCGCGGCGGGCATTCGGCACGACGTCCTGGCCTCCGACGTCGACGAGGCGGCGGCCGCAGCCCGGTACGGTGACCTCGACCCCTTGGACACCTCGCTCCTGCTTGCCCGCGTGAAGGCCGAGGCAGTCTCCTCGCTCGACGACGCCTACGACGCCCTCGTGATCGGCTGCGACTCCATCTTCGAGTTCGAAGGCGAAGCGCACGGCAAGCCGTACGAGCCCGATACGGCCCGGGACCGCATCCGGCGCATGCAGGGATCCTCGGGCGTCCTTCATACGGGTCACTGGCTGGTGGACAACCGGAACGACGGCTCGGGTGCGACCATCGGAGGGGTCAGCTCGGCAACGGTCCACTTCACCGCCATGTCCGACGGCGAGGTGGACCGCTACGTGGCCACCGGCGAACCGCTGCAGTGCGCCGGCTCGTTCACGCTCGACGGCCTGGGCGGCGCCTTCATCGAGCGCGTGGAGGGCGACCCCCACGCCGTTGTCGGGATCAGTATTTCGACGCTGCGGCAACTACTCGCCTCTACCGGCGTGAGCATCACCGAATTCTGGGAGCGAAACTGAAGCCTTGTAGAATTCCTACAGAAAAAGCGACTCCAACACTCCATAACGGCACGATCCATAGGCGATAGCTCCAAATAACGGTTAGGCTCCGAAACAAATACGAAGGAGCGACATCCCCTATGAGCGAGCCCATATCCGGCGCTGCCCAGTCTGCCGCAGACGACCGTGCAGCCGGCCTCCGGGGCCATTCCGGCCCTGTCACGAAAGTACTGATCGCGAACCGTGGTGAGATTGCGGTCCGGGTGATCCGTGCGGCAAGGGACGAGGGGATCGCCTCGGTAGCCGTCTACGCCGACCCGGACCGCGACGCCCTCCATGTCCGCCTCGCCAATGAGGCCTTCGCGCTGGGCGGAGAAACCGCCGCGGAGTCCTATCTCCTTATGGACCGCATCCTCGAGGCAGCCGGACGCAGCGGGGCCGACGCCATCCACCCCGGTTACGGCTTCCTCTCCGAGAACGCGGAATTCGCACAGCGCGTGATCGACGCCGGCATCACCTGGGTGGGCCCCTCGCCCTCCTCGATCACCCAGCTCGGCGACAAGGTGCAGGCGCGCCATATTGCGGAGCGGGTCGGAGCGCCCCTGGTACCCGGGACGAAGGACCCCGTGGCATCAGTGGAGGAGGTGCTCCGATTCGCCGACGAGTTCGGCCTGCCCCTGGCCATCAAGGCCGCCTTCGGCGGCGGCGGGCGGGGAATCAAGGTAGTCCGCGACAAGGACGAGATTCCCGAGGCCTACGAGTCGGCGGTCCGTGAAGCGACGGCGGCATTCGGCCGCGGCGAGTGCTTCGTCGAGCGCTTCCTCGATGCCCCCCGGCACGTGGAGACCCAGTGCCTCGCCGACGCATACGGTGACGTCGTCGTGGTGTCGACCCGGGACTGCTCCCTGCAGCGCCGGAACCAGAAACTCGTGGAGGAGGCACCCGCACCGTTCCTCAGCGCAGAGCAGAACGACCGCCTGTATGCGGCATCGAAGGCGATCCTCAAGGAGGCCGGGTACCAGGGAGCCGGCACCTGCGAGTTCCTCGTCGGCCAGGACGGCACCATCTCCTTCCTCGAAGTCAACACCCGCCTGCAGGTGGAGCACCCGGTGTCGGAGGAAGTCACCGGGCTCGACCTTGTCCGCGAGCAGTTCCGGCTCGCGCGCGGCGAGGCGCTCGGCTACGGCGACCCGGAGGTGCGCGGGCATTCGTTCGAGTTCCGCATCAACGGTGAAGACGCCGGCCGCGGCTTCCTGCCGTCCCCCGGATCGGTGCAGACACTGAAACTTCCCACAGGTCCGGGCGTCCGGGTGGATTCAGGAGTGGAAGCGGGCGAGGTAGTCGGCGGCAACTTCGATTCGATGCTTGCGAAGCTGATCGTCACCGGCGCATCCCGTGCGCAGGCGTTGCAGCGCGCCCGGCGGGCCCTTGCTGAGATGCGAATCGAGGGGATGCCGACGGTTCTTCCCTTCCACGCGGCAGTCGTCTCCGACCCTGCCTTCGCTCCGGCGGAGGGAGCCTTCACCGTGCACACCCGTTGGATCGAAACCGAGTTCGACAACCGGATCGAGCCGTGGCGTCCCGACAGCGGGGAGGCCGGTCCGGAAGAGGACCAGCGCCAGCGCGTGACCGTCGAGGTCGGCGGGCGCAGGCTCGAGGTAGTTCTTCCCGCAGGTCTCGGAGCGGGCAATGCCAAGGCTTCCCCCGCCGGCAAACCCAAGAAGTCCCTGCGCCCGCGCGCGGGCACGGCGGCATCGAACGGCGACGAGCTCACTTCGCCCATGCAGGGAACGATCGTGAAGGTGGCCGTGACCGACGGCGCAGAAGTGACGGAGGGAGACCTGATCGTAGTACTCGAGGCAATGAAGATGGAACAGCCGCTCACCGCACACAAGTCCGGAAAACTATCCGGGCTGGTCGCGGTGCCGGGTGATACGGTGTCGGCCGGATCGGTGATCGCCAGGATCCACGACTAGCTTCTCCCGGCTGACCACCGATGTTGGGCGCCTGACCGGACGGCGGCCGGCCGCGTAGTCGCCGGCCGGGTCGGCTGAAGTGCGGAACTCCCCTAGTTGCCGTTGCCGTTGCCGTTACCTTTACCGTTGCCGTTGCCGTTGCCGTTGCCGTTGCCGCCGTTGTTCCCTTGATTGTCCTCCGGCTGGTTTCCCCGCGCGTCCTGTGCGTCCTCCGCTGCATCATCCTGTGCGTCCTCCGCCGCATCCTGCGCCTCCCCGCCGACTTCCGGGACGTTCCCGGGCGCAACCGGTTGATCGGGCCGCTCCGGAGCGGGCGCAGGAACCGGCACCGGCTCGGGCGCAGGGACAGGAGCGGGATCAGGAGCGGGATCAGGGACAGGAGCGGGATCAGGGACAGGAGCGGGATCGGGATCCTGCTCGGCCGGGGCAACGGTCGGATCGTCCGGAGGAACCTCGTCGGCCGGAACGGGGCCGGTTTCGTGCTCGGCCACCTGCGCGGATTTTTCCTCGAGCGCTGCGATCACGGCGTCGATGCGCAGCGAAATCAGGTTCTGGCGTTCTTTCGTCAGCTCCCCCGCGGCCCCCGCTGACGCCAGATCCACCCGGAGTTCGCCTGCCCGCGCTATGGCGGAGGCGTTGTCGCCCGAGCCCGCAAGCTGCGCGATGGCTCGCACCTCGGATTGGAAACGCTCGCTTGCGGCGGAGTCGATCGACGCGCCGTCGCACCCGGTGAGAAAGAGCACGCAGGCAAAGGCGCCCACGGCTAGGGTCTTCCGCGGAGGCTTCCGCCGTACGGAAGGCCCTCCGTTCACGGCTGCGGAGGTGCTCATGGCTGCACGCTTTCGTAGAGTTCCTCGAGCTTCTCAAGTCTTTCGCCCGTGAGTCCAGGAACCACCGGCAGCGGGTCGGGGCTGGTGCCGGAGCCGGACCCCATCAGGCCGACCAAGAGGATGCCCCCGAGTACCACGAGGGAGACCAGCACCACCATTGCGGCCACCATGACGCCGCGGTGATGCTTCCGGCGCGGTGTCGAAGCCGCGGAATCGGCACCCGACTGGTCCGCCCCTGCTGATGACGGGAAGGTTTCGGTGGCTGCCTCGGCACGCGAGGGCAGCCACTCGGCAGCAGGGTTTGCAGTCACCACCGCTGTCGGCCCGGCGGCGTCGTTCTCGGCGATCTGCGTGACCGCGGTGTCCAAGGCAGGGTGCCCGGCAGCAGCCGCAACAGTATGCGCGACGGCGGGGTGTCCGACAGCGGCGTGCTTTTCCGCGGTATCTTCACCAGCGGCACGAGGTGGCGAGGCGCCGGCCGGAGCCATGTTGCCTGTATTTCCGCTCAATGCCCTGACCACTGCGCGGGCGGTCGGACGGGCGGCGGGATCATCGAGGGTCATCGCGGCGAGCAGGTGCGTGAGCTCGGTCCCGGCGGAGCGCGGAATCGACGGACTTCGGTGCAGTCGTGCGAGCGCACTTTCCACGCCTGTTCCGGGAAAGGCCCGCTTCCCCGAGAGCGCCTCGATCAGCACGAGTCCCAGGGAGTAGATGTCGGTGGGGAAACCCACGTCGTCGCCCCGCGCCTGTTCCGGGCTGAAGTAGGCGGCGCTGCCGATCACCTGGTTGGTTGCCGTCATACGGCCCCCGTCGAAGAACCGGGCGATACCGAAATCCGTCAGCAGGTAGGTGAACAGGCCGCTGTCCTGCTCGACATCGCGGGTCAGGATGTTCGAGGGCTTGAGGTCCCGGTGCATCACTCTCCGCCCGTGGATGTAGGCAAGGGTCCTGGCCAGGTCCAGCGCCAGGCGCCGGACCTCCTCCCGGTCCAGCGCGCCACCCCGCAGCTGGTGACTGAGATCGGGGCCCGGCACGTACTCCATGACGAGGTAGGCGCCGTCTCCCGAGGAATGTCCCGTGTCCATATCGAGGACACGCACCAGGCCCGGATGGTCGAGGCCTGCGAGGAGCCGGGCTTCAGCCGAACCACGCTCAAGGCCGTCGGCCGTTCCTGGACGGAACACCTTGACCGCGACGTTGCGTTCAAGCCGGGTGTCCCTCGCGACGAAGACCTCGGCCATTCCTCCGGCACCGATCCGTTCCCGGAGGTCATAACGTCCGCCCGCAAGAGTCTGCACGCTCATCCTGCCCTTTCCGTCCGCCCCCGTCTGCATGAATTGATAAGCACGCTTCCTTTGTCCCAGTCTACGGGCATTCTCGGGCTGCGCGCACTGGATCCGACGGGTCGAAGGCAACGCCGAAAGGACGACGGCGCGGCCCCTGGCCTGTTCCAGCCGGAGGTGCCGCGCCGTCGTTAGTCGGTGCCGTATCGGTGCCGGGCAAGTCCGACTGGTTGCCTGTACTAGGCGATGTTGTTCTCGTAGTCGTTGTCGCGGGTCTCGCGGGACAGCCAGAGCGCCACGAAGGTCAGGGCGGCGGCCACGGACAGGTACAGCCCCACGAGGACCGTGCTGCCGTCGGCCAGCTGCCAGAGGGCCACGGCCACGAACGACGCCGGGGCTGCTCCGATCATGCTCGACACGTTGTACGCGACGGCGGATCCCGTGTAGCGGACGTTGGCCGGGAAGAGCTCGGGGAGCACTGCGGCCATCGGGCCGAAAGTGAGCCCCATGAGCGTGAAGCCGACGATCAGCAGCACCATGGCGCCGACGGTACCCGCCCCGAACAGCGGAGCCCACAGCAGGCCGAAGACGGCGATGCCCACGGTGGTGCCGAGGAGCATCTTGCGCCGGCCGAAGCGCTCGGCAAGCGGCCCTGACACGAGGGTGAAGATGCCGAAGAACACCACGCCGATGATGAGCATCCACAGGAAATCGGTGCGTGCCATGCCGAGGCCGGGCACGAAGGCCGCAACCTGCGCATCGGTGAACTCCCTGCCTGCAGCCTCCGCCCGGGCCTGCGCCTGCTCGACGCTCGACGGTGCGGTTCCGTAGGTGAGGGTGAAGGCTGTCATGAAGTAGAACAGCACGTAGGTGGCGAACATGATGAAGGTGCCGAGGATCAGCGCGCGCCAGTGGAGGCGGAACGTGGTGCCGAGCGGAAGCTTGACCACCTTGCCCTCGGTCTGGACCTTCTGGAAAGACGCGCTCTCAATGAGCTTGAGCCGCACGTAGAGGCCGATGATCACCATGACGGCACTCAGCAGGAACGGCACGCGCCAGCCCCATGCGAGGAACTCTTCCGGGCTCAGGGTGGTGCTCAACAGGACGAACAGCAGATTGGCCAGGATGAAGCCGATGGGCGCTCCGAGTTGAGGGAAGGTGCCGTAGATGGCGCGCTTCCCCTCGGGAGCGTTTTCCGTGGCCAGCAGGGCCGCACCGCTCCATTCGCCTCCCAGCGCAAGGCCCTGGAGGAAGCGCAGCACAACGAGCAGCAGCGGCGCGAGGAAGACCCACCCCGGATTGGTCGCCGCGGGCAGCAGGCCGATCAGGAAGGTCGCGATTCCCATGGTCAGCAGCGAGGCCACGAGGGTGGCCTTGCGGCCGATCTTGTCCCCGAAGTGGCCGAAGACGATCGAGCCGAGCGGACGCGCGACGAAAGCGACGCCGAACACTGCGAACGAGCTCAGCAGCTGGTTCGCTGAGGTCTGGTTCGGGAAGAACAGGGCGGGGAACACGAGCACCGCCGCGGTGGCATAGATGTAGAAGTCGTAGAACTCGATGGTGGTGCCGATGAGGCTCGCGAACACCACCTTGCCCCGTGAATTCAGAGGCTTCGTGGTCCCACTGGACACAGCGGGTTTGGAGGATGACATGGCTACGGCTTTCTCGCGCGCGGCACGCGGTCCGATGCAGCTGCCTCGACCGGCGTGCGGAAACTTCAGTTGAACCCAAGTATTCGATCACTTGTGTCCATCAGGTGGATAAGCATGTCCAAATAATGGACAGAGGGAACGGATCGATCATACCGCCTCACCACTCCCCTCCAGCGTGGAGAGGAAAATGTCACAGGCCGTTCACGGAGGCCGACCTGCCTTGAAATGCGCCGCCCGTAGCTTCGGAGAAATGCACTGCTGAGTATGCGTTCCGAAGGGATCCCATGAGCGTCGATCGAACCACTGCCCCAACCCGCGAAGCTGCCCCCGGCGGGCAGCCGTTCGAGACGGCGAAGGGCCGCTGGATAACCTCCTGGAATCCCGAGGACCCCCACCAATGGAACGGCGGCGGCAGTGCCATCGCCAGGAGAAACCTCCAATGGTCCATTGCGTGCGAGTTCCTGGGCTTCGTGGTCTGGCAGCTCTGGTCGATCGTCGTCGTCTATCTCCCTGCAGCCGGCTTCACATTCACCACCTCGCAGCTCTTCTGGCTCATCTCGATGCCGTCCCTGGTCGGCGCAACCCTCCGCATCCCCTACACCTTCATGGTCCCCCGGTTCGGTGGCCGGAACTGGACCGTCGTCTCCGCACTACTGCTCCTCATCCCCTCCGTCGGGCTTGCGGTCTGCGTGTCCAACCCGGAGACGCCGTTCGGCGTCCTGCTCACCGTCGCCGCCCTGGCAGGCTTCGGCGGCGGGAACTTCGCCAGCTCGATGGCCAACATCACGTTCTTCTACCCGGCGCGCGAGAAGGGCTGGGCGCTGGGGCTCAATGCCGCCGGCGGGAACATCGGTGCGGCAGTGGCGCAGCTCGTAGTGCCGGTGGTCATCGCGCTGGGTGCCGTCGGAACACTGAACCTTCCCCTGGCCGGTGTGATCTGGATCCCCCTGATCCTCCTGGCTGCGTTCGGCGCCTGGAAGTACATGGACAACCTGACCAGTGCCAAATCCGACGTCGCCGGTTCCCTTGCCGCCCTGCGGGAACCGCACCTGTGGATCATGGCGGTCCTCTACATCGGAACGTTCGGCTCCTTCATCGGGTTCGCTGGAGTGTTTCCCAAGCTGATCGTGGACGTCTTTCCCGACTTCTCAACCTTCGCTCTCGGGCCGGCAACGCTGTCCCTTGCCTTCCTCGGTCCGCTCGTCGGATCCCTCGCCCGGCCCTATGGAGGACGCCTGGCCGATCGCTTCGGCGGTGCGGTCATCACCGTCTGCGCCTTCGCTGTCATGGCTGCGGCCGCACTGGCCGTGGTCTGGACCCTTCCCGCCTCGAATTTCTGGCTCTTCCTCGCGCTCTTCCTGGTGCTGTTCGCGGCCGCCGGTGCAGGCAACGGCGCGACGTTCCGGATGATTCCGGTCATCTTCGCCCGGCGAGGGCTGCTCGAAACCCTGCGCGGCCGGCCGCGAGGCGAAACCCCAGGAAAAGGTACCGGGACGGCGGTTACCGAGACCGTCAGCACAGCCAGAAAAGCGGCTGCCGCCCTGGGACTCATCTCGGCCATCGGTGCCTACGGAGGCTTCGTGGTTCCCCAGGTGCTGAATGCCTCACGCGGGGCAACCGGCGCATACGACGCCGCGTTCTATGGCTTCGTCGCCGCCTACGCCGGCATGCTCTGCCTCACCTGGTTCTTCTACCTGCGCCCCTCGAGCACCATGGGGAAGGTCTAGCCATGGGAGCAGTCGTCGCCACCCACTGCCCGTACTGCGCCCTGCAGTGCGCGATGACGGTGTCGTCTCCGGAAGGCCGGGAAACGACGGCGGGCAACGGGCACACCGGGGGGACGCCTTCCATCACCGGACGGAACTTCCCCACCAACCGCGGGGGGCTGTGCCGGAAGGGCTGGACGGCGGCCGACCTCCTGTCCCACCCCGACCGGCTTGTGGAACCGCTGCTGCGGGATGCCGGGGGCGTCCACCGACCGATCGGTTGGGACGCCGCCCTGGCCTTGATCGCGGACCGCGTCCGATCCAGCCAGGCCCGCTACGGCAGGGACTCGGTCGGGGTTTTCGGGGGCGGTGGGCTCACCAATGAAAAGGCCTACCAACTGGGCAAGTTCGCCCGCGTAGCCCTCGGCACGTCGCGAATCGACTACAACGGACGGTTCTGCATGTCATCGGCAGCAGCCGCGGGCAATCGCGCTTTCGGCGTGGACCGCGGCCTGCCTTTCCCGCTGGAGGACCTCGGGAGCGCGGGGGTGGTGCTGATGCTCGGCTCCAACACGGCGGACACCATGCCGCCTTTCGTGCAGCATCTGGCAGGTGCGCGTGCCGCCGGGGGGCTCCTCGTGGTGGACCCCCGCCGGTCGGCAACGGCACGGCTCACCGAACAGGGCCAGGGCCTTCACCTGCAGCCCACGCCCGGGTCGGACCTTGCGCTCCTCCTCGGCCTTGCGCACGTCGTGGTCACCGAGAAACTCTGGGACCGGGCGTTCCTGGACTCCCGCACCGACGGGCTCGACGATGTGGTGCGGTCGGTTGCCGCCTGGTGGCCCGAACGCGTTCAGTCGGTGACCGGTGTCCCCGCTACCCTGATCCGGGCCGCGGCCCGACGGCTCGCAGCCGCCGCCCGGTCAGGGCGCGAGGGCGGGCCCGGCGCCTATGTATTGACCGGCCGCGGGGTCGAGCAGCACGTCGACGGCACCGATACGACGACGGCCGCCATCAACCTGGCACTGCTGCTGGGCCTGCCCGGCACCGCGCACAGCGGTTACGGGACGCTGACCGGCCAGGGCAACGGCCAGGGCGGCCGGGAGCACGGGCAGAAGGCCGATCAGCTGCCGGGATACCGCAAGATCACGGATCCCGCAGCACGGGCGCATGTCGCGTCCGTCTGGGGGATTCCCGAGGCTGCGATCCCCGGACCGGGCCTGCCCGCCATCGAACTGCTCGCTGCCCTGGGTCGGCCCGGCGGCGTCCGGTGCCTCTTCGTGCACGGCGCGAACGTCGCAGTGTCCGCGCCGGATGCCACACGCGTGCTTGAGGGCCTGCAGCGACTCGATTTCCTCGTGGTCTCGGACTTCTTCCTGTCCGAGACAGCCGTCGAGGCCGACCTGGTGCTGCCGGTCCTGCAGTGGTCGGAGGAAGAGGGAACCATGACGAACCTCGAGGGACGGATCCTGCGCCGGCGCGCCGCCACGGTGCCGCCGCCCGGCGCGCGCAGCGAGCTGTGGATTTTGCAGCAGCTGGCGGCGCTGCTGGATGCGCCATCGACCTTCAGTGCCGATCCCGAGACGGTATTCACCGAACTGGCGCTGGCCAGCAGCGGCGGACCGGCCGACTACTCCGGGATCAGCTACCCACTCCTCGACGCCGACGCGGCCGCGTACTGGCCGTTTCCGGCGGGTGGCAGCAGTACGCCGCGGCTCTTTTTGGACGCCTTCTTCCACCCCGGCGGCAAGGCGCGGTTGACGCCCGTTGCTCCGACGGCGCACGTCAATCGCCCGGTCGGAACCGACGCGACCATCAACACCAACGCCACCTCCACCGCCACCGCCACCGCCACCCTGCGACGCGCCAGCGGCAATGCCTCCGCCTCCCTGCTGCTGGCGACCGGCAGGCTGCTCGAGCACTACCAGTCAGGTACCCAGACCCGACGGGTGGCCAGCCTGGCAACGGCGCAGCCGCACCAGCGTCTCCAGATCCACCCGGTTCCAGCGCGGGGCATCGGAATCTCCGACGGATCACCAGTAACCATCAGCAACAGCAACGGCGAAGTACAGGCGCTGGCGGAACTGACCCCCGACATCCGGCAGGACACCGTCTTTCTGGCCTTCCACTATTCCGGCGCCTCGAACGCCAACCTCCTGACGCGCGGGCTCACCGATCCTATTTCGGGAATGCCGGAGTTCAAGACCACCCCCGTGACAGTGGCGGCAGCGCCTCCGATGGTGGATCCGGCGGTGGGTCCGGCGGGGGCTCTCGCTGCGGCGACCAGTGCAGCGGAACCCAGCACAGCGACGGCGGCGACCCGATGATCGATGACCAGACCGCGCACCGCGAACGCATCCTGGTGCTGGGCTTCGGCCCGGTGGCGGCGCGCTTGATCGAGCATCTCCAGCCCCTGGTCGTTGAGGGCTCGGTGCGGCTCACGGTGACCGGAGCTGAGCCCGACGGTGCGTACAACCGGGTACTCGTGGCCGACGTCGCCGTCGGCCGCACAAGCGCCGATGCCATTCGGCTGAGCGACCCCGATGCCCTTCGCGCGGCGGGCATCGACGTCCGGCTCGGCACTGAAGCCCGATCCATCGACCGGGCCCGCCGCGTGGTCCGCTACGCCGACGGCACCGTCATCCCGTACGACCGCCTGATCCTCGTTACCGGCTCACAGCCGGTCATCCCCACCCTGAGAGGCCTCAACTACGATCCCATGGTGCCGATCCTTCCGCCCGGGGTCACTGCCCTCCGGGACCTGGCCGACGCAGGGCAACTGGCAGCCGCCGTCCGGCGCGGCGCATCCGTCGTCGTCCTGGGTGGCGGGATTCTCGGGGTGGAAGCCGCCGTCGCACTGGTCGAGGAGGGCGCGGCCGCAACCCTGGTGCATCACGGCCCGCACCCCCTCGGCCGCACGATCGACGACGGCGGCGGCCATGTCCTTGCGGCGGCCCTGCGGAGCGCCGGCGTCGGCCTGGCCTCCGACGCCCGGGCGGTAGGCATAGAACTCGACGCCGGGAGCTTCGCCGGACTTCGCCTGGATGACGGAACGGTGGTCCGGGGCGATGCCCTGATCCTTTCCTGCGGGGTCCGTCCCCGGATTGCCCTCGCCGAGGGTGCGGGGCTGGAGACGGCGTCGGGCATCCTCGTGGACCACACCCTGCGCGTCCGCCATGACCCCCACATCTGGGCCATCGGTGACTGTGCCGAGGTGGACTGCGGCCTACCTGCCTGCCGTGCGTGTTCCGGATCCACAGCACCGCAGGGTCTGATCGGACCGGGCTGGAGGCAGGCGGACAACCTGGGCGCACGCTTCGTCGCCGACCTCACAGCCGGCATCTCCGGCATCGAGGACCCCGGTCCGCTTGCCGCCCTGGAGCAAGCCGCCGTGGTGATGCTGAAGGCACGGGGCATCGACGCCGTCACTGCGGGGGATGCATCAGCCAGCCCCTGGAGTACCGACGAGAACACCCAGGTGGCCCTCTGGGCGGATCCCGGCCATGGCCGCTATGTGAAGATGGTGACCCGCTCCGGGGTCCTGACCGGCCTGGTCTGCGTGGGAATGCCGAGGACTGCGGCGGAGCTGGTGCTGTTGTTCGAGCGCGGTAGAGAGCTTCCGGCGGACCGCTCCAGCCTGCTGCGGCTCGACGGCGCCGAGGAGGAAGGAGCCCTCCGCCGTTCCGACCCGGCAGACACGCTCTGCCGGTGCGCCGGAGTGGCCCGAGGGACCGTCTCCTCCGCTCTCGAAGGCGGCTGCTCGACGGTCGACGAGGTCTCAGCGGACACGCGGGCCGGAACCGGATGCGGAAGCTGCCACTCGGACATCCGTGCCCTGATCGAACAGCACTTCGCCCCGACCGCCCCGGCCGCCTGACGACCGGGAGGGGGGCCCCGGCAGGTTGCTAGAGGTGCACGTGCAGACGCCGGGCCGCCTCCGAGATGGAACCGGTCAGCGACGGGTACACGGTGAAGGTGTTGGCGACGTCGTCGACGTGGAGCTTCTTGGTGACCGCGAGCGCGAGCGGGAAGATGAGCTCGGACGCGCGGGGACCCACCACCACCCCGCCGATCACGGTTCCGGATCCCTTGCGGGAGATGACCTTCACGAAGCCGTCCTTGACGCCCATCATCTTCGCGCGGGCGTTGGTGTGGAGGGAGAGCTTGATGATGTCGCCCTGGTACCGGCCGGATTCGACGTCGGACTCGGAAACGCCCACCGTCGCGATCTCGGGTGAGGTGAAGATGTTCGAGGCCACCTGCTTGAGCTTGAGTGGCGTGACCGTGTCGCCCAGCAGGTGGGCCATGGCGATGCGTCCCTGCATCGCGGCCACCGAGGCGAGGGCGAGGACGCCGGTGCAGTCACCGGCGGCATAGACATTGGGTGCGGTGGTCCGTGAGACACCGTCCACGGTGATGTGGCCGGACTTGCTCACAGCGACACCCGCGTTCTCGAGACCGATTCCCTCGGTGTTCGGTATCGCGCCGACCGCGACGAGGCAGTGTGTCCCCTCGATGGTGCGCCCATCGGCAAGGCGGACCAGCACTCCGTCGTCGGTGCGTTCGACGGCGCTGGCCCGGGCCTCCGACAGGACGGTCATCCCGCGGTCCCGGAACACGCCCTCCAGGACCTCGGCGGCGTCGGCATCCTCACCCGGGAGCACGCGGTCGCGGCTCGAGACGAGGGTGACCTTGGAACCGAGGCCGTTGTAGGCGGACGCGAACTCCGCACCCGTGACTCCCGATCCCACCACGATGAGGTGCTGCGGAATTTGGGTGAGGTTGTAGAGCTGCGTCCAGTTGAAGATGCGCTCGCCGTCAGGCATCGCGTCAGGCAGTTCGCGCGGATGGGAGCCCATGGCAAGCAGCAGGGCGTCGGCTTCGACGACTGTCGTCTCCCCGCCGTCGGCCGGCTCCACTTCGATGCGGTGGTTGTCGAGGAGTCGGCCGGTACCGATGATCACGCGGACGCCGAGCCGCTCAAGGGTCTGGCGGATATCCGAGGACTGCTCCAGGGCCAACTTCAGCAGGCGCTGGTTGACGCGGTGGAGGTTGGCGCTCACCGCGGTGTCGTCGGCGAATTCGACGCCGAGATCGTGGGCGTCAAGGAACCGGGTCATGGTGTCGGCCGTCGCGATCAGGGTCTTCGACGGGACGACGTCGGTGAGCACGGCCGAACCGCCGAGGCCCTTGCGTTCGATGATGGTGACGTCCGCGCCGAGCGAGGAGGCAACCATGGCCGCCTCATACCCGCCGGGCCCTCCGCCCAGGATCGCCAGGCGCAGGGAGCTGAAATCTAGTTGGTTGGTCACAAGGATCAATTCTCCCTTATCCGCGGCGGGGGCTCAAAACGCGGCGGAAGGGTAAGTTGTACCGGTGACCGAAGATCCTTCTGACCTGGCCCGCAGCGCCGCTGACCATATTGCCCGCGCCACCGGCGTGGACACCCACGACATCGCCCTGGTGCTCGGATCCGGCTGGGGTGAGGCCGCCGGACTCATCGGTGAAACGACCGCCAGCCTCGACGCCGCCGACATCCCGGGGTTCTCCGCCCCTGCCGTCGCCGGCCATGTGGGCACCATCCGGTCGGTGCTCACAGCCAACGGCAAGCATGCCCTCGTTCTCGGTGCCCGCACGCACTTCTACGAGGGCAAGGGCGTCCGGGCAGTGGTGCACGGGGTGCGCACCGCCGCGGCCGCCGGCGCGACAACGATGATCCTGACCAACGGGTGCGGCGGGCTGAAGGAACACTGGCAGCCCGGCACTCCAGTGCTGATCAGCGACCACCTCAACCTCACGGCGACGTCGCCCCTCGAGGGTGCGACCTTCGTGGATCTCACCGACCTCTACTCGGAGCGCCTGCGCCGGCTGGCCCTCGAGGTGGACCCCACCCTGGAGCAGGGCGTCTACGCGCAGTTTCCCGGCCCGCACTACGAGACGCCGGCAGAGGTGCAGTACGCGAAGCGGATCGGCGCTGACCTCGTGGGGATGTCCACGGCGCTCGAGGCCATTGCGGCGCGCTCCGTCGGCATGGAGGTCTTCGGCATCTCCCTCGTCACCAACCTCGCCGCGGGCATCAGTCCGGTACCGCTCAGCCATGCCGAGGTTCTCGAGGCCGGCCAGGCAGCAGGTCCCCGGATCTCCCGGCTGCTGGCGGACATCGTCGCGAAACTCTAGACGAGGCTCTGACGGAGCCGTCTTCCCGCCCGTCCACCACTTCCGCACTCCGTAAGGTTCCCCATGGTCCTCCCCGAACTTGATGCCCTGCTGGCCGCAGCCGAGGCGTGGGCAGCAGCAGACCCCGATCCTGCCACCGCCGGCGAGCTCCGCACGCTCACAGCCCGCGTCCGGTCGGCCGGCCGGCCCGGCTCGGCGGACGAGCAGGACCTCCGCGACCGCTTTTCCGGGCCGCTGGTCTTCGGCACCGCCGGCCTGCGAGCTGCCCTCGGTGCCGGCCCCAACCGCATGAACCGCGTGGTCGTGCGCCGTGCCGCCGCGGGTGTGGCTGCGCACGCGCTTCGTCTTGCGGACGACGCCGGTACCGCCTACGTGCCGCGCGCCGTCGTCGGCTACGACGCCCGGTACAACTCGAAGATCTTCGCCCAGGAGACGGCGGCGATCTTCACGGCGGCCGGGCTGGAGACCTTCCTCCTGCCGTCGGAGCTTCCCACCCCGGTGCTCGCCTATGCGGTGCGTGCCCTGCAGTGCGAGGTCGGCATCATGGTGACGGCAAGCCACAATCCTCCCCAGGACAACGGCTACAAGGTATATCTGGGCGGGCGGGCCGTCGAGGAGGACGCACGCGGCGTGCAGATCGTGGCCCCGCACGACGCCGACATCGCCGCCTCCATCGCCGCCGTCGGGGGAACCGACGCCGTCGCACTGGCGTCGGATGGCTGGACGGTGCTTCCCGGATCCCTTGAGGAGGATTACGTCACCGCAGTCGCGGCACTGGCCGATCCCGCCTTTCCTGCGCGGGACCTGCGGATCATCCTGACCCCACTGCACGGTGTGGGCGGACGCACTGCCCGGGCGGTGCTTGCGGCTGCCGGCTTCGAGAACGTGACTCTGGTGACCCAGCAGGCCGAGCCCGACCCCGACTTCCCCACCGTCGCGTTCCCGAATCCCGAGGAGCCCGGGGCCCTCGACCTCGCCCTCGAAACGGCGGCCGCTGCCGACGCAGACCTCGTCATCGCCAACGACCCAGATGCCGACCGCGTCGCCCTGGCAGCCAAGGATCCGTCCACCGGATCCTGGAGAATGCTCCGGGGCGACGAGGTCGGCACACTCCTCGGCCTCCATCTCACGGCACGGGCACCCGTCACCGCGGGAGAACAGCAGGTCTTCGCCAACTCGATCGTGTCATCACGGCTCCTGGGCAGGATCGCCGCGGCAGCCGGCATCGAGCACGTCCAGACCCTGACCGGGTTCAAATGGATCGCCCGCGTGCGGAACCTGGGCTACGGGTACGAAGAGGCGCTCGGGTACTGCGTGGCGCCCGGCGTCGTCCGTGACAAGGACGGCATGTCCGCCGCCCTGCTCCTCGCGGAACTCGCCGCGGCAACGAAGGCCGCGGGCCGGACCCTCTTCGACCTGCTCGACGACACCTTCCTGGCCCACGGCCTCCACGCAGCCGATCAGGTGTCGGTGCGCGTGGAAAGTGTCGGGGTGCTCGGCGTCCTCATGGAACGGCTTCGGCACAACCCGCCGCAGTCCTTCGCCGGTTCGCCCGTGGACACGCTGCAGGATCTTGCACAGGGCTCGGCGACGCTGCCGCCCACCGACGGCCTGCTGTACCTGACGCGGGATTCCACCCGGGTGATCATCCGGCCCAGCGGCACCGAACCGAAGCTCAAGTGCTATCTCGAAGTCGTTGAGCCGGTCGGTTCCGCCGCCGGGCTCGTCGACGCCAAGGCAACGGTCCGGGCACGTCTCGATGCCGTGAAGCTCGACGTCGGAGCTGCGCTGGGTCTCTAGAGCCTTCCGCGTCGCGGTGGGTGCTCGATCTCGTGAAAAGATGGATCCATGCCTAGTGAGATTTCCCTTGCGTCCTACATCGACCACACCCTCCTGAAACCCGAAGCGAGCCGTGAGCAGATCCTCACCGTGTGCGCGGAGGCCGTTCAGTACGGGTTCAAATCGGTCTGCGTGAACCCGCTCTGGGTAGGCACGGTCCACTCCGCCGTCAAAGGCAGCGGCGTGCTGACCTGCTCGGTGGTCGGTTTCCCGCTGGGAGCCACTCCCACCGAGGTGAAGGTGGTGGAGGCCCGGGGAGCGGTGGCCGACGGCGCCGACGAGATCGACATGGTCATCAACATCGCCGCAGGACGGGCGCAGGACGCCGAAGCGCTCACCTTGGACATCCGAGCGGTGGCCGAGGCCGTCCACGAGGGTGGGGCAATCCTCAAGGTCATTCTCGAGACCTCGCTGCTCACCGATGAGCAGAAAGTACTCGCCTGCCGCGCCGCAGTGGCTGCCGGAGCGGACTTCGTGAAGACGTCCACCGGCTTCAACGGCGGAGGCGCAACCGTCGCGGACATCGCGTTGATGCGGGAAACGGTGGGTCCGGACCTCGGAGTGAAGGCATCGGGCGGCGTCCGGTCGCTCGAGGATGCACGGGCTCTGATCGACGCCGGAGCAACCCGGATCGGCGCGAGCTCGGGAGTCGCTATCGTTAAGGGTGAACAGGGCGCCGCAGGCTACTGACGGAACAGCAGTCTTTCCAATTCTTAGGAGTTTTGACAATGTCGCACGAAGTGAATAACCAGAGCCCCACCGACGCGGGACGTGGACACCTGCTCAGCAACATCCTGGTGTTCTCCCTGCTGTTCGGAATGTTCCTGCTCGGCATGTACGTCCTCACCTGGTCCGACGGCACGAACGTCTGGCCGTTCGGTGTGTGCCTCGTCCTGGCTTTCCTGGCGTTCTTCATCCCTCAGGGCATCCTGGGACGCGCCGACACCGGCTACGACCTTGCCGAAGGCAACCGCACCGACAAGAAGGAAACTTCCGCGAAGGTCGATTCCTAGCCCCTGCTGACACGGGCACTGCTGTCACGGGCACTGCTGCTAAGGGCTCCGCTGTTACGGGCTCCGCGCAAGCGCCCGGAGCCCGTAACTCTTCAAGGAGTGAAGATGGACTCCAGGACGTTCTGCGTCCACTGCAGGATTTCTGCGTCCACGAGGTCCCGTCCGCCGATCCGGGCGGTTTTCGGCTTCGGCACGAGCACGGCGTTGAGCGCGGGCTTGACCGTCGCCCCCGGGTACATGCGGGCCAGGCGCATCTGCTTCGACTCGGGCAGGTCCGCCGGTGCGAACTTGATGAAGTTCCCCTGCAGCGCCACGTCGGTGAGTCCCACCGCACGTGCGGCCACCCGGAAACGCGCGACGGCGATGAGGTTCCGGACGGCGGCGGGCGGCTCTCCGTACCGGTCCTCCAGTTCGGCGACGACGCCGTCGATCGCCTCGTGCGTGAGCGCTGACGCGAGCTTGCGGTACGCCTCGAGGCGCAGCCGCTCCCCCGGCACATAGTCGTGCGGCAGGTGCGCGTTGACCGGCAGTTCGATCTTCATCTCGGCGGCCTTCTCCTCGGCCTCGCCCCGGAAGCTCGCCACGGCCTCGCCCACCAGCCGGATGTAGAGGTCGAAGCCGACGCCCTGGATATGGCCCGACTGCTCCCCGCCCAGCATGTTGCCCGCACCGCGGATCTCGAGGTCCTTCAATGCCAGCTGCATGCCCGCACCGAGCTCGTTGTGCGAGGCGACGGCCTTGAGCCGCTCGAGTGCGATCTCCCCGAGCGGCTTCTCCGACGGGTAGAGGAAGTACGCGTAGGCCCGTTCGCGCCCCCGGCCCACCCGTCCGCGCAACTGATGCAGCTGGGACAGGCCGTAGGAATCCGCCCGGTCCACGATCAGCGTGTTGGCGTTGGAGATGTCCAGGCCGGTCTCGATGATGGTGGTGCACACCAGCACGTCGAAGCGTTTTTCCCAGAAGTCGACGATGATCTGCTCCAGTCGCGACTCGCTCATCTGGCCATGGGCCACGGCTACGCGCGCCTCGGGCACCAACTCCTTGAGGTGGGCGGCGGTGCGGTCGATGGAGGAGACCCGGTTGTGGACGAAGAAAACCTGCCCCTCCCGCATGAGTTCCCGCCGGATCGCCGCTGACGCCTGCTTGTCCGTGTACGGGCCCACGTAGGTGAGGACCGGGTGCCTTTCCTCCGGCGGCGTCGCGAGGGTTGACGTTTCGCGGATACCCGTCAGCGACATCTCGAGCGTCCGCGGAATGGGAGTGGCACTCATCGCCAGCACATCCACGTTCGTGCGCATCTTTTTCAGCGCTTCCTTGTGCTCCACGCCGAACCGCTGTTCCTCGTCCACGATCACGAGTCCCAGGTCCTTGAACTTCATCTCCTTCGACAGCAGCCGGTGGGTGCCGATCACGACGTCGACCGCGCCCGACCCCAGTCCCTCCGCCGTCTCGCGTGATTCCTTGGTGCTCTGGAAGCGCGACATCGGCCGCACCCGCACGGGGAAGCCGGAGAAGCGCTCGGAGAACGTCTCGAAGTGCTGCTGCACGAGCAGCGTGGTGGGCACCAGGACCGCAACCTGTTTGCCGTCCTGCACTGCCTTGAACGCCGCGCGGACCGCAATCTCGGTCTTGCCGTACCCGACGTCGCCGGACACCAGGCGGTCCATGGGTACCTCCCGCTCCATGTCGGCCTTGACCTCGTTGATCGTGGTCAGCTGATCGGGGGTTTCAACGTAGGGAAAAGCTTCCTCGAGTTCGCGCTGCCACGGCGTATCCGGAGCGAAGGCATGCCCCCGCGAGGCCATCCGCGCCGAGTACAGCCGGATCAGCTCACCGGCAATCTCCTTGACGGCCTTGCGTGCCTGGTTCTTGGTCTTGCTCCAGTCGGAGCCGCCCATCTTGCTCAGCGCCGGCGCGTCGCCGCCGACGTACCGCGTGACCTGGTCCAGCTGGTCGGTGGGCACGAACAGGCGGTCGCCCGGAGCTCCCCGCTTGGACGGCGCGTACTCGAGGACAAGGTATTCGCGGGTGGTCCTGGTGGGGCCTGCTCCCGTGGAACGCTGCATCAGCTCGACGAACTTCGCCACGCCGTGCTGCTCATGCACCACGAAGTCGCCTTCCTTGAGCTGCAGCGGGTCGACGGCGTTGCGACGCCGCGAGGGCATTTTCCGCATGTCCCGTGTGCCGGCGGCACTGGTGCGGCCCAGAAGGTCTGCCTCGGTCAACAGCCCGATCTTGAGTCCGTCCACCACGAATCCGCGCCCGGCGCACGCCGTCGTGATTTCGATGATTCCCGGCTGCGGCGCCGCCTCGAGTGACTCGACGCGGCTGGTCGGGATGTCGTTGTCGTGGAACAGTTCCGCGAGGCGCTGGGCGGGCCCCGGACCTTCAGTCGCCACCACCACGCGCCACTGGTCGCGGACCCGTCCGCCGATGAACTCCATCATCTCGGCGACGTCGCCCTGATACCCGCGCGGTTCACGCGCATGCAGTGTGAAGGTGTCGACGTCGGCGAGCTCCTCGTCCGCGCCGAAGGACGTGACGGCCCACCAGGCGACGTCATTGGCCAGCGCCGTGGAGCGCGTCTCCGTCAGGGACCGGAAGCTGGCGGCCTGCAGATCCATACCGAGTTCGCCGGCGAGGTCGAGCGGAGCGGCACCTCCCTCGGATGCCGTGGACCAGGCCGCCGCGAGGAACTCCTCATTGGTGGCCGTGAGGTCATGGGCACGCGCGCGCACCTTTTCGGGTTCGATCACGACAACGATGGATCCCGCCGGCAGCTCTGCCACGAACGGCACCATCGAGTCGACCAGGACCGGCGCGAGGGACTCCATGCCCTCGACGGCAATCCCACCGGCGATTTTTTCGAGCATGGCGGCTGCGGCGGGGAGCTGCGGCCCGAGTTTCGCCGCCCGTGACATCACCGACGGTGTGATCAGGATCTCGCGGCACGGCGGCGCGTACAACGCCGTCGGGGGTTCCCCTGTGGTGAGCGAGCGCTGGTCGGCGACGGCGAACCACCGCATCTGGTCCACCTCGTCGCCGAAGAAATCGATTCGGAGCGGATGGTCCTCGGTGGGCGGGAAGACGTCGATGATGCCGCCGCGCACGGCGAACTCGCCGCGGTGCGTCACCATGTCCACCCGTGCGTAGGCGGCGTCGGCGAGTGCCCTGACCACTTCGGTGAACTCGACGTTGTCCCCCACTTTCAGGGAGACCGGCTCGAGTTCGCCGAGGCCCGCCACGAGCGGCTGAACGACAGCACGGATGGGCGCAATGATGACGCGAATGGGCGAGACGCCTGGATGGGCAAGACGGCGGAGCACCGAAAGACGGCGCCCCACGGTGTCGGACCTCGGCGAAAGACGCTCGTGGGGAAGGGTTTCCCAGCTGGGGAACTCCTCGATCTCCGATTCCGGCAGGTAGCTGCGCAGCGCGCCTACAAGGTCCTCCGTCTCGCGGCCGGTTGCGGTGACGGCCACCACGACGGGAGGCGCACCGGCCAGGTCGACTGGGCCGGCGGCGTCGCGCAGTCCGTCCACCATCTCCGCGAGGAGCGGTGCCCGCAACCCTGCCGGCGCTCCGATCTGCAGGTCCGTGCTCCGTTGGTCGGCGGACCGCGAGGCGTTCGAGCGGACGCGCGCAAAGGAGGCGTCCTCAGTCAGCGCTGCGCGCAATCCGTTCAGGCTCATGTCTCCGGCTCCTTGTTTCGGGGCGTGGTGGCGACACCACGAAAGCCCGGAATTCAGCGAATTCCGGGGAGACTTCAAGCCTACCGCGCCCCCCTGTCGGTTCGGCCGGATGCGCAGCGCCCGGCGCAGCGGCACCGGATCCGGAACCGTGGCTCCGGATCGAATCCGCACAGCGGAGCGGGAAACAGGACCATAGCGTGGACAGCGGGATCACGGCGCGACAGCAGGCCCGCCGAATAGCGTTCCGACGACACCGCGCCCCGGACCCTGACCTGTTGCCGGACCGCGAGGTGTCCTGGGTCATACTAGGATCGTCATGTCCTTTCCGAAGTCCTTCCTAAGATCCTCCAAACGTGCGGCTGGGGCTGCGCGGAAAGTAGGACCCATTTTGTCTTTGCCGCCGATGCGATCGATGCCGCTGCCACCGATTACCGTGCACCGCAGGGCCGCGCCCCTGGCCGTGGTACTCGTGCTTCTTCTGTCCGGCTGCACGACCGCCGATGATCCATCGCCGGGTGCGTCGTCCAACTCGTCCGACTCCTCCGAGTCCGAAACCGCTTCGAAAACGGTTGTCCTGAACCCGCATCCGGAGTCCCCAACGGTCCTCGGTGCCGGCGGAGAAAGTTCCTCGGTCGCCGCGAGCAGGGCATTCTTCGCGTCGAGCCCGGTCGCTGTGGTCCTCGCTGCTCCCGGGAGCACCGGATCTCCGGACTGGCCGCCACCTGCGATCGGCCCCGCCACGACGGCGGCGGCCGGACTCGGCGTTCCGTTGCTGGTGGTTGATTCCACCGGGAACGAGGCGGAGGTAGCGACGGAACTCGAGCGGCTCGGCACAACCTCCGTCGTCCTCTTCGGAACACCGACGGCAGGTTGGGAGCCGATCGTGGGCGGGCTGGAACAGGTTCCGGGTCCCGACGATGCCGAGGGTTTCCGTGAGGACCTCCAGCTCACGATTGAGCCGTCCATCACCGAGACAAGCGCGCTGATCGATTCGATCGCTGCGATGCAGCCCGGAGAAAGCCTCCTGCTGCCGGTGCTGCCGTCACCGGCTCCGCCCCCCGCCGAACCGGCCGATCCGGCAGTCGCAGCGGACCCCGCAGCGCCGGCATCCGCCTCCGAGAGCGTTGCTTCCGCCAACAGTTCCGGTTCCGGAACCCACGCTGCCGCCGCAGAAGCATCCACTTCCGAACCGGGCACTTCTTCCGGAACCGACCCAGCCGGACTGCCGGCCTTCCGAAGGGCTGAGGTAGCAGCAGACGCAGTCGTCCTGGCCACTCCTGATCCGGCATCCGCCGCAGCCGTCACCACCGCGCGCGCCGCCGGAGCCCTGGTCAGGGTGGTCGCGGAACCTGACCCACGGGCCGACACCGAAACCATTGCGTTCCTGCGCGAGCACCGGGACAGCGCGCTCTTCGGCGTGGGAAACGCCTTCGGTGACCAGGGCACCTTCGCGGAGCACTCCGCCGTCGCCCTCGATGCACCGGAACTGCCGGGCGGCGGGCAAACGGTCTTTCCCGGCCGGAGGATGATCGCCCTGTACGGCCACCCGAGCGGGGGAAGCCTCGGTGTTCTCGGTGAGCAGGGAATCGACGCTTCCATCCAACGCGCCAAGGACACCGCGGCCCTTTACGCTCCCCACAGCCCGGAACCTGTGATTCCCGCCTTCGAGATCATTACCACCGTGGCGAGTGCCGAGGCCGGAGCCGACGGAAACTACTCCACCGAGTCCCGGATCGAGGATCTCGAGTCCTGGGTCGACGCCGCCGGAAAGGCAGGTGTCTATGTAGTCCTGGACCTGCAGTCGGGAGGAAGCAGCTTCCCCGACCAGGCGAAGCTGTACGAGGACCTGCTGAAACGTCCGCATGTAGGGCTCGCCCTCGACGCCGAGTGGCGGCTGGCGCCGGGCCAGCGGCCACTCGATCAGATCGGGACCGTAGATGCGGCGGAGATCAATGAGACCTCACAATGGCTGGCGGATCTCACCCGGACCAATACGCTGCCGCAGAAGCTGCTGATCCTGCACCAGTTCAACCTCGGCATGATCAGCAACCGGGATGCCATCGACGTCAGCCACAGCGAACTGGCAATCAGCCTCCACGCCGACGGACACGGAACACCGGGAGAGAAGCTGGACACGTGGAACGTCCTCCGCAAGGGCCTGCAACCGCAGATCTGGATGGGCTGGAAGAACTTCTATGACGAGGACTCCCCCACGTTCACCCCTGAACAGACGTTCACGAACGTCGAGCCGACCCCGTGGTTCGTGTCCTACCAATAGCCCCTCCCGAACCAGGGGCCACCGCAACCCCGGACCACGACGAGGGACAGCAAGGCCGTAGGATTGCTGGAAGAAACCGCCCGCACCACTTCCCCGGAGGAACCATGGCCCTGAGCGCCTCGACCACCCTGCCCTACAACGTCGCCGCTGTGATCGACGTGTTCACCGACAAAGGCTTCCTCCAGCACATGAGTCAGAAAGCAGGCGGTTCCCTGGAGTCCTCGGTGCTCGACGGGGACACCGCCGGCGCATTCACGCTCGTTGCAGTGCGGACCATGCCTACCGACCGTCTTCCGGACATGGCACGCAAATTCGTCGGTGAGACCCTGACCGTCACCCAGACCGAGCACTGGGCAGCACCCGAGGCCGATGGTTCCCGCGAGGCGCAGGTCGAGATGACAGTCGCCGGAGTGCCCCTCAACGTGGCCGCCGTGCAGAGGCTCATCGCCGAGGGTGAATCCACGCGGGTGGATCTCCAGGGGTCGGTCACCTCGTCCATCCCCTTCCTGGGCGGCAAGATCGCCGGCGCAGCCGAGCCGATGATCGGCAAGGCCCTCAACGTGCAGGCTGTGGAAGCACAGCGCTGGCTCGAAAGCCGCTGACGACGCCCACCCGCCGAATCCACCCCTGCCGGGAGAGCCGACCGTGTCACTGCCTACCCCCCTTGCCCTCGTCCTGATCCTTGCCGGAGTCTGGACGCTGATCGTATGGCCACCGTTCCTCCGTCGTATCCTCAAGGACCCACGTGCCCGCGATGAAAAGGGAGCACCCACCCGCTTTCTGACGGTGCACCTCATGCTTATCTCGACGTCGATGATTCTTGGCCTCGCTACGGCGATCATTGGTATCCGCGCGCTTGCAGGCTGACCCGACCGGCAGGCAAGCAATCAGCACAGAAAGAGGAGCTTCCCATGAGTGATGGACCGCCGGCTGATTCTCCCGTGCCGAACAGACCTTACGGAGCGAAGGCCGTCGTTCTCCAGCGTGGCAGCTATCCGGAGTACCTCCGCATCAACGAGATCCTCCGCAAGGAGACCGTGGGCGGAATCCTGCTCCTGATCGCGGCGGTACTGGCCCTGATCTGGGCGAACTCGCCGTTCTCGGACTCCTACTTCGCCATCCGGGACTTCGAGTTCGGCTATGAGCCGTGGCATCTCAGCCTGACTGTGGGCAAGTGGGCTTCCGACGGCCTGCTCGCCATTTTCTTCTTCCTGATAGGCCTTGAACTGAAGCGTGAATTCGTCGCGGGCGATCTCCGCAAGGTCAGCCGCGCCATCGTTCCCGTCGCGGCAGCGGCCGGTGGAGTGCTCGTTCCGGCCCTGATCTACACTGCAGTCAACCTCTCCTCCCCCGAGACGCTCCGCGGCTGGGCGATCCCCACCGCGACGGACATCGCGTTCGCCCTGGCTGTCCTGGCAGTGATCAGTTCCCACCTGCCGAGCGCCCTGCGGATCTTCCTGTTGACCCTCGCAGTAGTGGACGACCTCATCGCCATCGCCATCATCGCCTTCTTCTATTCGGAGGATGTGCAACTGGACTTCCTCCTGTGGATGCTGCTCCCGCTGGGCCTTTTCGGTCTGCTGGCACAGAAGAAAGCCAAGTTCTTCGGGTCGAGCACCGGCCCGGCATGGCTCATCCTCCTCCCGCTGGGAATCGCCACGTGGGCACTCATGCATGCCTCGGGCGTCCACGCCACCGTCGCTGGCGTGCTCCTCGGTTTCCTCGTTCCGGTGCTGCGGAAGAAACACGGCAAAGTGGCACTGCCCCGGCCCAACAAACCCGGCCTCGCCGAAATTTTCGAGCACCGTTTCCGGCCCCTGTCAACGGGGATCGCCGTGCCACTGTTCGCCTTCTTCTCGGCCGGCGTCACGGTCGGCGGCGTGGACGGCTTCGTGTCGGCGCTCGGAGACCCAGTACTGGTCGGCATCGTGCTCGGACTCGTCCTCGGTAAACCCGTCGGCATTCTCCTCACCACCTGGACCGTCACCAGGACCACAAGGGCAAGTCTCGATCCGGGGCTCAGCTGGTGGGACATCCTGGGGGTGGGCATCCTGGCCGGGGTGGGCTTCACTGTCTCTTTGCTGGTCAACGACCTCAGCTTCGGCGCCGGCACCGAGCATCAGGACAACGCCAAGGTTGCCATCCTCACGGCATCGGTGACGTCGGCACTGCTGGCCACCGTGATCCTGCGGATCCGTAACAAGCGCTACGCGCGAATCAACGACGCCGACACCATCGACACCGATTCGGACGGCGTGCCCGACGCCTTCGAAGACCGGGACCGCTGAGAGGGTCCATGGCCGACCCTGCGCACCTTCCCAAGAATCCGGCCAGATCCGGGCGCCATGCAGGCCGTCGCCGCAAGATAGTGCTCAGTGAGTCCGCCCTTACCGTCACCCTTTTCCTCACGGTGGTCCTGGGGCTCATCCAGAATCCGCGGCTCCTTGAGAGCGGGTCCATCCTCGCCGGATTGCTCCTGCACCTCGTGGTGCTGACGGCATGCGTGGCGATACCCTGGTCCGGCGTTCCGATCCGCACGGCCCTGATCATTCCCCTGATGGACTTCGTTGCGCTCGGCTTCATCCGGTCCGGGGCAGGCGAGAGCCTGAGCGGTGTCGGCCTGCTCGCGGCTTTCCCCGTGGTCTGGCTTGCAGCCTCGCGCGTGTCCACCGCCGTGGCCGTCGGAGCTTCGTTCGTCGGATCCGTGTCGCTCGTATGGTTACCGTTGCTCCTCACCGGCGATGACCTGGTGCTCCGCGATTTCCTCCAGCCGCTTCTCCTACCGGTCATGCTCACCGGTCTGGCGGTATTCGTTTCCGCCCTGACCAGGGATCGCCGGAGCCAGCAGGAGGCCCTGCGCGCCTCACAGGCGGCGCTGCGCGCAAGCAGCGAGGCAGGCCGCAAGCGGGAGCGACTCCTCGGAACAGTCCTGGATACCGTCGACGTCGGCGTGCTCGCAGTGGACGCGAACGGCCACGACATCCTGATGAACGCCCGGCAGCGAGCCGTGCATGCGGCAGCTTCGCCACCCGGCAATGACGACCCGAACGAGTCGCAGCTCCTTGTGTACGGGTCTGATCGGGAAAGCCTTCTTCCCCCGGAGGAGCGCCCCGTGAGGAGGGCCGTGTTGGGCGAGGACCTCACCGCCGAGCAGATCTGGCTCGGCGAAGGCCGGAACCAGCGGTCGATGTCCATCTCCTCACGGTCCATGATCGACGAGGACGGCGCGTTCGCCGGCACGGTGATCTCCTTCATGGATGTCACCGACCTTGCACTGGCCCTTCAGGCGAAGGATGACTTCCTCTCCAACGTCTCCCATGAGTTCCGCACCCCACTCACCTCGATCCTGGGTTACCTCGAGCTGACGATGGAAAGCGGGGAAAGCCTTCCGGCCGCCGTGCAGGGTTACATGGAAGTGGCCCGGCGTAACGCACTGCGGCTCGAGCAACTCGTCGAGGACCTGTTGGCGATCAACGCCGGGACCTTCGAGGTGCGGCGGGAACAGTGCGATGTGGGCCGCATCCTCTCCGATGCCGCGAGTTCGGTACGGGTAAAGGCCCAGCGGGCGGGCGTGGAGGTCGTGAACTCCTCGCCGCCGGGCCTTATTGCGGTGGCAGACCCGGGACGGCTCGCCCAGGCAGTGGACAACTTGATCTCGAATGCGGTGAAGTACAACCGCCGCGGTGGAACCATTACGCTTCAGGCGGTGACCGACGGCGATTGCCTGCGCGTCGAGGTGATCGACACCGGAATAGGGATCGACGCTGCTGATCTCAGCCAGGTCTTCGACCGGTTCTTCCGGTCCCCCTCCGTCCGCACCTCAACGGTTCCCGGGGTCGGACTGGGGCTCCTGATCACGAAGACCATCGTGATCGAGCACGGAGGCACCATTTCAGTGACCAGCGAACCCGGCGTCGGCAGCACCTTCACAATACGGCTGCCGCAGGACGGCGAAATCGCGGGGGAACGCAGGAAGAGCGGCGAGACTGCAAACGCCTGACAGCTTTCCGTGAACCCGTCGGCCGACACTTCTCCTATCCGCTAGTGGTTGGCAGCGAGCAGCGACTCCTCGAGGGCGACCCACGCAAGCATGGCGCACTTGACGCGTGCCGGATATCGCGAGACGCCCGAGAAAGCGGCGGCATCTCCCAGCACCTCCTCGTCGGCATCGAGCTTGCCCCGCGAGCGCATCACATCACGGAAATTGTCCACGAGCCTGATGACCTCATCGCGCGGCAGGCCCACCATGAGGTCCGTCAGCACCGACGCCGAGGCCATGGAGATGGCGCAACCCGCACCCTCCCAACTGACCGAGCGGACGCCACCGTTACTCACCACCGCGCGCAGCGTGATCTCGTCGCCGCACACCGGGTTCAGTTGATGCGATTCGCCCACCATGCCGTCACCGTGGTGCTCCTGTAACCCTGCACCATGGCGCTCCCTGGCGTGGTCGAGAATAATCTGTTGGTAGAGCTGTTCGAGGTCATTGCTCACGGCTTCGCTCCGAAGAAGCTGCGGACACCGGAAACGGCTTCGAGAAAAAAATCCACTTCGTCAGTGGTGTTGTAGAGATAGGTGCTCGCGCGCGTCGTCGCGGTAAGACCGAGCCGGCGGTGCAGTGGCTGGGCGCAATGGTGGCCCACCCGCACGGCGATCCCGCGGTCGTCGAGGAACTGCCCGACGTCGTGGGCATGGACGCCATCGACGTCGAACGCGGCCAGACCGATGCGCCCGGTACCGGCAGTAGGCCCCAGGACACGGATGCCGTCGATGCCCGAGAGCCCTTCCACCAGACGCGCGCCGAGCGCCGCTTCCCATGCCTCGATACGGTGCATCCCGGTTTCTGCAAGATAGTTCGCCGCGGTTCCGAGTGCAATGGCCTGCGAGATCCGCTGGGTGCCGGCTTCGAAGCGGTTCGGTGACGGCAGGTATTCCGCCCGTTCCATCGAGACGGTGGTGATCATCGAGCCTCCGGTGAGGAAGGGAGGCATGGCATCGAGCAGTCCGGCCCGTCCGTACAGTGCGCCGATCCCTGTGGGGCCCAGCATCTTGTGCCCGGAGAACACGAGGAAGTCCACGTCGAGCGCCTTGACGTCGACGGGCAGGTGCGGCACCGACTGACATGCGTCGAGCACGGTGAGTGCTCCCACGTTGCGGGCGAGTCGTAGGAGTTCATCCACCGGGTTGATCGTGCCGAGGACATTCGAAGCATGCGTGAACGCGAGCACCTTTGTGGACGGCGTCAGCAGCGCCGCGGCTTCTTCGAGCCGCAGGGCGCCGTCGTCGTCCACCGGGATGAAGCGAAGCTCCGCTCCCGTGCGGGCAGCCAACTCCTGCCACGGGATCAGGTTCGCATGGTGCTCCATCTCGGTGACCACGATGCGGTCCCCCGGAGCCAGCGCAAAACGCCGCGCAGCCGCTCCGCCCCGCCCGAGTGACGCGTTCGACATCGAATAGGCAAGAAGGTTGATGGCCTCGGTGGCGTTGGAGGTCCACACCAGCTCACCCGCAGAGGCACCGATGAAACGGGCGACTGCCGCGCGGGCATCCTCGTAGGCATCTGTCGCTTCGACGGCAAGGAAGTGCGCTCCACGGTGCACGGCCGCATTGCGTTGTTCGTAGAACTCCTGCTCGGCTTCCATCACACTCAGAGGATTCTGCGAGGTGGCACCGGAATCGAGGTAGACCAACAGTCCCCCGTTGACAGAGGTCTTCAGAATCGGAAAGTCGTTGCGGATGCGCTGCACTTCAGCATTGGTCAGGGCGCCCTCTATGCCCGGCGGGGAGGCGGAGGTGAAAGTAAGGGTCACTGCAGAACTCCTTGGTCGGCTCGGAGGGCCGGATATCCCGCGCGGGCCACGAATTGCTTCCCGCTCGATACGGCATTACGGCATGCCGCCGTCTCCTAATTATCTCACGAGCGCTTCCTGCGATGCGCGCCGCGCGACTGATCCCCCCTCAGCCCGCCACGCCAGCGGCCGGAACCGATTCAGATAGCCCGTTGAGCGCGGCGGAGGAAGGAATCGAGGATTTTCTCCGCCCCCTCGAAGTTGAGCCCTCCGCCTGCCTTCCCTGAGGGAAGCGCATTGCCACGCAACCGCTGACCGAGGCAGATGAGCGCCTCAAGCGCCTCCGACAGGTCCCCCTCCGCTTCTACTGTCTGGCGGAGAAGCCCGACGTAAAGGGCCTGCAGGGCTGAACCGGGACTACAGGCCAGCTCCCGGTGGAATGCCCGCCGGCATCGGTCATAGGACGAAAGTCCCTCAGCGTAGAGCCCCGCGAGCTTGTAGGCGCTGACGAGGGCTGTCCACGCCCTTTCGTTCAGCCCGTCGGCATCGAGCGCTGCCTGCGCCCACGTAATGGCCTCGAGGGGGAAATTCAGCGCACTTGCGGTCTCCGCCGCCCGGATCTGCAGCTCGAGGCGCTGGGAGGCAATGCGGCTCCTTGCTTCGTTCGCCCACTCCGGCACCACCTCGTTGCCGAGCAATGGCACCGCCGACATGTCGATCGCGCGCCGCAGCAGCGGATACGCGTCCACCGGTAGCGCCGAGTCGGCCTCGTGGACCAGGCGGTGAAACCGGTCCAGATCGGAGTCGATCAGTCTGATGTCAAGAACATAGCCGCCGTTCGCCGTCCGCAGGGGCCCTGTTCGCGTCCGGCCGGGCTGGACGAGCCGCCGCAGGCAGCAGACGTAGCTTTCAAGCGTAGCTACTGCGCCGTCAGGAGCGTGGCTTCCCCAGAGGATTTCGATCAGTCGGTCCTTCGACGTTGCACTGCCGAAATTCAGGAGCAGTATCTCAAGGATGTGCCGGGGCTTGCACCCGCCCATCTCGGCTGATGTCAAGATGATGTTGTCGCGCCGCAATTCGAAGTTGCCGAACAGTTGTACAGATACGATGGGTGAAACCTCAGGGGTTATCTCCATGACGTGCTCCAGTATCAGATCGAGCGTCGTGAACGGACGCTTAAGAGTGGAGAATCTACCGCCCGAGGTCGCCCCCCCCCCCCTGCTTCTCCGCTCACTGTGGCACGCGCAGATGGGGCGGACAATGCACTCTGCTACTCGACTTCTACGGGGTTACGAAGATAGGTGCCCAGCGGGTTCCTCGGGAGTAATACCGAGTGCTCCGCAAGTAATAACCAAGTAGCCAGGAGAGTAGCATTTCGTTGCCGGGGCAATGATCATATCCCTTACTACAGCAGAACAGGCCCCCACGTGAGGGGCCTGTTCTGTTACTTTGCAATCGTGTTAGGGCCTAGCTGAGGAACGTACCCCTAATGACGGAGTAATTGATTGTGCCTCCCTGAAACCGTTGGAAACATCCGCCGTCCGGAAGGCCACAAGTCTCACCGGAGGTGGGATAGCCGAAGGTGCCGTTTTCTGCCCCCATAGCTCGCCACCGTGCACCGATGGCGCCATACGTCGGATGAGCACCCGTGGCCGGCGACCAAAGAATGTTACCACCCTGGAACTTCTGATAACACCCACCATTCTTCAACCCACAAATCTCGCCCGTGAGCGGGTACCCAAGAACCCCGTTTTCAAAGCCCATGGTCCGCCACCGTGCACCGATACCGCCATACGTCGGATGAGCACCCGTGGCCGGCGACCAAAGAATGTCACCACCCTGGAACTTCTGATAACACCCACCATTCTTCAACCCACAAATCTCGCCCGTGAGCGGGTACCCAAGAACCCCGTTTTCAAAGCCCATGG
>NZ_JADOUU010000016.1:0-62122 GCF_015751955.1 Arthrobacter sp. CAN_A214
AGAACTTCCATCATCGGAAGGCCTCGACCTCTATCTCGTCACCGACGCGCCCGCCCCGGCTACACCCCGCCTGCACTCTCGTTTGCGATGAGCCGTCAAACCGCGATGGACGAGGTGCGGTTTTACGGCCCTCACGGCGGGTCGGGTGGGATTAGGAGTTGTGGCTCCGGCGGCGGACGGCATAGGTTCCACCGGCTGCGGCGAGAAGGACCAGTCCTCCACCCAGAGCGATGATCGTTGACCCGTCACTTGCGTCGTTCATCGCTCCAGTGTCCGCGCCGCCCCGGGGGACAGCACCCATCTGGTCCATGCTGTTGCCTGCTGCACTGTCGGACTCAGCAGTGCCGGACTCTGCGACCTCGGGTGCCGGTGCCGCAGCTTCAGGTGTCGGTGCTGGTGCTGCCGGGGCTGGTGTCGTGGGTGCGGCGGGGGCCGGTGCCATGGCTTCAGCACCGACGGTCAGTGAACCTTTCATGTTGCCGTGGAACTTGCAGAAAAACCCATAGGTCCCGGCTTCGCTCGGGGCGGTGAATGTGGCGCTTTCCCCGCCGGGGATAGTGACATCGAAGGAACCATCATCGGCGGTCACCGAATGGGCTTCGGTGTCGTTGTTCGTCACGGTGATCTCACCGCCCGGGTTGACGGTTCCAGGACCGGAGAACACGAAGTCGTCGATGCTGATAGACATTTGCCCGGTGGTCATGGCCGGCACTGCGTGGGCGACCGGGCCGGGAGCCGCCACCGCTATCCCGGCGGATCCGAGGCCTGCTCCTCCCATCAGGGCTGCGGTGAAAGCGACGCTGAGAACTTTTTTGCTGGTGATCATGATGAGTCCCTCCGGCGGGGTGTCTAGGGGAACAACTGTTGTGGCGCATCAGTCGACGTGACGCACCGTTGCCGGATAACCACCGCCGCATGATATTCGTCACTCACAGCGTGTTGGATTGCTTTTTCGAAGACCAATGAGGGACAGAAATGACCGTTGTGTTTTAGCGGTCAAATCCGGTGACCCACTCCTGAGCGGTTGGCTGCCGGTGGTGGCATGACAAAAGCGCCGGAGAACACACGGTGGAGGCCGCTTACTGTGTTCTCCGGCGCTTTCGACCGGATAAATAAACATCCGGCCATCAATCACTCGCACATGAGGATAGGTAAGACACTACGCGCATCACCTGAGCTTTACCTGATGATGCACGTTTCATTTTTCTTGTCGTGCTCGCTCAAGGAGCGCATCGGTTTCTTCCAGTTCCCGAACCGCCGCGCACAGCAACCCTTGAGCGTGCACCTGATCGGCGGAGGCGGGACCGCTCTGCCCGGATCCGTGATCAGCAAGCAGAGTGCTCAGCTCTTCACACGCCTGACGGGCATCTAAAAGCTTCTGCACATAATGATCGCGGCGTGCTTCAAGGTCGATCACCGTGTAGCTTCTTGCGTCGGCCAACAAACAATCGATGTCATCATCCGCTTCGAAAATCGTCACACCAAAACCCTCCTTCAGCAGCATCCTCACAGGTCACACCCGCACCATATCTGACTAAGGGCACAATTCGGTGCCTGCAGACTGGTCCGCCCTCCGAATGCAAAGGTGCGGGCTCGAGCGTGACCGCGGACCCTGATCGGCGCCCACCTCGGCATTCCATCATCAACAGCCAAAACCCGCATCCGCGACGGGCTCATCCGCTTGAAAAGCAACATGGAACACACCTCACCCACCCGGTTTGGCTGCTTAGTCTTACTCCGCGATCGGGTAACCCGCAGTGGCTCGAATGGACGATTATCCCCTATCAGGTAAACCTCACCCGCACCATGTGTCACACCACAGCGCTTCCCAACAGGGCCTTGTCCTGCTTACAGTGAACAGAAGCCACTCTCAACGAGCGGCGTCACGTGCTCCGGTGTGAATTGTGTGGGAAAAACCAATCCATACTGCGGAACGCTCCGAATTACGTAGTAAGCGCACCAGATCTGGTGCGTACATACGCACAGTGAAGGAATTGATCTTATGAATAAGGCAATGCGTTTCCTTGCAGTACCTACCCTGGCCCTTGGCGCCCTGGCAATGGCATCGTCGCCCGCCATGGCAGCAGATGAGTCCTACTCCTCGACCCTGGGCCAGCTGAACGGCACCACCGGCACGGGAAGCATCACCGTAGACGTCCACGGTGACACAGCTGCCGTGGACCTGCAGGTCTCCGGTCTCGGCGAAACCTTCATGGACGCCCCATACCCCCACGTCCAGCACATCCACACCGGCGAAGAGGCTAGAGGTGAGTGCCCCACCCCAGCTGAGGACGAAAACGGCGACGGCATCCTCAACACCACCGACGGCAATCCCGCCTACGGCCCCATCACCACCACGCTGACCACCAGCGGAGCCACCGGCCCCGAAGAAGGCCTGAACCTCGAGCTCGCCGGCATGGGCGGCAGCTACCAGATCCAGCGCGACGATGTGCAGCTGAACGCTGAAACCAAGGCAGGACTCGAAGCCGGCAAAGCCGTCGTCGTCGTCCACGGCCTGGACCCAGCAACCGCCGGGGTCTCCGAGGAAGTATTCAACTCACCCAGCGACATCGCCCCAGAACTGCCCCTCGGCGCCACTTCACCGGCACTGTGTGGAGTGCTCGTAGCCTCACAGATGGGCGACATGCCTGAAGGTGGCGCCGACACCGGTGTCGCCCAGGAAACCGGTTCCAACACCGCCGTCCTCGCCCTCGGTGGCGGCCTGGTCCTGGCAGCAGCAGCCGGCGGAACCTTCCTGGTTCGCCGCAGCAACACCAAGGCATAAGCAGCCAACACAGCACCAGCATGACGAACTGATCGGACCTGATTCCTCACATGATTAGTTCACCCAGCGACCGTCGCAGAAGCCATCTGGCCTCTGCGGCGGTCGCTGTTCTCATCCTCACCGGCTGCGCCACCAACACCCCCGCCCAAAGCCAAGGAACAACGGCAGCGCCGTCCGTCTCCGCTTCCGCTACGCCCACACCCGCGGTGCCAGCCCCGACTCAACCACCCACAGCCCCCGCACCCGGAACACCCGCACCCGCACCGGTCCTGTTGCCGGTCCTGCCAGAATCAGCCCCGGTTTCATTTAGCGTCCCCGCGATCGGCGCGGGATCTGAGCTACTGAGCCTCGGCCTGCGCGACAATGGCTCGCTCGAGGTCCCGCCCGGTGACCCAGGCGCACCCGCCAGTTGGTACAACGACTCCCCCACACCCGGTGAACGCGGACCCGCGGTCCTGCTCGGACACGTCAACGCCACCGACAGTGGCCCCGGCGTCTTCGCCGACCTCCGCAAACTCAAAGCCGGCGACACCATCAACGTGCTCCGCGAAGACGGCACCACAGCAACCTTCACCGTCGACCATGGCGAGCAATACGCCAAAGACGCCTTCCCCACCCAAACCGTCTACGGCAACACCGAAGGATCCGAACTACGCCTGATCACCTGCGACGGCTACGACCCCGACACCGGCGAATTCGACGACAACTACGTCGTCTACGCAAAACTAGTCACCTAAAATCACGAATCCTATAGTCACTGCTGCTGTCACGATCAGGGGCCGGCGAACGGGCGTGACGGAATCGATGTAAAGCAGTACGGTCGGCCCATGGAAGCCCACTTGATAGACCACGTGATGCGACGTTGGAGATTGACACACCGACATACCGCGTCTACTTCTGGGCTGATGACGGGAGCGTGAAGGAAGAGTGGGAACTGTCCACGGTTGATCTCGATGTCGTGCTGCAGCGGATTCCCTCGCACGGCGACGGACGTTCCCATAGTCTCTGGGCTGTGGCAAAGCTAGTGGATCATGTCTGCTTGATCCGGTTGCGTGGCATCGATCTTGATGCCGACCCAAAAAGCTGGCCGAGTTGGGCGGGGCAGGTGTATCAGTAGTCCATCGACAATTGGGTATGCCACGTTTCCAGAGCCCACGGCCCGTCGGGGTGACGGTAATGGGACAGGTTCGGCGGTTGTGGTGGTTGTGGTGCGGGGCTGAGGAGCGGCCAGTTGGTGATGCCCTAGCCCTCCAGGGCGGGAAATGTTATGGGGTGAGCTTGACGTCTTCCCCCCGGAGGTTCGCACGGAAGCCGTCGTCCTGGACCGTGACGTCCTGGAGCACGAGGCCCTCAGGCAGACCCTCGATCTCGTGCTCGATGGTCACGGACCTGCGCACGACGGAGGCGATGGCGTCGGGGTCTGAGGAGGATCGGTACGGAAATTCACGTTTAGCAGGTACCGGTGCCGATGTCAGCTTTGGATGGCGGGACTTTCGGTTCTCGGCGGTGTTGTCGTGGGCGTGGCGAGTGGGCAAGGGCGCAACCCCGAAGATCATGACGGGTTTTGCTGCTGTGCATGTTTTCGTTGTCATTTCCCGAGCGGTCTGCGCTGGATGTCAGGAGTGATCTGCACTGTCAAGGTTGCTCTCCGGTGAGCTCACTTGCTCGGCTTTCAGATACTGGTAGAGAGTCTCCCGGCTGATTCCAAATTCCCGTGCCAGTCTGGTTTTTTGTTCCCCGCCGCTGGCACGTTCCCGCAGTTCGGCTGCCTGGGTGGGTGAGAGTGATTTACTGCGGCCGCGGTACGCCCCGCGTTGCTTCGCCAGAGTGATTCCTTCCCGTTGCCGTTCACTGATCAGTGCCCTTTCGAATTCAGCGAACGCCCCCATCACGGAGAGCATGAGGTTCGCCATCGGGGAATCCGTGCCGGTGAACGTCAGGTTCTCCTTGAGGAATTCAACACGGACGCCCTTCCTTGTCAGCTTCTGCACCAGCGCGCGAAGGTCATCAAGGTTCCGGGCGAGACGGTCCATGCTGTGTACCACCAGAGTGTCGCCTTCACGAACAAATACCAGCAGGTTCTCGAGTTCTGGGCGTTTCGTATCTTTTCCGGAGGCCTTGTCGGTGAACACCCTGTCCAGCTCGATGCCTTCCAGCTGACGCTGGGGGTTCTGATCCAGGCTGCTGACCCTGACATACCCAATACGTTGACCGGCCACGGTGCCTCCTACGGCGAAGTGTCAGGGTAAGCCCTTAGAGCCTGAAACACGGACGTCAGGCAAATTCAGAACGGACTCTATTCTGACACTATCGAGCCTTATTCCTGACGTCCGGTTAGCGTACACCCCAACCAGACATGGATAACGTCCCATCAAGCGTTGGCTGTTATCTGATCGTGACGATACTCAATCAACGGGAATTTCCGTACCCACCCCCCTCAGACCCCTACTTCGCCAGCGCTTACGTTCATGCATGTATGCATGCATGAACGTAAGGGGTGCTGTAGTTATCAGTCCTCGAGGAGCCATCGGTCCTCATCGGTGGTGTGCGTGAAATCAACGACACCGAGTGGGAAAACCAGCTCTGCTGCGATGCGGTCCTCGAGCAGGTCCTCGAATGCCGGAACCTGAAAGCGCGGCAGGTGCTCAACCTGGTACTCGATCAGCTGGTTGGGATGAGTGAGGTCTGCGGATCCTACGAGGGCCTTTCCGATGCTGGTTGTCGATGAGAGCTGCGGGGTTCGCCCACTGTAGCGGGCAGTTTCGTCGTTTCCTGGTGGCTGGTCCTGGTTCCGGGGTTAGGCTCGGAGGATCCTGTGATCAGTCGTTTCTGGGGAAAATCATGCAAATCGTGCCTGACTTTACGATCATCGTCGTCTTCGTGTTGTTCTGGGCGGTCGTGGTCCTGGCCGCCTACTGGCTCATCCGCCTGGGTGTGAAGCATGGACTGCGGTCGTACTACGCGGAGGTTAATTCGCGCCCTGATCCCACAGAATAGGTACACCCGATGGCTGGCTGGTGGACATCGCACCAGCGCGGAATGCGGTGGCCGGAGGAGCTTGCGGTGGAGGCTGCCGCCGCGCACCCAGGAAACTCGAGGTATCTACCTCATCACCGTTCTGGTTGTGGACGGGGTGGAGGGCCGAACTCCCCGTCGGGTGGGTGTCCGGCCCTCCCACCTCGTGCCCCACTACCCGGCGTAGTTGCCGAGTTGCGGTTTCTAGTAGCGGTGGTTCTTGTGCTGGCCGTAGGAGGTCAGGGCGTTCTGCGCGGCCAGCGACAGGGCTCCCCTACGGAGGCGAGCATGTCAGCGAGAGCCGTCGCGGGGATCGGCTGGTTTTCGTGGTTCATGGTGGTACTCCCTTCGGCGCGATTGGGGGTTTGGCCTGTGGTGGTCCAGCAGGGGCCCCTCCCCCGTTGTTTTTGCCTGCTGGCGAACTCGCTCGCTTGTTCCCGACGGAGCAGTGCTCAACCCGTAGGGCGGTGCTGGACGAAAACGTTAGAGGAAATAAGCGACGCAGGAGCGCCGGAGAGGTTTGTGGCCGGCGATGTCGGCGCAGCCGATTGACGCTGTGGAGCGGTGACGCACAGTCCGCAGGACAGCTGCAAAAAGAAAAGGATCCCGGATGCGACGAAGGAGCAACCGGCTACAGGCCGGAGCTCAGCGCAGGACCGCTCAGGGGTTATGGAGCCGTGCAACGAAGAAGGGCATCAGAACCGAAGTTCTGATGCCCTTCTTGATAGCCGATTAGTCCTCTAGCCGTGGGATCCCCAGCGGCTGCGAATTGCTTGTTCGACTGCTTCTCGAACGGTGATGCCTTCAGACTCCACCGCCTTATCGAGGATGTCCTGGACATCCTCGGAGAGCCGTGTGCTGAAGGGGAAAGTCAGCTCACGCTTCCGCTTCGCGGGCTTGATCGCTGGCTCCTGTGGCCGCGAAACCGCGGCAGGAGCCAGGTCCTGCCGCGATGACGGTACGAAGTGCACAGGGTCAACTGTTTCATCGGGTGCCGGTCTGGGACCGCGGCGTGTCAGAGCCGACGGACGATCGGGGAGGTTGGCGGTCATCGGATTACCTGTTCCACGAGCTCGGTGTATGCATCTACTACGGGTGCGCCTTTGCGGTACTGGCCGTACCACTCCTGCGTGAGACGCATTTCTTGGACGATTGTTCGGTGAGGAACCAGTGGTGTGAGGAGCATCCCCGTACTTCGCAATTCGTCGATGCTGCTGCCCGCAATTCGACTCATCACCGTGGACTGCACAGCTCCGACAATGATGCCAGCCTCGACCAAGTTGTCTGGCGCTCCAAGGCGATGCCGCGAGAGTCTGAATTGATCGACACTGCGCCTAGCTCCGTCGACGCCGTCGACGCCGTCGACGGTGGGCGTGGCCGCGTAAACGATGGTGTCTGCAGCGTTGAGCGCAGACAAGGTCAGGGGTCCCCCTTGGCGGTTGGGACAGTCAATGATGACGAGATCTGCCTGTATGCCCTCGAGGGATGTTTTCAATCTGAGTTCGGCGTGGTCGGCTCGGTCCGCTTCGCGGTTCGAGACGTTGCGCGCCGAGGGTATGGCCCGAAGAGTGGGAAACCAGCCAGTCTGCACTGCTAACTCTTCAGCCCATCCGACGGGGTCCGTGTCGCCAAGTACGGCACCGATATGCAGCCCGGCTTCCTTCGGCTCGATCCCGAGCCACTTCGTCGAGGCTGCTCGCGGGTCAAGGTCGATCAGGACAACCCGACGTTTCTGACTAGCCGCTATCGCAGCGAGCGAAACGGCGGTGGTGGTTTTGGTCGCTCCACCTGACTCGCTGTAGACCATAATTGTTTGCATACATGCAATCTTACATGTATGCATGCATCTAGGCATGTTTACATGTTGACTTGCATGTATTCATGCGTTTAAGTTTGCATGCATGAATACATGCAAACTTGCGGATGAGAAGCTGTACAGACTTATTTAATGGTTATTACCGGCGTAGTCCATGCTGAGGAGTTAGATCAAACAAGTACAGAGGGCAGCTCCTATGAGGATGCCAAGGCCCCCAGATGCTGAGCATATTCCGGAGGGATACAAGCTCATCGCGATCCACACTGATCGGGACTAAACCGGCGGTTGTTAGGGGAGACGGGTACGTTGTTCAGGTAACTTCAGCTCCTCATCCTTGTTGGCACGGCATCCCGCCGAGCGCCGACCGTTATCTTCCTCCGCTGCCACTGTCCGCGCCTGAACGGCCGGCGACTAAGCCTTGATCCACCGACCCGCTCTTGGTTGTAGAGCATTCTGGGAATCGGCGGCGGTCTCGGTGTTGGGCGCGAGGTAGCCTTCGGCCTTCCTGCCGGTGGTGTTCCACTGGTGTCCTGGTTGAGCCGTTGCCGGGCTTGGTGGATGGGATGGTTACGCTGCGGCAGGCGGTGGGTGGACGCTGGTGGCCAGCTTTTCCCAGTGTGTTTGCCAGGGCCAGGCTTCTGGGAGGTGGAGCCGTATTCTCCGCGCGCTGCGGGCGATCCTGGCGGGGATGTGGATGAGTTTGCGGCGGATCGTTCCGGTCCTGGCGTTGCTGAAGGGACCGGCGGCGAGGAATCCGGCGGCGCGGGTGAGGTTGTAGGCGATGACGGCCGCGACGAGCCACGCTGAGTCGACCGGTGATCTGTTCGGTTGTCTTCCGGGAGGAGAACGCGGTGAACGGGACTTCAGCGACCTCGGCCCGGGAGACCCAGGTGTTGGTGTTCTCGTCGAACACCGCGTCGGTGTACTCAATCGTGGTCCACGCCGTTTCGGGGATCGTGGCGATAGCGCGTTTGACTGCCGGGTCCATCCGCACGGTCACCGATACCTCCGCCCTGCCGGCCAGGGCTGCGGAAACACTGCGGTGGCCGTAGAACGCCGAATCGGCTCTGACCAGGACCTGGCCACCAGCATGCGTCCGCGTCAGGGTGGACAGGGCGTCGGTGATCAGGCGTTTGGAGCCGCGGGCAGAGTTCGCGGCCCCTTTGCGCAGCCGTTGGGCCAGGATCACCGGGGCGGTGTCTTTCGTCGAGGCGGTGGCCAGCAGGGCGTTGAGTCCGCGGACCCCCGAGTATCCGTAGCCCGAGCCCTGCTTGGCGTAGCCGTGGACCTCGATGATCGTGTCGTCGACGTCCACGAACACGAAGTCTTCAGTGCCAGGGCTTCCGAGCAGCGGGGCTCGCGCCGCCAGATTCGCTAGGAAGCGGGAGGCGACCGCGTCCAACTGCCGCACGTGCCCGAAGGTGAAGGACCGCAGGAACGAGCCCAGCGTCGAGGGCGCATAGCAGGCGGTAAACAACCGTTTCATTCCGCCGTGGCGCAGCAACGCCATGTCATCGATAGAGTCCGCGCCAGCGACCATACCTGCGACCAGCGACGCGACTTTCAGCCCGGCATTGGCGCCCTTGTCTGTCGGCAAGGACAACCACTCATCGGCTAACTCGTGCAGACCGGCGTCCCGGGCCAACGTCATCACCGGGACCAGCCCGGCGACCGACACGAGATTCGGTTCGTCGAAGGACACTGACGCCGCGGACGTTCTATGGGAAACTTGCATCTACGAGATGTCCTCATCTGGTATGAAAATTTGACTGTGGTAAGCCATATTTTCTCCCAGACGACGGGCATTTCGTGTTTAAAACGCCGCGCACAACCCGAAAATCATCGGTGGATCGAGGCTAAGCCCGCCAAGGCACCGGCTCTCTGAGTTGATCTGGAGTACCCGGACGGCCGGAAACAGACCGTGAAGGGCTTCGCGATGGCGTGGACCTCGGACGCTGTGTACGCGCCGGGAAATACCGGCCAAGATTCGCTTCGGTACCTGATCGCGATAGGAGGCTATGTTTAGCGCCAGCGGATCGCCCCTCCAGCCAGTCATACCGGTCCACTCTGAGCAATGGGTGGGAACGACCAGTTTCCCTCATTGTGCGCGGACACCAGTGGGGAACCACTGAAGGTGTTCCTACTTTTCGATGCTGTGCGTTTCACATGAGGGATAGGACGAATGAGAGGACGAATCCAGCGGCCGTGCTGAGCGCTACTGCCGGTCCGCCGTGCTCGTAGGCTTCGGGCATCAGAGTGTCAGCCAGAGAGGCGATGACAGCTCCGGCGGCGAAAGCCAACGGCAGCGAGATGGTCTCCGGGTCGGCGCCTGAAAGCGGACCGGCGCCAATGACGACGGCGACGACAAGTAGCGCAGCGCATGCACCCCACAGGCCGAGGACAGTGCGTGCGGATTTGCCCTGACTGCGCATCGAGGACGCTCCGACAAGTGCTTCGGGCAGGTTCGAGACAAAAATTGCGGCCAGGAGGGCTAGCCCGCCGGTTCCACCGCCAAGTGCGACGCCCAGAGCGATGTTTTCCGGTACACCGTCAAGGGTGACCGCCGCCAACAGGGCCATACCCGCGGCACCGCGCGTGGACGCGGTCGTAGGGGAGTGCTCCGCCGCGGCTGCGTCAGTGTCGAGTTTGGGGCTGCCCTCGTACTCGTCCGCCGGAGTGGCTTCAGAACCTGATTGCGCCCAACGGTCAAGCAGTGCGCTCAATGCCGTGAAGACCACCGCCCCTGCGAGCAGACCGATCGCAGCACGCCAGATACCGCCCTGCTCAACGGCGTCCTCGAAGAGCTCGAAAGTCAGCGCTGTGATCAGCGATCCCGCGGCGAAAGACAAAAGGATCGCCAGGACGCGCTTGGGTAGCTCGAAGCGCAAACCAATGAAAGCACCCAAGATCAGGGCACTGGAAGCTATCACACCGAACAACAATGACATCGCCATGCCGTCAGTATACGAAGGCAGAATCCGCACGACACCGTCTCCTAGGGAACACATCAACCTCACCGGCGACTACACCTTGCCTCACACGAAACCACCTCACACGCGGAAAATACAGGCCATCACAACGACAGCATGGGTCTTAGCGTCAGATATTTCACTAATTCACAAGCCACCCCTACTGGACCTGATTCCCAGGTTCCTGCTGTCCATCCTGGGTGTGGGAAAAGCAGCGGAGCGTGGGGGAGCTTTTGCCGTGCCCCTGTGGACAGGAGGCTTGGGCGGCGAGTGGCTACCTAGCAGTCTGATCGGCGTCGTGTCGTAAGCGGGGGCGCGGGCGGTTATGGGCCAAAGCGCCACCGTTGTTTACCACTGACCCGATAAGAACTCCGAAGCCGGCGCCGCATCCCCGTCATCACCCCCTCCGCTGCTAAGACCAAAGACGTAGATAGCGACGATGCCAACCAAGGTGCTGGCTGCCCCAGTCATCACCACTCGTCAACTCGCCAAGGTCTCCTCGCCTCAGCCTAGGCCGCGTTCCACAGGGAGCGTTGATGCTCATACTCGTCCTCGATCGGTGGAAGCCAGTATTCGTCTATCTCTTGGTCGTACAGTTCGTGTTCTTCGAGTTGGGGAACCAGGTGCCGGTCGAGCCAGGCGTGCCAGGCGGCGCGTTGGTGGCGGTAGCGGGTGATTTGTTCCTGTCGGTCGTCGGTGGCTCCGAGCCGGTCCGCGAGCTGCAGGAGATTGGTGGTGGCCACCGCCTGCCAGGACCCGTGGTGTCGGCGGATCATGCCCAGCGTTTCCATGCCGGTGAGTGCATCGCGCAGGGCGGTGCGGGAGATACCGGTGGAGCGGGTGAGGTCAGCGGTGGTGGGGGAGTGGTGGGCGCGTTCGATGGCCTCGTAGGTGAGTGCGGCGACGTCGCCCAGCACCCGGAAGACGGGCCGGATGGCGTGGATTTTGCCCTTGCGCCATGTGTGGTCGCGGGCGATTTGCTCAAACTCGCGGGGGAGTTGGACGAGGTAGGTGTCGGCGTTGCGGCCTCGGCCGCGATCGACGCGGGTGAGGACCCCTGCTGATGCCTTCTCGAGCAAGGGGAGGAGACGGGCGATGGTGACGTGGTCCTTGCCGAGGGCGACCGCGAAAGTGCGGCAGCCGACGTCAAGGAGGTTGGTCTGGTTGGTGCGCAAGTAGGCCAGAACGGCGCGGATGAGGAATCGGAGGCTGATGCTTGCTCGGCCGAGAGTTTGGAATCTGACGTCGAGAGCGGCGTAGAGAACATTTTCTAGATCATTCACCAGCTGGTGAATGGAACCGGAGCTTTGCGATGTTGCTGGGTTTGAGCTGCCCCCCGTGAGATAAGTAGGGCTTGTGTTGTTAATACGTGCAGAGCTTCGCTCCGCTTGCTGGGAGGGTGCTTTCGAGGGTGTGCGTTTGGCGGTCCAGGCTTGGGCTTTGGCCCATTCGATGGGCAGCAGCCGCTCGGTCTTGGTGCCGTAGAGGGCGGCGAGGCCCGCGTACTCGTCGGCCATGCCGGCGTGTACCTGGTCTACGGTCCAGGTACACGCCGCGAAGTGGTTCAGGACCGCCATGCGGGCTTCGGAGTCGCTGGCATACCGACTGGTGTCATACAGCCCGGTACGGGCCACGGCTCGCAGGTGAGAGTCAGTGCAGTGCGCCTGCTTATCCTGGCGCGCACCATGGGGGTGGTGCGCCTTTAGGGATGCGGTAGTGGCCGCGGCGCGGGTCTGTCCCGTCCGCTTTAGGTGCCGCACCCGGTACAGCTCGGGCGCAAGATCCTCGCGGAGCTTGGCCAGCGCTACTGGCGGGTTCCGGAGTGTGAGGATGCCGTAGGCATCCGTGAGGGGTGTGATGAGGTTTTGGTGTCCGCCGCTCTTGTGGGCGGATCCCGGAACACGAATACAGCCGTCGGTAACGTTCTGGTGCGGATTCGCATCCAGGCTCGGCGCCCGGAACGCGAGGGCTTCAACCACTTCGCGGGCTTCACCGGCGGTAACGGGCTCCTGCAGGGGAACGTAGAGGTGGCGACCGCCACTGGGGGAGGAGTCTTCAACGTAGGCAAGGCCGGCTGTACTGAGCAGGGCCCCCAACCGTGCAGCATCATCATCGACGACGGTCTTACGGGCCTTGGACGTATCCAGGTCAAGACACAATGTCCGCACTGAGCCGTCAACAGCGTGGATCAGCACCGCAGCCGGCGCCTTCGGCACGGCCCGCGTAATTTTCAATGGGGTGCGCGGCCGCGGGTACTGGAACCGATTACCGATCCATCGACCAGCCCGGTACACGGGCTGACCCGCGATCAACGGAGCCAAAACCCACGCAGCAGATGGTGAATCCATCCGGCGTGGCGCGGGATTAAAAACTGGAGGGGCTTGCAACACTCGGTGTATGCTTTCACTAGGTAGCACGCGAACGCACTAAGGGTGTGTTTGTCTGAGCCCTTCACCGAGTGTCTTGGCGGATCCGACGGTGTAGAGCTTGAGAAGAATTGAATATGAGAAGGCCCGCTCCGGCGGGCCTTCTTGTTTTAACTGGCTTTAGCCATGGGCAAAGCCTCCGGTAGTTGGTCACGGTCAACCCACATGGGAAGGCCGTCTGCGTCTAGATCCAGGTGCATGAGAATTTTCTCAAGGCCCTCCGAAGCACTCACTCCCATGCGTTTAGAGACCTCTTCCAGTCTGCTTTTGCACTCTTTGGGCACTTTGTAGTTCACCTGCACGGTGTCTACTGCGGAGCCGCGAGGGCGGCGAAGTGTCTGACCCATAAAACTTAACCTAGTACTAGGAGAGGCCCTAGGTGCGTCCACCGTAGGTGTGTCGCAAAACATTCGCAGCTGTTTTTCGCTATTCATCGGCCCATGTCCTGCAATTGGTGGCCGACGACATCCCAGCGTCCGTCGTGTTGCTCGAGGTAGATGGTGACGATCTGCCGTCCGGTGGCGTTGAGTTCGATTCCGTCGCGGCTGATCCACCGCCAACTGACGTCATAGGCGCGGATAACCTTATCGTCCGCGACGTCCTGGGAGACATCGGTGGGTGCCGGGACGATCGAGGGTGCGCTGTACGCCTGGCGCTGGGATGGTTCCAGCCATTCACCTTGGGCGCCGTTGCGCTCGGGCTCGACCTGGTTGGTCGCCCATCCGTTACTCATCAACGGAATAGCGCGGATCGCGGCCGCAGTCTGGGTCGTGTCGCCCACCGTGTCCCACGAGTGCAGCATCAGGGCGGCGACCTCGGCGGTGGACTCGACGTCGGTGCGGTCGGCGTCGGCTGGCGTGGTGAAGGTGCCGTTTCCGATCATGTCCTCGGCTGCGGCTGTCGTGTAGGAGCCCTCGTACACGGTCGTGGGCATCGGCTCGGACGTTGACCCGGCTTGGTCGTTGCTGCAGGCGGTCAGGGTGAGCGTGAGGGGCACTGCCAGGAACAGGGCTGCCGCGGTGATGCGACGCCGGTGATTGAGGCTCATTCAGGCCACGCACCTTTCTCTTTGAGGATCGGTTCGGGATCGATGTTGTAGCCCTCGTACGGGTACACGACGTCGGGGGCCTCGGGGTCGTAGATTTCAAAGTGCAGGTGCGTGATGACCGCGCCGAGGTCGGCTTTGTTGCCCTCGGTGCCGATGATGTCTCCGCGTTTGAGCTTGTCGCCGGTTTTCACGGCGTAGGCGTTCAGGTGGCAGAACGCGAACCCGAAGTCGGGGTCGTCGCCGTTCTCCTTGGCGATGACGCACCCGTCCTTGTCGTTGAACCCGGTGATCCGCAGATCGGTGGGTGCGACGACGGTCTCGCCGCTGCCGGGGCCAGCACCGGGGGTGGCGATGTCCACGCCGACGTGGTTCTGCGCCCAGGCGGGCAGGCCCGGAACGTTCCGTCCGCCGTACCCGGAGGTGAACTTTCCACCCGGCAGGGGGGTCGTCCATTCCCCGTCGCCAAGGTCCCCGTCCCAGGACTTGCCACCGGTGGGTGCCTTGCAGTCCATCGAGAATCCGGTCTGGGCGGCGTCAAGGATGCTGCCCACGTACTGCTGGGTTTCCTGGAAGGGCGGAATACCGTCGTACTGCTGGACCGCTCCCGGGCCGGCGTTGTACGCGGCGAGGGTGAGCTGTACCAAAAGGTCAGCGTCGTTGCCTGCGATGAGCTGGACTTCCTGTTTCAGGGCGGCCATGTAGCGGCCATAGGCGGGAATGGCACCGCTGGCGGAGAACGGATCTCCGCCTTGGCCGTAGCTTGCCCACGTACCGGGCATGAACTGGGCGACACCTTGGGCCCCTGCGGGGCTGACGGCGTTTTCGTTCCACCCGGATTCCTGGTTCAGCTGCGCGGCGACGACACTGGCCGGCAGGCCTGCCGTCTTCGCGGCGGCCTCGACCAGCGGCCCCCACCCGTTGGGAACGGACTGCACGGCACCGGACTGGAGGGCATCGGGCTTGGTGGTGCCCTCGTTGGATACCACGCAGGATGCTTGTTCGAGCTGTTGCGTTTCCTCGTCCTCCGCGATGCTGGCCACGAGCAGGGTGATAGCCAGAACAGCGCCGAGAGGCACGACGGTGAGCGCGGCGAGCCCGCACCCGATGGCTTTCCCCCCTGCCATGGCTTACCTACCCGTTCGTCGATACCGAAAGTGAATCCGAAAGATGGTGTGCAGTGCAGCGTGTTTAGAGCTGGTTGGTGAGGGCGACGGTCGCGTCCTCATAGGCCCGCCGGGTGGCGGGGTTCAGGGCTTCGTAGTCGAAGGCCCGGCCTTCCTGCAGGGACTCATCGAACGGCACGACGATCACCGCTGCGAGACCGATGGTTTTCCCGTACTCCTTGAGGCGGGTGAGGCGTTCGGTGTTGGGCTGGGCGGTGTTGGTGACCACGAGGATGGAGCGGGCGAACTTGTCTGCGTCTCCTTGGGCTTTGACGCCTTCGACGGTCGCTTCGAGGAGCCGGCAGTCGTCTTCCTTGTTTTGTGCGACGAACACGAGCGAGTCTGCGACGTCGACGGCAGCTTGCCAGGTGGAGGCCTGTGCGGAGTTGCCGGTGTCGAGCAGGATCAGGTTGTAGAGCGAGAGCAGCACGTCGTGGGCGGCTTTGACGGAGGTCCCGTCGACGCGGCGCCGGTCGGCACCTTCGGGCGGGGAGGCCAGGACGTGAATCCGGTCATCGCCCTGAGGCCGGATGTAGCGGACGAGGTCGCTGGTGCGCCGGGTGACCGTTCCGAGGTTCCGGATCAGATCCAGTGTCGTCCGGTCGTGGGAGCCCGCGAGGGCGCGCTCACCGAGGGTGCCCTGGTTCTCATTGAACTCACCGGCGAGAATGTTCCCTCCGCGAATGCGCCCGTAGGTTGCTGCCAGGTGGTAAGCGACGGTGGTCTTCGTCGCTCCGCCCTTGAGCTGGATGACGGCCATGGTGCGGTGGGCATCCAGTGGCCGCTGGATGCGTGCCCGCCGCTCACGGCTGTCCTGCTCGGGTGCGGAGGGTGCGAGATTCGCCTTGAACGTGGCGTTGAGCCAGCCGCGCCACCCCTCGCGGGCGGGAGCGGCTTTCTTCTCTGCTCGCACCTCGGGGCGCAGTTGGATCCGTGCATCGCCGGGTTCGACCTGAATAGCGGCCGGCGCAGGCTGCGGTGTGGGCTGTGCCTTGGGTGCAAGTTCGGACACTGGTTCAGGGGAAACTTCGACGGTGCGAGCAGGAACCCGAATCACTGCCGGTGACTCTGACGGCTCGTTCTGAGCAGTCTCGATCACGAGCACAGACTCGGCCGTGGGAGCGGTACCTATCGGAGTGCTGCCTATCTCTACGGGGACTTCATTGCCTGCAGAAATTTCGCGCTGGGTGTTTATTCCGGCCTGAGCCGGGCGGGGAGTGCTTCGACGTGGTGGTCGCTTTTTCATTGGCACACTGCTGTCTGCATCGACAGAACCGTCCTCGCTGACGATGAGGGAGGCTTCTGGCTGCGTCGTCGATGACGGGTCGAAAGCGGTGACCTTGACGGGGCGTCCGAGGTCACCTGCCGTGCCAGCGAGGAAACCGATGGCATCCGGCATGGAGGCAAACGTCCGGTTGACTCCATCGATCGTGACGTTGACCGCGTCATCATGACCGATCGTCGCTGTGCATACAGGCCTGCCGAGTGCTTCCGCGGTCATCATGTCCCCTCAGGATTCTCCGGTGGATCAAGCTCTGTTGTCTCTGAACTGGGCTTAGGCGTGTTGTAGTGCGCCTCCAAGTGCTCTCGAACGTCATCGCGAAAAATGATCCACGTCCCGCCAAGCCTGATCGCCGGTACCCGACCTTCGCGCAACCACCGATAGGTCACCGTCTTCTCGGACAAGCCGAGAATGTCGGTGAGCTGTTCGACACTGAGTCGCGAGGGCAGATCAGCAAAAAGACGGTCCAGCGCTTTAGACACTATGACCACCCCAGTTCCCATGCTGGGAAGAATACACGAAACTTAAGCATTTTCCACATTTCGCTAACTCGGTACGCAATCAAGTGCCTCTGTCCTATAGTGTGCTCTACTATGATCAGAGTTGAGTCTATGGGAAGCCGTTGGGGGCAGAGGTAAATGGACAATCGTTGGAGTGGCTTCGTCCTGCAGGAGCCAGCCGAGGCGACCGTGGTGACAGAGACTGACATTCGTGATGCTGTCGAGGTTCTTCGAGGCGTCGCTGGTCCGCAGCAGGGGCTCCTAGGCCTCGCTGCTGGCGAGGGTATGGCCCGCTTCCTCACAGACAACCCGGAGGTCTTCTGGCTCGGTGTGCACGGTGGTGCCGGTGAGAACACCCTGGCCGACCTTCTGGGTGGAGTGCCGTGCCACCATCGTTGGCCTTCACGCTCGGACGCAGATCCCTCCGTACTACCGGCCGATGTGTTCCTGGTCGCCCGACAGAACCACCGAGGTCTCAAAGCCGCTCAGCTCGCGGCACGCGACTGGGCCACAGGATCCCACCCCACCATCGCGCTGCGCGGTCTGGTCGTGATCGCTGACGCCCCGGGCAAGACCCCGAAGGCCCTGTATAACCAGACGCGCATCACCGCCGGCGGCGTCCCACAAACGTGGGTTCTGCCATGGATAGAAGAGCTTCGTCTCGAAGGAACAGTCGACCCCGAATCACTGTCCCGTGAGCCAAGGAAAGTCCTCACCAGTCTCAGTGAGGTTATCGATGACATTAATTCTGGAAGGAATTAGACCTATGCAACTGCTTCTCATGGCGCAAGACGTCCTGATCAACGCGAACACCCTGCCCGACAGCGGCCCCCTGGCCCCTCCCGGCATCGGTGACGCCTGGAACCGCATGGTCGGCGTCGGCAAGTGGATCGCCCTGGGGATCTGCGTCCTGGGCCTGCTGGTCGTGGGCGGGAAGATGGCCTTCGATTCCAGCCGTGGCGAAACCACGCAGGAAATCTCCGGCATCATCAAGATCGTCCTCGCCGTTGCCCTCATCTCCGGTGGCGCATCCTTACTGACCTTCATCTCCGGCGGCGGCACAGCCTAACCGCCCTGCAGGATCAGCCCTACCTACAGGAGTAGCAATGGCGGAAACCGAAGAATCAGAGCACCTCTGGTGGGCAGCTCCCCGCTTCATCATGTCGGCAGCCGCCGTCGTGCTCCTCGTGATCGTGGGCATCATCCTCTTCGTGTGGATGGGAAACGACGACGAATCCGAGGCAGCTCCACCAGTCCAGACCCAGGCGGCGCCGTCCGCCACCTCTGAACCGGCTGATGCCTCGGACGAATCCGTGTGCGGACTGGACGCAACCGGTGGCACGACGCTAACCACACCGCCCGAAGATGTGGAGTGGGAGTTCCTTGGTGGGATCGCAGCACCGAAGTCAGCCGAACACGGCCCCGGCGTAGTTGATGAGGAAACGGGCGTCCGCTCCTGCTACTCCCACACCCCAGAAGGCGCACTACTAGCCGCTACCGGCCGGCTTACTGCCAGCGGCGACACTGAGCTGCTCCTCGAAACCACGAAGGCTCTATCGCTGGAGGGCCCCGGCAAGGAAATAGGCCTCGAGCGCATTCAGCGGAGAATCAATTCTGGTTCTACGACCACCCCTCCGATCAAGATTGAGGGTTTCCGCCTTCTGTCGTACAACGACGAGGAAGCAACCGTTGAAGTAGTCGCATCCGCTGACGATGGTTCGGGATTCATTTATTACACGACCTCCGTCGTCATGGAGTGGCATCAAGGCGACTGGTACGTGAAGTACAAGGACGACGGATCCGGAGGCCCAGTCGATGGTCAGATTTCTGACCTATCCGGCTACGCACCATGGGGTCCTAATAGTGGCTGAAGTTCCCGCAGAGGAGTCCTGTGACTTTACAGATGTGGGGTGCAAGCTTGCCAACGGAGTTTCTGACGCCGTCTCGGGTGCGGCTGGTAATGCGCTGGAGGCTATTGCTGATGCGGTGCAGGCTGCGCTAGTTGCGACGATCGCGCAGCTCGGTACGTTGTGGACGACGATCGACGCCGGCGATCTGACGACGGGGGCCACTGGATCGGCTGAAGCTCCCGCTGGGGGCGCGTTCAATGACCAGGTCGGGACGATCCTCGGCTATGCGACGTGGATCGGGCTGGGCATCAGTGCGATTGCCATCATCATGCTGGGAATCACCTTGGCTACGAATGCGCGCCGCGGTGATGGCGCTGGTCTGGTCAACACGGCCACCATTGTCTTCGGTGGGGCAGTCCTCATCGGCGGGGCAACCTCTCTCGTCGGTTACATCGTTCCTCGGCGGGCGGCGTCTTCGGCCCCGGCCGTGGGATTCGTCCAGGATCAGACGTTCTACCTGACCCTGGCGTTGGCGGTGCTCAGCATGATCGTCGCCGGGGCGCGGATGGTGTGGACGCAGCGGGCTGAACCTGCACAGGACCTCCTGAAGGGACTGCTGACGCTGGCCATCGTGACTGCCTCGGGCGTCGCTCTTCTCAACGTGCTTCTCGGCGCTACAGACGCTCTCGCGGAGCAAATCATTGAGGCTGGCGTCGGAGACGATTTCCAGTCCGATGTGCAGATGCTGCTGGGGATGGAAGACAGTGGGGCTACAAGCACTGCGTTCCTCATGGGTAACCAGATGCTGATCATTGTCGGCGGTTTGATCGCTGTGCTGGTCAATATCGTGCAGATCATGCTCATGGTCCTGCGGACAGCGATGCTGTTCCTCATCGCCGGGGTCCTGCCGTTGTCTGCGGCGTTCATGAACACCGAGACGGGCAAGACCTGGTTCAGCAAGATCATCGCGTGGACACTCGCGTTCGCCTTCTACAAGCCGGCGGCCGCGCTGATCTACGCGACGGGCATCCAAATGACGACCTCCGGCCTGTTCTCCGGGCAGGCGCTTCTGCAGTTCTCTGCAGGGCTCATGCTGATCCTGGCGTCCGTCGTCGCGTTGCCGGTCCTGATCGGCTTCCTCAGTCCTGCTCTAGGCGCGATGGCGTCCGGCGGTGGTGGCGGTGGCGGAGCGATGGGTCTAGCGGCTGTAGGGGCGGCCATCCCGCAGGGAGCGTCCCGTACACAGCGTGGAGGCCAGGGATTCGGCAGTCAGGCACCGCCTCAGCAGGGGCCTCCTGCCAAGCAAGGGAAAGCATCATCAAAGCCTGAAGGCGGCGCGCCTAACAGTGCGCCATCGGGTGCCGAGGCGACAGCGGGAGCCGGCAAGGCAGCAAGCACCAGTTCAACAGCAGGAGCCGGCGCAGGTGCAGGAGCAGGAACCAGTGCAGGGGCAGCTGCTGCGGGGCCCGTGGGCGCGGCAGCGGTGGTTGCTGGTGCGGTCGTAAAGAAGGGCGGCGAGGCCGTCGCCGGTGCAGTGCAGGAAGGTGCACAATCCAGTTCCGGCAGCGGCGCAGGGAACGGCCAGGGCGGCGCAAGTAGCCTCCCGAAGGCATCGCCCGCCTCGGGCGAGGAGTCTGGTGCGAAGCCGTCCAGTCAGGGCACTATCCCACCGCAAACCACCGGATCCGCGGGAGGACCCTCTGAGGCGAAGGCAGCTGGAGGTGCCGGCGCTGCCGGTGCCGCTGGAGCGGCTGGCGCGGCTGGCGCGGCTTTGAAGCAGGGTGCCACTCAGATTCAGAAGCAGGCACAGCAGATGAAGAAGGAAGTCTCGAACAACACTGGGAACGAGGACCGCACTGATGGCGCAAACCGAAGCTAAGACCCCCGACGTCCGACCACGCATTTACGGCAACTACCGGTTGCCGACCAGCAAGGGTCTGGCGGGTCTGTCGACGGCCGGCACAATGATCCTGATTCTCGGCGTCGTCGGTGGTGTGATCCTGATGATGCTCGGCATGTGGGTTGTGGCCCTGATCTTCGAGGCGTTCATCGCCGTGACGATCTTGTTGTCGATGCAGAAGAACAAGCACGGCCGCACCATGATCGAGCGCATCATGCGGCGGTTCGGGTGGATGAACGCCCAGTACACGGGGGCGAATGTCTATCGTGCGGGACCGGTCAGCCGTGTCCCTAGCGGCACCACGCAGCTTCCGGGCATCTCTGCCCGTTCCACAATCAGCGAGCACACGGACGGCTACGGCCGGCCGTTCGCCCTGCTCCACATCCCGGTGAAGAATCACTACACCGTAGTCCTTGGCTCCGAGCCTGACGGCGGCGGCATGGTCGACCAGGAGCAAATCAACCGCTGGGTTGACCGATGGTCGCACTGGCTGGGCATGCTCACCGACGAGCCCGGCCTGATCGCCGCGTCAGCGACGATCGAAACCGCACCTGACTCTGGTTTCCGGCTCGCCCGGAAGATCGAGAACCGAATGGACCCGAACGCTCCACAGTTCGCCCGCGACGTCATGAACGAGACCGTGCGGGCACTACCGACCGGCGCCACGGTGACTCGGGCTTACATCGCTGTCACGTTCCGGGCGACGCTGCGCCCGGGCGGTCGCATCCGGAAGGCCGATGAGGTCGCCAATGATTTGGCGGCGCGTCTGCCGAACCTGACCCTGTCCCTTGGGGACACCGGTGCGGGAGTGGCCACACCTCTTTCTGCGCAGGAACTGTGCGAGGTCATCCGGGTTGCCTACGACCCGGCCGAGGCAATCCTGTTCGACCGCGCGCACGCCGAAGGGAAGGCACCGGAGCTGAACTGGAACGAGGTCGGCCCGCAGGCCGCGGACACCTACTGGAACAGCTACCACCACAACAACGCGTGGTCCAAGTCGTGGGCCATGTCTGTTCCTCCCCGGTCCACCATCCAGGCCAACGTCCTGCAGTCCCTCGTCGCACCGACCCCTGAGGTTGTCCGGAAGCGCGTGACCATGCTGTACCGTCCGATCGATCCGGCCCGCGCTGCGCAGCTGGTCGAGAATGATGTCAACACGGCGACGTTCAACGCGTCCTCGCGGAACCGTGCAACCTCGCGTGACACCCGGGAGACCCGGGCGGCACGTGCCACTGCGGAGGAGGAAGCCGATGGAGCTGGTCTGCTGAATTTCGCGATGATCGTCACCGCGACGGTGCGCTCGAAGGAGGACCTGCCCGAAGCTGAGGCCGCGATCGAGAATCTTGGTGCATCAGCGCGTATCCGCCTCGAGGAGGCATACGGGGCACAGGACTCCACGTTCGCCGCCGGACTGCCGCTGGGCATCGTCATTCCTGACCATCTGGCTCTGCCCAAGACTGTCAGGGACGCACTCTGATGGCCGCGCTGAACCCCGCTGTAGGAATCCCCACCGCCGACGGAGCATTGGTGCGAATCCTCGCAAAGCTCGGTACATCGAGGACCGGCAATGCTCCAGCGAAGGCAAAGGGCCGAGCGAAGTCGGGTAAAAAGACGGCGAAGAAAGCCCGCACGGGCAGCACTGCGGTAAAGGCTGCGCTGCGTCCCGGGCCTCGTGGCTTCAAGGGCCGCGGTCTCGGTGAGACGCAGCTGCTGCACCCGGTGAAGGAAATGCGCGGCACCAATTACCAGGTGTGCGGTCTGTACCCGTTCCCCATGGGCGGCGGCGCACCCCTGGAGGGTGTGCCGCTGGGCCGGAATCTGCTCTCGAACGAACCAGTGTGCTGTGACCCGATTTCGTGGTTCCAGAACGTCCGACTGATTTCCAACCCGTCCGCGTTCGTCATGGCGAACCCCGGCCTGGGCAAGTCCTCGCTGCTGCGCCGCATGGCAATCGGTCTGTGCGCGTTCGGGGTGAACCCCCTGATCCTCGGAGATATCAAGGGCGAGCACGTGGACATGATCGATGAGCTCGGCGGTGCTGTTCTTCCGCTGGGTCGTGGCATCGGGCACATCAACCCGCTCGATGATGCCGGCGCATTGGCCGCCGCCAAGCGTCTGTCCCCGGTCAAGCGCGAGGAGCTGCTCACCGAGCTGCACGCTCGACGTCGCGGCATCGTCGCCTCACTGATCGCGATCCTGCGGAAAAAGCCACTGGATGAGCGTGAGGAGTCGATCCTGGACCGGTGCCTGATGGTCCTCGAAGCCGAGCACAACCCTGCCGGTACGATTCCGGTCATGGCGGACCTCCGCGAGGTCCTCAAAAGCCGTCCCGCGCAAGTGCGGGAAGTTGCCCTCGATCGCGGCAACAACGACCGCTACGACACGATCACCGAAGGACTCGAAAGCTCACTGAACTCGCTGTGCGGGGCGGGAGCGTTCGGGGATATGTTCTCGAAGCAGTCGACCAACAGGATCGACGCGACCCGGCCCATGGCCTTTGACCTCTCGCGTATCTCTCAGGCGGAGACCGACCTGCGGGCGGCGACGCTCATGGCGTGCTGGTCGGCCGGTTTCGGGACCGTCACCACCTCGAACATGCTTGCCGACGACGGAGTGATCGAGCGTCAGCGGTTCCTGGTGATCCTCGATGAGTTGTGGAACACCCTCGCGGCCGGTCCCGGCATCGTGGATCAGGTCAACGCATTGACCCGACTGAATCGTGAGTGGGGCGTCGGTCAGATCATGGCCTCCCACACTCCGTCTGATTTGAAGGCGGTCAAGGACGAAGCGGACCGGCACAAGGCGCAGGGCATCATGGACCGCTGCGGCATCAAGATCCTCGGCGGCCTCGCCCGCTCCGAGATGCCGCTGCTTACACAGTCCGTGCCGTTGAGCATCCGGGAACAGGAACAGCTCGCCGCGTGGCAGGACCCGCCGGCATGGAACCGCGCCGATACGGACGCGATGCAGTACACCAATGACGATGTGTTCCAGCGGACGGATCAGTCGTTTACGGATGACGAGCTGGCCGCCTGGCTCGAGGACGACGACAACCGTGAGTGGTTCAACGACGACCGGTCCACCCAGCCGCCTCCAGGCCAGGGGAAGTTCTTCATCAAGGTTGGCTCCCGGGCCGGCATCCCGTTCTCGATGGAGTTCACCCCGACCGAGCGTCGATCCCGTGTCCACGACACGGAGAAGAAGTGGCACAAAGCCAAGCGAACCGCTGCAGAGGAACGAGGCGAGCTGTGAGCTCACTGGACCGCAAGCACAAGGCCGGCCTCGGAGGCGAGGCCGCACTGTTGGTGGTACTCATCGTCGCTCTCGTCGGTGTGCCTGGTGCCCTGTACGGGCTGAACACCCTCGGCCACCAGCTCGAACCCCGGCCCGAGGGAATCCCGAACGGCTTCTGGCCCCGGTCGCTGGGAAACTTCACCGGCATCATGCCGTGGCGGTCCACCGAGATCACGCTGGCAATCATTGCCGGCGTCGTCCTGCTGGCACTGTTTGTGCTGTACATCGTCATGAGCATTCGCAAGGGCCGGAAGATCGTCAAGCACGACCGCGCCGCGGTAAAGATGGCGTCCTTGAAGGACGTTGCGCCGTTCACCGAGAAGCAGGTCAAGGCCAAAGCCGCCCGCTTCGGCCTGACCGCCGAGCAGTCGCCCGGTATCAAGATCGGTCGGATGGTGCGCGGCGGGAACACCTTGTACGCGTCGTGGGAGGACACGCTCCTGCACATCTGGGGAACTCGTACCGGTAAGACGACGACGCAGGCCGCTCCCTCAATCATCGAGGCGCCGGGCCCGGTGATCGCGACGTCTAACAAGCGTGACCTCACCGACCTCACCCGCGACATTCGCGCCGAGAATGGTGACGTGTGGATCTTCGACCCGCAAGGAGTAGCGAACGAGAAGCCCACCTGGTGGTGGAACCCGCTCAGCTACGTCGTCGACGCCGAACGCGCAGCGGAGATGGCGAACAACTTCGCGCTCGGCTCACGGTCCGCCTGCGCGAAAGCTGACGCGTACTTCGACAACGCAGGGAAGGACCTCCTCGCCGGCTACCTCCTCGCCGCTGCAGTTGCTGGCCGGCCCATCAACCAGGTTCACAGTTGGTTGTCCTACGCAGAGAACAGGGAAGCTGCAGGGCTCCTGCGGGACGCAGGGTGGACCAAGGAAGCCGACTCGATCGGTAGCACCATGGCGCTTCCCGACAAGCAACGCGAGGGCGTCTACGGCACCGCGCGGCAGATGGCCACGTGCCTGAAGAACGAGAAGATCGCCGCGTGGGTGAATCCCAGCGGCCCGGACGATCTTCGACCGCAGTTCACTCCCGAGGAGTTCATTCGCGGGAACAACACCCTCTACGCGTTGTCCAAGGAGGGCGCCGGCACTGCCGGGCCTCTCGTGACGTCGTTGACGGTGGCCACGGCCACCGCGGCCGAGGAGTACGCCGCCACTCAGCCTGGCGGTCGTCTGGCGGTCCCGATGATCTGCGTCCTGGATGAGGCCGCGAACGTATGCCGGTGGGAGAACCTCCCTGACCTTTACAGCCACTACGGATCCCGAGGAATCGTGGTTTCTACATTCCTACAATCCTGGTCTCAGGGCGTCGATGTATGGGGCGAGTCCGGCATGAAGAAGCTGTTCTCCACGGCCAACGTGTTCACCTACGGCGGGAACGTCAAGGAGGAGGGCTTCTTGAAGATGCTCTCCGAGCTCGTGGGTCAGTACCGGTACACGTCGGTGTCTACCTCGCGGCAGAAGGACAGCCGCTCCACGAGCCGCCAGGACTCCACAGACGACATCCTCTCCGTCGCGGATCTTGCTGCAATGCCCAAGGGCAGAGCCATCATGCTCGGCTCCGGCTCCCGCGCCGCCCTGCTCCGCACCGTCCCGATCAGTGACCGTCCCTACGCGAACAAAGTCGCGGCATCAGAAGCCGCCCACAGCCGCCCTCAACCGCAGTCGGAACCTGTGGCGAAGAACGCGCCTGTTGCAGTGGGCCCCGTCGACGGCGGGAACCGGTGGTCGACCATGGTGAAGGAGTAGCAGACATGGATTCCCATTCCTCGTACGAGTCCGACGACGACCTCGACCCGTTCGCTCCGGACACCAGCGCCGAGGCGGACGGTGCCGACGACCAGAAGCCGGGGACTCAGCCTCAGCTGATCTTTCCGAACCTGGAAGCGTTCGTATCCGACTACCTCGTCCATCACTTCCCACGGCCCGTCCAAGCGTCCGCGTACGACAAGGAGTTCTACTGGTGCAGCAGCTGGTGGGCGCACATTGAGGCATCCAGCAGGCTCAATGCCCTCTGGCGGGCCTGGGAAGCTCTGCGTCTGAACGAGACGACAGGGATGGCGGACTGGTGGACGAATTACGCGGACCCGACGATGAATGCGCTCTTCGCCGCGAAGGGCCCGTTCCAAGGGTGCACAGCCGAGGTGCACAAGCCTGCGAATCCGTCACTGCCGGTAACGCCTGTGCCAACCGGCTTGTTCTCGTAAGCTTTCAGTTGAGCGGTGACCAACTAGGTCCACAAACGAGGTGTTGTACTGCAAGCCTCCGAAAACGAAGGAGCTGTGCAGCCAGTGTCAAACTCGATTACTGACTCAACCAGACGGCAAATCATGGATCTCTTCTCGGTCCTGGGTTATAGCTGGTCGGGTCAGCTCGAAGAGCCTGCATTTCTTGCTCGTATCTACGACCTCACCAAGATGAAAAGCACCGATCCTCGCTATAAAGACGCTTACGGGGACATCAAGCAGCACCGCGTCAACAACACTGACTGGGACGACGATTGGCCGTTCACCGACCCTAGGTTTAATCTGCTCCATGCCTCCGATGCGGATCTCATACGGTTCCTTACTGAGACGCTGCGCCCCGGGGTGAGAGACAGCGATGAAGCAGCTCTGATAGCAAAAGCACTTAACACGTTCTTGCGTCCCGACGGGTACGAGTTTGGGATCGAGAACACGATTGGCGATCAGCCCTTTTATAGAGCGTCTCGTGTCCTCGGACTCAGGAGGCAAGTAGAAGCTGTTGGCGTGAAGCCCGTTGTGATGGCCAAGATCACTGGATCGCCCGGGACTGGGCAGCCCACCTCGTCAGATACGGAGCCGCACCACATCTCCCAAGCTGTCAGCACCCCGGGTGGACTCCCTGAGGCCGTTGTCATTCCATCCAGTGCCGACCTGGCATCCAAAAGAATCTTTATCGTTCATGGCCATGACACCGCGGCCAAAAACGATGTGCATCTCTTCCTCAATCGGCTGACCGGCAAAGACGCCATCATCATGCATGAGCAAGGAAACAAGAGCCAGTCGCTAATGGTCAAACTCGAAACGGCCGCTGCGATGGCTTCCTACGCCGTCGTCCTGCTCACGGCTGATGACCTAGGCAAAGACAAGAACGATACGAAGCTTTCGACGCGCGGCCGTCAGAACGTTGTCTTCGAAATGGGCTACTTCATGGGCAAGCTTGGCGTCGACAAAGTAGCGGTCCTGTACGAGGAAGACGTGGAACTCCCAGGCGATGTGAGGGGCATGCTCTACATCCCGTATCACGCCACTTTCGGCGGATGGAAGGGGAAGCTGGCTGGTGAAATCAGAGACGCAGGACATGACGTCGATCTAGGGATCCTCACCAAGTAACGGACCCCTTCGGCCATGGATCACTCTGATCCCGACTTGCATGAGGGCCTAGAAAGGCTCGTCCGCGCGGATCTACTAGCTCAAATGAGCGCCAGCCGTGACAGTGAGCTATCCCGAATGAAGACAGGGAAGCTCCTTACGGTCTACTACAACTGGCGCGGACGATTCATCTCGCCCGTTCCGCGACGCGTTCACCTCTCGCCAGAATTGGTGGCGTCCGCAGGTTACGCAGAACATCAGGTGGTGGTCGACGTCTTAGCTCATCGCATCGAATCCGGCTTGGACGTGACTCCACAACTCAGCCGGGATGTGTCTATACCGCACGAATCGGTCGCCCCACGGAGATCGCGCAAGCGCCGTCCCGACCTCGATGGTCTGCTCGCGGAGTGGGGTATCACCCACCTCCACCTTTCACTGGAGATTGAACGCCGGCAACCTTACGAAACGGCCTATCGCACCAAAAACCTTCTCTTTCTCGCCGTTCAACCTAAGGACGCCTACTTCATCAGCGTCCTGCCCCACAGTTCGTGGACAGCACCAGCACTACGTGACACCGTCGTCAGAAATTGGCCGGCGGCCGGGATCTTTCATGCATCCCGCACCAAAAAAGGCCTAACGCAGGAGGTTGACGAAGCCAGCCACAAGGAGCTGCGCGACGCCGGAGTCACCATCCTCAGCCTCGATAACGGAAGGGTTGTGGCTCCTCAGGGACAATCCCTTGCAGGTACCTCTCTTGGCGTTGCCGACGAAGCGAATCGCGTTCTACTGGCGATAGACGAGCTCGTAAAAGCCCTCGGGGATCAGACAGGCCAGCTTTCTGAAGAAGTCACCTCCCGCGGAGGAAAACTAGAGGGACGACAGCCCGATGTGCACGCAGAGGTGGAGGCCGGCGTCCTCCAAATCAGGGAACGTCACACCGGCGTCGTAATCCCGTGGATTAACCTCAGGAAGTAGCCGAGATAGTCATTCCCGACCGAAGTCTCGCGACTTGGCCTTCCCGGTATTCGCTGTCTTAGGTCGATGCTGAGATGTCACGCGGCTCGTCACTGCGGCCGAGGGTGGCGTGCCGTTGCTCAGGTCGGTGGCCAGCGCTGCCGCTACAGCTTCCCGTCCGATAGGGGTGTCACCCGCCCGTTCTATGAGGGTGTCGGCAAGCTTCGCGCGGCGGTCGCCGGAGTCCCACAGCTCCTGCGCGCTGGCGGCTGCGTTCTGGGTGTCGACGTCGTTCTGTAGGTCGCCGCTGATCACCGCGGCGGACTGCTGTTCGGCTTCTGTGTGATCGCGTTGCGCTTCTCGGTCGATCTGCTCACCGGTCCGCTCAACGTCCGGCGTTGGGTTGTTCGCTTGGAGGTACTCTTCGGGCGTCAGCTTGTACCTGGTGCGGATCTCGTCGTGGATGTGTTCACGGGACAACCGCGCCATGTCGTCGAACGGCTCCCATTGTTGCGCCAGGGCGTACTGGGCGGCGATGTCTTCGGGTTTCGCCCCTTCCCAGAACTGGGGCTGATGAATGGCACCAAGCTGGGTGCGCATCAAAGCCCGTTCGGCCTCGAAGCGTTCCTCGAGCTGCTTGCGCCTGGCGTTCTCCGCCCGCAACATCTCTTCGTTCCGCTCGGCCCGTTGGCGGGCGAGCATCTCGCCCAATCGTCCTGCGACGGCCATGGCCGACTGCAGCTGCGGACGGAACATCCCGTCGGCGCCGTCTGGCGTGTTGTCATGCATGATCTATCTCCCCATCTCTCGATCGTGCGTGCGGCTGTTCAGGGCGTTCTGCTTGCGTCGTGCGGTCATGCGTGAACGCTGAGCCTCGGACAGTTCCGGAACCGCCTTCTGCGGCACACCGAGAGCCGGCTCGGGTGCCTGCTGCGGCGCCGGCAGTCGCGGGTGAACGACCTCGGGTAGAGGCTCTGCCACAAGGCTCAGGTGTTTGCTCACGGTTTCGTTCAGCAGCTGCACCTCGCGCAGCTCTTTGTTGCTCTGCTGCATGTTGTGCAGGGCTCTCATGGTGCGCAGCATCTGGTGCATGATCATGGCCTGGGCCACCGGTGATGGCGCCGTCGACGCGGCGAGCAGGAACGCAGCTGTCCCGGCCATCCGCAGCGGCGGGCTCACTGGTTTGCTGATCGTGACGCCCGATCGGTGAGCGGAGCGTGCCAGGACGCGTGAGGCGTGCGCGAGCGGCCCGGGTTCAGTCTCGGTGGCCTTCGACCAGGCCCCGAATACTCCAGACGCTTCACGGGCGACGTGCGCCCATGTTTGGTGATCCCCGGGGGCCACCGATGACATGGCACGACGGGCTTGGGCCAAGTCCAATGCAAGTTTCCGCGCGGCCACTTCGTCGACCGCAAGTCCGCCGATCATGGATACGCGGGCACCTCGTGTCATATCCGGTGCGTCGCGGTGCACGATCCTTTGCTGCCGCTTCGCTGCCCACCATTCCTCAGCTGCTTCCTGCGCCGCCTCCGGGGTGTCGGTTGTACTGGACCACGCTGTGCGCAGCGCCGGCAGGGTGAGATCCTTCGCGAGCTTCCCGCCACCGAACCACACGGGGTCCATGCCCGCCGGTGGCCGTTCAGCCACGGAGTAGCCGGTGACGACGGCGCGGCCGCCGTCAGCGAAGCGGGCGTTCACGAGGAGTTCCTGGCAGCGGAGCCTGCGCACGAACTCAGCTTCCGAACGGGACGCGACGGCACTGGACCGGACGGTCCTTTCAAGGCGGTGCCTCGCTGGCTCTTGCGTACTCCCCGTCTGATTCTCCGCAAGCTGCTCGGCTGGCTTCAGGCCACGCTCGGAGTGCTGCCCAAGCTCAATGAGTCCGAACTGCTTCTCGAGGTTCCGGGCCGTTGTCTGCGCCTTCGGGAAGTCCGACCAGTCGCTCCACTTAGTGCCGTCTTCGCGCACGCGTGACGCGACGATGTGGATGTGGTCGTTCCCCGCCGTGCTCGTTCCGTGGTGTACGGCAACCCACTGGCACGCTGCCTTGCCGCTGGCCTCGGTGAAGCCCATGTCATCCATGAACTTCTCGGCAATGTCCGCCCACTCGCGATCGCTGACAGGCCGCTCGTCGGATCGCAGCGACAGGGAGCAGTGCCAGACGTGCTGGTCCATCTCGACGTCATTGATCCGCTTGTTGAGGTCAATCTCCTGTGCCGCGAGAACCGCCGACTGATCGTTGAGCTGAGCGTCCCCGAACCACGCCATGATCGTCGGGCTACCGGTAACCAGGTGTGGGTCAGTGTGCTCGTTGCTCTTCCCCGGCCCAACCAGGTACTTCATCAGACCAACGGTCCGGGAACCCTTCGTGATGTTCGGGATCACGGCTTCAGCTCGTACATCTTCGTTTCGATCTGATGCATCAGCTGACGAGTCTCCTGCATCGCTGCAGCGGCATTGTCTTTGACCTCGCCAGTCGCGTTGGAGTGACGCGCGATCTGGTTCATGTTGTTGGCCGCTGTCGCGATGAGACGACGAATTGCAAGCAGAGTGACGACCTCCTGCTTACGCACGGTCAGCACCGCCGGGTCACCTGACCCGAGCGCGGCATCGACGAGGATCGCAGACGGCGACAAACCGGTCTGCGCCTCCAGCTGCAACAGCTGCGCGCGCTCCATCTCTGACATCGAGACCCGCACGTAAACGGTCTTACCCTCGATGCGCTTGCGCCTCGAAGACCACACATGCCGCTTGCCGGCACTAGGAGGACGCGCAGCGGGCTCCTGCTCCTGGCTTTCGCTCATCGCTCGCACTCCCTTCAGGCCCAGCGCAGCGCCCCTCCAACGGAGGCCCCACACCCCAAGTGTGTCACCGCCCAGCCGCAGGCGCCAGCGGAAAACTTGTTTATGGCACATAAATACATAGCTTGCTCCGCAGGTGGTTGGGAAAGCTCTTGCGGAGCGGTCTGTGCCGGGCGGGGTGTTCATGCTTTCGGAAGACGCTTCGCGTCTGGATTGGTCCTCACGGCTGCGCCGTTCCGTTTCGGCTTGTGAATGTACTGTCCGCCCTTCTCTTGGCAAGGCTCCGAGAACGGCTTTCGCGGCATATCCTCGCTCCGCTCCGGTATTCCACGGTCCGTCCTCTCCACCTTGCCAATTCACTTCGCGTCCAAGTGATGACGGCGTTGCCGAAAGGAACGGGGGCAAAGATGAAAGCAGGAGTCTAGGTGGGCGCGATACTTGCACCGAGGGACGTGGCTGCGCTCTACGGCGTGACCACTACAGAGCTGGCGAGGTGGCGTCGCACGGGGGACGGACCGTCGTTCTACGTACTCGGCCGGAACACAATCAGGTACGACTCTGACGACGTCACCGATTGGTTCAACGACCCGGACAACGCGTACCTCCACGACTACCCTGCTGGCCACTGACTACCGGTTCGTGTTCCTTTCGTCTAACGTCCGGATTAAGGTGAAGGCATGACTACTCTCGACCTCGAAACCACGAAGAACCAGGCACGGAAACTCCTCGACTCGCGCATTGAATCGGTCACCGATTTGACCCTGGCGCGGAAGCGCGTGGAAGAGCTGCGCGAGCAGCTGGCGGACGCGGAACGGGAGGACAAGAAGGCATACGTTCGAGCAACGAAGGACGGCTGGAGCGAGGACGAGCTGAAGAAGCTCGGACTCGAATCGGGCGGGGTGGCAAAACGTCGATCGCGACGTTCGCCTGTCGATGCCGGCACTCCTGCGGGTACTACCGGAGACGCGCTTTAGTGAGTCCCGAAATGTCGGCAGCCGCTGCAACCTGGGTTGGCGCCGTCGCCGCGATACTGACGTTCCTCGTCGCTCTCGCTGCTCTGTTCTATGCAGCAAAGCAGGTCAAGATTGCGCAGAAGCAAGCAAGGGACAGCGCGACGGACGCCGACCGAACACGCAAGCTTCAGCGCGATCTACTGATTGAACAAGCACAGCCCTACGTCGTCGTCACGATGGAGCAGAGCCAAGTTGGTGGAGGAAGGTTTATCGACTTGGTTGTGAAGAACTACGGCACCACCGCAGCGCATGACGTAAAGCTATCCATTGACCCGCATCCGGAGCGGGCAGCACACAAGGACAATGAGCTCAAAAAAGCGAAGATCCCGGAGTCGATTCACGTCCTCGCGCCCGGCCAGGAATGGCGCACGTTCTGGGACTCGGTGACGGACCGCCATAACTCAGGACTACCGACTGAGCACACGGCGACGGTGACCTATCTCGGAATCAACCAGGAGCGCCTCGAGTTCACAACAGTGCTGAGTTGGAAGTTTTTTGAGTCTCGGCTGTGGTTCGAGATTCGCGGGATGCATGACTTGGCAGAAGCCACCCGTGCGATCGACAAGAAGCTCACCAAGGTTGTTAAGCATGGAGCCCTATCGGTGCATACCTACGACGGCCACTTCGAACATGATCGTCGGCAATCAAGGATGGAAGCTAAAGCGCGTGGCTGGATAGCACGTCAGGCAGCCAGGCTGGGCAGATGAGTGACTGAATTGGCCAGAGCGTCGGCTCGCACTCTCATGATCGCCGTGTGAACTGAAACGAATGAGGGGCGGTTCCTACCATCGGTAGGGACCGCCCCTCTGCTGTGCGCTATCTAGCGTTCCATCCCACCGTCACGCTTCACATGTGGTCCTGACCCGCCGTTGTCGCGGTACTTCCGTGACGATTGGTTAGGAGCCTGGCTGGGCTTCGGCGGGTTAGGGAAGGCAGCACGCATGTGACGCTGCAACTGTTCTAACTCTGGTGTGAGCGTGGTCTGGGCTGCATCCTCGCCGCGCATCTCTCTGCTGATCCTCTCGACCTCCCACTTGGCCTTTTCCAGTGCCTCCGTGTGCTTGAACGGTTGCTGCAGGGCGTTGGCCGCATCACGGTACTCCTGCCGTGCTTCTTCCAGTTGCCGCTCACGCTTGACCACCTCGTCGGGCAGGCGCGTGACCTGATTCTCCAGGCGCTGGATCACGCCCACAGTCGGGAAGAGTGCGTCGTTTCGCTTGAGCTCCACCGCGACGCCGGGCGCGCCTTCGATCTGCAGCTCGACGCGGGAGGCACCCATCTCGACCATGTTTGCTTGGCCCTGCACGAACCTGATGTCGTGACCGCCGATGGAGGCCATTACACCGAGGTCCTTGGACCCCTGGATCGGGGGTCGACCTGCTGCGTTCCTGTCCGCCCATGTGCGCAGCGCCTCCACTGCGTCGGTGCGCTTGTCGACGGCCCGACCATTGATCGTCATACGGAACGCATCGCCTCCGACGTCGGCGGTTGTGCTCGCGGCAGCTTCCTTCAGCGCTGGCAGTTCAGCCACTAAGGCGCGACCGCGGACGAGTGAGCTGTCCTTCCGGCGCGTGAGTGCCGCCTGGTTGCGATGCCAGGCGCGTTCAAGGCGTTGCAGTCGGGTGAGCTCCTGGTCGGCTTTCGACTTCTCCAGAATGAGCGGGTTGCCGCTGGAGATGGCTTTGACCTCCGCGAAGGACAGGGTGCTGTCTCCCATGTCTTCGATCTCGCGGACGTCGAGCCGGCCGCGCATGATCTGGTCGATGAACTTGCTCTTGCGCTCCAACGTCTGCCACATGAACGTGTCGAACGATCCCTTGGTGACCACTTGCGAGATGGCCACCTCGGGGTTCTGGTTCCCCTGTCGGATGATGCGGCCATGGCGTTGCGCGACGTCGGCCGGCCGCCACGGAGCATCGAGGTCGACCAGGTGAACGGCACGGTCCTGAATGTTCGTGCCGACACCCATCTTCTGGGTCGAGCCGACCAGCACGGCGACGTCCCCTGTCCGGCAAGCCGCAAATAGCCGGCCCTTCTCGGCGTCATTCTTGGCTTCGTGCATGAACCGGATCTTTTCTGCTGGAACCCCACGCTGCACCAGGTCCTCGCGCAGCTGCCCATACACATTCCAATTGTCCGAGGGCGTGCCGAGGTCGCAGAACACAATCTGTAGGGCGCCCGGTGTGGGATGTGGTTCCTTCGTCGCTGGATCGTCGTAAATGCGGTCCTTGTTCTCCTCGTAGACCCTCGCAAGGAGGTCTGCTGTCGCACTGATCTTCGTCTCCCCGATCAGTACGTCGAGGTCGGGGTCGACCAGCCGCATGTCCAGGGCAGCCTTCCGGCCATCCGTGGAAATCTTTAGCATGTTGTCCTCGGTCGGGTCGACCAGACGTGCCTGGATCTTCTCGGCACGGTCAGCGATTTCCGCGATGTACGCCTCGAGCTCGATGGTCGGTTCGACCGCGACCATGCGGGGCAGGCGCCTGCCGTCCTCGCGCTCCTCGATGTCGGGAACCGGCAGCTGCAGGTCCTCGGCGGTCTTCACGTCCGCGAAGGTGTGGAACATCTTCAGCAGCTCGGGCACATTCTGGAACTTTGAGAACCGCTCCTTCATTTTGAAGCTGTCACCACCGGCGACGGTCATCTCCATCTCGGTCACGACCTGACCGAACGTCGCAGCCCACGTATCGAAGTCGTTGATCCCTGCCTGCTCCAGCAGGTCGGGGCGCAGGTACCTCTGCATCACGTACATCTCGGTCACGCTGTTGGCGATCGGCGTAGCGGTCGCACCGGTGATCACCCGGTCACCGTGCACGCTGCGCAGGTACTCCACCTTGGAGTGGAGGTCCGTGGCACGGTTCGAACCGTCGATAGCGGCATCTTGGATGTTCGATGCTGTTTCGAGGTTCTTGAAGTCGTGCAACTCGTCCACGAGCAGGTAGTCGATGCCGGTCTGTTCGAACGTGATCCCCGGATCGGTTGGCCGGTCCAGCTTGGCTTTAGTCCGCTCCTCGAGCGCCTGCAGGCGGCTCTCGATCTTTTTCACGGACAGCATCTTCTGGCCTGCCGCGTCAGCACGTTGCTTTGCTGCGTTCAGTTCGGCGCGCTGGCGTTCAATCTCCCGGTTGGAGTAGGCGACCTGCGACTCGTCAGAGAGCTGGATGCGCTCGAACGCGGTGCGGGTCATGATGATCGCGTCCCAGTCGTTCGCGGCCGCCCTGGCGACGAACTCCCGGCGTTTCTCGCCGGCGAGGTCGGACGAGGATGCGGCGAGGATCTGCGCCTGGGGGTAGATCTGCAACCATTCCCGGGCGAACTGGTCGAGCATGTGGTTCGGCACGATCACCGCGGGCTTGCGGGCCATACCCAACCGGCGCAGCTCCATGGAACCCATGACCATCTCGGCGGTCTTGCCGGCCCCTACCTCGTGGAAGAGTCCCACGGACGGCTCGGAAATCATGCGAGCCACAGCGGCCAGTTGGTGCGATCGAGGCTCGAAGTTCTTCACGAGCCCCGGCAGGGTCAAGCGCTCACCTTCGACCGTGTAATCGCGCAGCACGAGCGAGTTGAAGCGACGGTTGTACTCGTCCGTCAAAGCCACAGCACGATCGGCGTCCTCCCACACCCATTCCCCGAAACGGTCCTGCACCAGCTGGGCCTTCTCCTGCGCTGCAGCGGTTTCGGTGGGGTTCAGGATGCGCCGCTGGCTCTGCGGATCAGGGTCCGGGTCGGTGACCTGGACCCGCTTCTGTTCAAGGAGGTCCTTGAAAATCTCACCCGCCGGCATCCTCTCCGTTCCCCAGTCATTGCGGACAGTGAAGCTGTGCCTGCTCGCCTGGACATCCCAGTTCGCACCGGTGATCCGGTCGACGCGGGCCCGTGAGTCGCGGGTGATGGTCTGCAGGAACTCCTGATGTACCTCGGAGGATATCCAGACGGAGCCGATGCGCGCCTCAATCTCATCCGCACCCAGCGGAAGCGGCAGCGCACTGCGGAGGTCCTGGACGTTGCGGTTGTACCGCTCGTCCTCGGCTGCGGCTTCCACGGCACGGTCGAGCTTCTCCCTGATGTTGCCGCTGAGGTACTCCGCCCGCGTCTCCAGAGCGCCCTGCTCCCCGGGCACGTCGTAGACCAACTCACCCAGCGCCTGCCGTGCAGCGCCACGCTCGACACCCAGCAGCCGGGCGACCTCTGCGAGGTCAACTTCACCCGTGTTGTCCAGGGTGACAGCCAGTGCCTCAGCTGGGGTGTCGACGCCTCGAATGGGCTGGCGGGGCTGGACCTGGCGTTCGCGCTGCAGAGCCGACGGCGTAGCCGTCTGGCTACCCTCATCGAAGTTCTCCAACGCCTTCACGAGAGCACCGAACGGCTCCCCCTTCAGTAGCGCGACGGCCTTCGGTGTAACCCTTCGCATGATGTCTTCGCCAGCATCATTGAACTTGCCTGTGCGGCTTTCGGTGAACCGGTTGATCGGCCCATACGTGCTGACGTATGCCTGGTACGACGTTTGAAGATCCTGACGGGCAGCACCCAACTCGGCGGTGTCCTCCACGTTGCTCGCCTCGAGCACGAGGACTGAGCGTCCGGCGTCGCGAAGGTTCAGCAAAGACCGCAGTTCGGCGGCCGCCGTCCGCGGCACAGCCAGCGGAGCTGCCGCGCCGTCGATTCCGACCTGAGTGAAGGTGCCGTCTGGGACGGCCGCGATGTGGCCGACCTGCAAGTCACTGCCTGCCGGCACGATGGCTGCGGACTCGATAACCTGCCCGTCCTGGCGCTCCACCGCTCCCCTGCCGGCGGCGACGGCGGTGAGGGCGATGTCCTGCAGCTGGTCGTGCATCTGCTCGGGCACGGAGCGCAGATCCTCGCTGCGCACGGTGAGGGTCGCTGACCCGTACATGCCGTTACCCACCACGGGCTCACCCAGCACGCGCTGCGGGTTGTCAACGAAGTAGGCGTTCATCCGGGCCACGTCCTGGCCGGCGTCCAACTCGGCGTCCTGCTCCCTGTCCTCCCCCACGGACAGGACACGTGATTCGAGCCACAGCGGGCTCAGTGGCTCCTCGCCCGGAAGGCGTTTGCGGAGGATCAGGACGTCCGTGAGGGCATCGGTGCCGGCGGCGCGGCGGTGGGCGCCCGTGGGCAGTCGGACGGCGCCGAGCAGGTCGGCTGTGTCGTAGATTTCACGGCGTGCTGCCTGGTTTTGCGCGTCCATGGTGAACGCCGAGGAGATGACGCCGACAACGCCTCCGGGCCGGATGAGGGCAAGGGATTTGATAATGAAGTGGTTGTGCATCGAGTGGTTGCCGGCGTTGTGTCGCGGGTCGTGCAGCCTGGTCTTGGCGAACGGGACGTTGCCGACGGCGGCGTCGAAGTACCCAGCGGGCAATCGGGTGTCAGCGAACGACTCTGCTCGAATGTCAGCGTCCGGGTAGAGGGCTTGGGAGATACCGGCGGTGATCGGGTCCAGCTCGACGCCGGTCATGGCCGCTGAGTCAGGCGCAAGGCCGATGAAAGTACCGGCACCGGAACCGGGCTCGAGCACGCGACCACCGGCGAAGCCGAGCGTATCTAGGGTTTGCCAGAGTTCCGTGGCGAGAGCGGGATCGGTGTAGTGGGCGTTGATGACAGTCCGGTTCGCGGCCCGGTACTCGTCCTCGCTCAGCAACTCGCGCAGCTCGGCGCGGTCAGCCTCGTACTCGGCCTGAGTCTCATCGAACACCTCGGCCACACCGGTGGCGCCCCAGCTCCCCCACCGAGCCAGCGCGGCGCGCTCCTGCAAGGTGGCTACCCGAGCCTGGTCCTGCAGCTCACGCAGGACACGCAGCGCAGCGACGTTAGCTTGGAACCGCGCTCGGGCACCCGACGGGGCGAGGTCCTCCTGCCGTGCAGGAATGAAACGGGAGTCCGCTTCAATCGCGGGGTTTAGTTCTGAGGGTTGTTCCTCGCGTCCTGGTAGGCCAGCTCCTCGGCCCTGACTTCCTCCATTCCCTCCTGCAGAATTCGGCTCATCTCTTTCCGGTGCTCCAACAGGATCGAGCTGGTCTTCTCCTCGTCGTCCGTCTCGTCGCCCTCTGTCTCCATCTCGCTCGGAGTCAGCATCTCGGCTCGGACGATCTCCTCGGCCTGCATCTGCGAGGTCGTCAAGCGTCCGTACTTCTCCAGGAACGAGTCGGTCATCGAATCCGGGCCCGCTATCTCCCGGGTCAGTTCCTCTACTCTCGTCGCTGCTTCCTCGCCCAGCTTCCGGAACCACTCCTCCGGGTCCGGGATCAGGGAGTACTGCGACGGGGCGGTCATCTTCCACGTCTCCTGCGCGAACTTGCCGTACTTGTTCATCAAGAACCTCCTCTGGTGGTGCGAAAAGAAATGCGTCTAGGTCGAGAGTTGCCTGACCATCAATCTGGTTGCGCTTGCGCGATCGTGCCATCGGGGGCCCCCTGGTGCCGGTGGGAATACTTCTCCCACCGTACCGAGCGCCCTGCGCTATTCGACGGAAACGTCACTCTGGTACGCCATGGCTCATTTGCGACCACTCTGACCCTCTCGGTAGCCGGCGCCTGCGAGGCCATCGGTGCGCAGTGCGCGAATGATCGTGGAGCGATGGACCTTGAACCTCTTCGCAATGGCTTCGACGGTCAGCTTCTCCTGCTCCCTCAGACGGCGGGCTTCCACGACATCGTGGGGTTGGAGGCGCGGCGGGCGGCCGCCCTTCCCTGTAGCTACGGCGAGGCCGGCCTTCGTCCGTTCCCGGATCAGCTCGCGTTCCATCTCCGCGACGCTGGCGATGATGTTGAACATCAGCCGGCCCGAGGCTGTGGTGGTGTCGATACCCTCGCCGAGGGACCGGAACATGATGCCTCGCTCATGCAGTGAGTCAAGGAGTTCCACGAGTCCGCGCACTGTACGGCCGAGCCGGTCGAGCTTGGTCACCACGAGGGTGTTGCCTGGCTGCAGTGCGCGGAGACACTGCTCCAGCTTGGGGCGGGTCATCGTCGCCCCTGACTTCCCGTGGTCCGCGTAGACGTCGTAGCAACCAGCGTCGACCAGCTGACGGGTCTGCGCCTCGAGGTTCTGGTCCATGGTCGACACGCGGGCGTATCCGATCAGGACGCCATCAGGCACCAGACGTGGTTCCTCGACGCCTTCGAGACGTTCCGGTCGATCCATGTGTCCTCCTCCAGTCCGGAGGGTCGCAGAATTCGTTTCACCCTCGCGTTATGACAGTACACGTTTCGCACTTGGTTAGAGAGACAAAAAAACGAGGGGGTTGGAGTGGTGCAAAAAAACTGGCTCTTAAACGGTCCTTTTTGCGCGATAGTCCCGCCGGCGGCATCATGTGCCAGATATCATCCGGTCATGACTGATTTAGATCTCCTTGTGACGGCCATCGCTGAGGATCTCGGTGATCCTTCCGAGTGGAGGGCCCCGGTAGAGTTCCGCGACTCTCTTGCACTTTGCGCCCTGAACTCCGCCTACTCCCTGCGCGCGAGCTCGGCCGCAGCGACGAATGTCCTTACCCGGTACCGTGCGCTTCGCCCAACGGCAGACACCGACAGTGGCCCAGACCTGATGAAGGCCATGGATAGCGCAGGTGGCCCCGCAGACTTCGCCCGAGACGTCCTGCGCAACGAAAGCAAACTCCCCGGTACGAACCGTTTGCGACCTGAGGGCATTTACGAGGGTCTCTCCCGGCTCGCAGCACTGGACACCGCAGTGACGAGCACAGAACACCTCCGAACCGCCGCGACCAACGGAAGCACCTCTGCAAAGACAGCATGGCTTTCAATCAATGGCTTCGGCACGCTTGCCTGGTCATACCTGATCATGAACGCAGGAGTCACCACCGAGACAAAACCAGACGTGATGGTGCAGCGCTACCTCGCCCGAGTTCTCGGCGGTGACAACAGACTTACTCCCGCACGAACGCGGCAACTCCTTCAAGTCGCGGCCACGAAGCTTGCTGTTGAACCCCGGGACTTGGACCGAGCAATATGGCTACACGAGAGTCCGTCGAAGTAGTTACCCGGCCAGGAATTTTCAGTCGGGCTTCGCGGGAGCCGGTATCAGATCTGGGCTTAGCACACAGTCAAGTATTTCGGTACAACTTGGAACAACGCACGCTCAAAGAACTTACAACTGTTGATGGAGAGGCGTTCTTGATACGGGCATCGTTGAGCACAGCTTGACTCCGACTAGTGCCACTTGCCCCTTATTCGCATCCGCTGCCTGCTCGGACGTCGGGAACAGCAGTACTGGGCCTCGCAACCCGGCCCAATTGAGCACCAATCAGTGTAACCACCTCAAGGTATAGGCTCATCGGAGGAAACTGGAGGGGCAATGGAGAGTGACAAGCAGGAGTATCGGGAAGTGTTGGTTGACGTCCCGGTGCGCGACAAAAACGGGAACCCAATCCCCTTCGATTCGTTGAGCTCGGGCGGTGCACGTAACGAAGACGGTTCCCTCATCGTCCATTACAGCAATCCAAGGCCTCCCGAGTCAGGCAAGCAACCTGAGGTTGACCGAGAGTTCGACGAGCAGCTGAATCGTGATTACGACGCGCGGCGTAGGCGCGAAGAAAAGGAGGAAGAGCACCGCAATAGGGAAACGGCAGAATTTTTTAGTCGGTTGTTCAATACCTATGTTTTGGACCCGTTGATGCAAGAAATCATCCTTCCGCGCGCGGCCCAGTTATGGGACACCAAGGTGCTGCCCGCGGTCAAACGGCTTGCGCGGCATCGGCCCCCCGTGAAACCGAAGCAGCCGAAGGTTACACAGGTGAGCGGAGACACGCCTGAGGCTACGGTCGATACCGCAAATCCGCCTGCAACCATGCCTCGCACCACCAGTGGCACAACTGAAGTACCACCCACCAGAAAAGACACCCCCCTCGCGGACGTCATCCACATGGACGACTATCAGAACCGCCGGTCTGCCTAAGAACCTAGGTGTTGCGATCATTAGGACCGAGTAGACGCACCCCGTCGGCCAACGATCGGCTACTTTCGTGACCTACGATGCAGATTACGAATCTGGCTTATACGTAGCGGAATAACTATCCCGTATTCGATGGGATGCGAGACAACCTGGTTCCGATACACTTCACGAGGTCAAAGGGCCTAGACGATGTCGCCCGCGGACACCGCTGAGGAAGTCGCCGGAGCAGCGAGCAAGACCTGCTGCGCGAGCACGCAGCGTGATGTGACGAGGGGAACGGCAACGACGGCGGCATAATTCTGCCATGGGAAGACGTCTGCTACTAGAGTCAGATAGATGGAGGACTCGAATGACTTACGCGCTTGAAATCGCAACTTCTACCCCGCGCGCCGGACGACGTTTCGAGCCAATCCAGGAACGTGAGTTGCACCAGGATGCACTTGCGGCCGTTCAGGGCTTGCCCGGTGCAAGTCGAGGCCTGGTTCTTGTCCCCGAGTTCGCGGGACCGCTAGGTATCCCCGACTTCACCGTGTATGTGGGCGATATCGACCGTATTAGGCGCCGTCAGCACTTAGACGTGGGCCCGGTAGTCAATGAGTTAGAAACAGGCATCGTCTCGGCGGCCTACACCAGGCGGCCATCTAGCGCGCAGGACATCGCGCGCGCGCTGGGATGGCCAGTGGAGACCGTCGCTGAACGACTACGGAGCCTAGTGAAGCGCGGAGCCCTCATTGAGACATCGTCGGGTAAATACGTGCGACCCGAATCACTGGAGCCGGGCGGGCGCCTTTATGCCGTTGAAGCGAAGGTGGAGGACTGGCGCTCTGCGCTCCGTCAGGTACGCACTTACCGGGTTTGGGCTGATAGCTACGTGCTCGTAATGGGACAGCTCACTGAGCGCGCACAGGCAGCAGTAACCGCCGAGGTCATGCAAGATCGCGGAGGACTCTTGTTGGAAGGCAGCTGGGTTGTCCGTCCTCGCCTAGGCCATGTCGCAGCCCGGCGCCGAACCCAGGCGGCTGAGTTGTTCGCGGCAGCGACAAGGGCCGGGCTAGGGAGTCCAGCCCTCGCTCCGTGCGTACATTCGTAATCCCTGCTGGTAGGCCGTGACCCAAGTGCTCGTCCGGTCATGGAGACCGGTTGCCACTCGTACTGCCGCCCAATTAGTAGCAGCCTCAACGTACATTCGGTCGAGTTCGTCGTAGCGCTGCCTGTGGGACCCGGCGCCTTGGATTCGCCGTACTGCAGTATCAAGCTGTACGACATGATGACGAAATGACTCTTTTGGGCCGGGTACTGGCGGCAGACCGCCCAGTCGAGCCGCAAGGGCGGCATCTTGTTGCTCGAGGAGCGCGCCGTGGCCCTTCTTGTCCAAAGTCCCAAGGAGGCCCAGAAGCGTTGGACGCTCGTACCAACTCGCCTGGCCTGTGCTCTCGGCGCGTTCTACATAGTCAGTGAACGACACCACTCTTTGCCGCTTGTCCCATCCTGTACCGACTGTTGTTGCACCAGCAGCCACGGCGGGCAGTGCTGCGAAGTCACCATGAGAAACGTGCACCGGCGCATATTCGCTGAGCGCTCGAACCGTCCGGCATATTCCATACACCTCGTCGGCGGTCAGCTTAGGCGGAAGTTCGTTGTCGGGCTGCACAAAAGAGATGAACCATCCTTTAGGTGCCAGTGCCGCAAGTGCTCCCACGTGAGCGTCAAGATCACGTCCGTCGCTCCAGAACGTGCCGACACCAGCGATGGTAAGCCGCGCACTAGGCTGCAACTCCAAAGCGACCCGAGCTGTCTCCAGTGCGAGCGTGCTGATGTTATTGAGTCCGGAAGGGAGCAGCGGTGCCGGCGCAACCAAAGGTGTAGCTAACGCCAACTGGTGTTTGAAGACTCTTCTAACGTGCTCGCGACGGTAGGCATCCTGCGTCAAGTCCCCGATTGGCCCACCCCAGAGGTTGAACTCGGAGTAGTAGCGGAAGTCGCCCACGCCTGGCATTTGGAGTGCATGCGTGGTTGCGTCGAACCAAACGGTCACGCCAGCGTCGTGAAGTTCGGTAACGCGGTTTCCTATTCCGGGCTTCAGGCCCGGGCCACCGCGGTGGATGTAGGGAGATGCCCACGGAGTGAGGACGGCACCGGTGGCGCTTCCCGCGGTATGTGCGTTTGCAATCCACCCCGCTTGGAATGAGCGAGGACTGTCCTCGATGAACGTTGTCATGGCGTCGCCTCCAGTGCATCGCGGAGCTCAGAGGCGTTCCTGAATCGGCGCGCCGGTTGCGAATGAAGCGCCCGATGCAAAACCTCGATCTGCTCCGAGCTCAGATCAGGCCGGTGTTCACCGAGGGGTTTCATTGCCCCGCTCTTAAGACGCGAGATGTATTCGTAGTCATCACCCCTCCATGGATAGGGCGAGACGCCACTAAGCGCCGTGTACATAAGGATGCCGACCTGGAACACATCCGACATCTGCATCGGACCGCCGCTGTAGCTGTTGAGGTGTTCCGGCGTCAGATAGCCTGGCGTACCCGGCTGGCCAGCAACTGTGAGGCCGGAGCGCAACGTGTGGCGAGCAAACCCGAAGTCGAGCACCTTGTAAGTGCCATTACTGAGCCGCCGCACGTTATTCGCGCTTAGGTCGCGATGAATTACAGACTTTTCGTGTCCCGCAGCTAGACCATTAGCAACCTGTACTCCCATAGACTTTGCGTCAGCCCATGTCCACGGTGCTCCTGTCAGCAGGTTGCCTAGGTCATCGCCGTCCAGGTACTCCTCGATCCACGCGGCGGCGTGGACTGGAGAGCCCAGCTCTACTAAGTCGGATTCCACCTTCACCACATTGGGGTTGTCGATACTTGCCAGTAGTTGTACCTCGCGCTCTGCGCGCTTCAGCGTCTCGTCAGTCGTGAACTCTAGCGCCACGACTTTGAGTACAAACGTTTGCCCCCCTCGCGAAACGCGATGTACAGCCTTCTGTCCGCCAACGGCGCCTATCGGCCCCTCGTCGGTCACCTCGAGTGCGGCAACTGCTTCCCCTACAAGATGGTCATTCGCTACGGTCATAGGTCGAACTTATCCGTGTCTTTGGCGCCGACGTGCCTGTGCTTGGCAACGGCGTGTCGTAGAAGTGATCCTAACTAGGGGCTGACCGCGGATGGAGTCGGGTAGGGGCGGTCGTATGGTCGCGTGGCGCCGCAATTGGGGCCACTCAGTCTCTCTATCGCTCGCCAACTCGTCGCGCCAGACTGTGCTGGCTAGTTCTGCTACAGGCAACATGTTCCTGCGGTCACGTGACCCCTGCCGGTTGCGATCCCCGCCGGGATCTCGGCTCTGTCGACTGCATTATCTCTTCTCGCGGTTTTGCCTAGTCTCATAACCGTTCGGTTGCAGCACACTTCGACGAGATACTCCCCCCGTTCGGGGACTCTACTGTCCCGCAACCATGTGTCGAAACGAGAAGCTCGCGAAGAACTAGCACGTGCCGACGGCAAGGCATCGACATTGCTTGCCGCCATCGGTGTGGTCATAGGGCCGATCGTGGCCGCAGCCTTCGGAGGGTCTTGGCATTCACGCGACCTCGACAACAACATCGAGTGGCTGTAGTGGGTCGGAGCGGTGGCTGGGTTGGCAGGTGCCACCGCTTTCGGTTCAGCAGTATTCCCACGCACAACCTATCGGTCCAAGCGTCGACCAGGCATCGTGGCATACTTCGGCGACGTGGTCGGCCTGTCCCAGCAACAACTTAAGCAAGGTTTGGTTAAGACCGCTAACGAGCCGGAAGCTGCAACGCTCGACCAGGTTCGAGCAATCTCCTTCATCTAGGATTCGAGACATGAGGAAGGGCCGGCAGTGAATGCGCCGGCCCTTCCTCATGTCTCTTACCACTGGGCCGAGAAACAGGGACCTATCGCCCATGCCGCGCCGCGTAGCTAGTTGTTGCGGACCTCTCGTGCAGGACTGCGGGTCAAAGGTTGGTGTGCCTCCTGCCCGCAGGGGCACGGCAAAAGCTCCCTACGCTCCGCTGCTTTTCCCGCGTCCAAATGGACAGCAGGAACCTATGACCCGGTGCTCCACACGACATGCCAAGCTCGGCCTAACCCGCTCAAACCCAGCCAAACCCGTCGAATGAAGTACCGTAGGTTTTTCAGTACCGATTGGAGGTTCCGCGTTGGTCGAGCCCTGGCTATCCGCCGATGAGATTGCCCTTCACCTGGGAATCACTAAAGACACGGTCTACACATGGATCGCTGGTAAACGCATGCCTGCTCATAAAGTCGGCAGGTTCTGGAGATTCCAAATAAGCGAGGTCGATGAGTGGGTCCGTAGTGGTGGCAGCGACTTGTTGAAAGATGATGATTCGATTAGCTAACTCCAACCCCTCGACAGTTAGCCAATAGGCAAAACGCCATTCTCCTCACTGAAAAATGAAAGGGGCCACCTGTGGTCGAGCACCCTGCCGCCGCGATACAACGCTATTCGCTCTCATTTACCAGTGGGGCTTTGCTCATGCGTGAGGCGGCCATCGTCGCGCCCTTGTTCCTACAGGAACATGACCCGCTCAATATTCGAGCGGTGATCGCCGAAAAAAACTTGTTACAAGCCCGCACAGTCGCCTCTGGATCCAGACTGGCGCGCGAAGTCACTCAGCGGCTCGCAGTTCTAACCGCTAACGAGATTGAACTATTCATCGAGGCAACGTCAACGGAGCGCGGACACCTGCTATGGGCGGCGGCCTGTCGTCGATATAGCCTGGTCGGAGAGTTCGCTGAGGAGGTCGTGCGCGAGCGGTTCCTCTTGCTTACGCCGACGCTCACATATGAAGATTTCGACAGCTTTGTGCGGGGCAAGTCTTTGTGGCATACCGAACTGGATAAACTTGAAAACTCCACGCGGCTCAAGTTGCGTTCAAACCTGTTCCGGATGCTCAACGATGCCAGCTTGCTTTCTGCCGGACGCATACAGCAGGTCATGCTGTCTCAACGCGTCGACAGCGCCTTGGCGGCGCGCACTCCAAATGACCTGCGGTTTTTCCCGACCACCAATGTTGTTTCCGGGAGGGTCTAAAAGTGACAAGGACCGAGTTATCCAAGCAGGAAGAGCACCTGTTCGCTGTCCTCAGCGGCAAACGCTTTCTGAAGATGGAGGGCCTGAGCAACGAGGTGCCGTTCTTCATCTACCCCTACGACCCCGAAGATGCACTCCCGGTCGCTGGATCGAAGAAGCGCATCAAAAACCGGCTGGCGAACAAGGGCGTCGTGGTCCACGAAATCAACCTTTACGACTTGTCAGTAGAAATTCTCAAGGAACGCGGAGTCTGGGATCGGCTGATCGCGCTCGAACCCGAGCAGGACAAGGCCGACTTCCGCGAATTGCTCCAGGGGATGCTCGACCCGCAGCTCCACATCGCGTCGGCGATCCGCACCAAGCTTGCCGAGAGTGACTTCGATATTTTCTTCCTGACCGGCATTGGCGAAGTATTCCCGTACATCCGTTCGCACAACGTGCTGCACAACTTGCAGAGCGTCGTGACCGATAAGCCGATGCTCATGTTTTTTCCCGGCCGTTACGAGCAGTCCGACACTTTGGGTTCGTCGCTCGTGCTGTTCGGGCGACTCAAAGACGACCAGTATTACCGAGCCAAGAACATCTTGGAACAGGAGGCTTGACTCGATGAATCTAAACCAGATCTTCGCTAAAGACGTTCAGCGCCCCATAGAGGGTGTCATCAAGGCTGACGACACCGCGCACCTGGGCACCGAAGTTGATGAGTACGTCCTTACGAACGAAGCGGCCAAGGGCATGGAGCTGCTGCTTGAGGCATACACGAACTACACCAACGCCAACGGTGTGTGGATTTCGGGTTTCTTCGGTTCCGGTAAGTCGCACTTGTTGAAGTTACTCGCGCACCTCCTCGGTGAGGTGGACGGTCAGGCATTCCCGCGGGAGCGCGTGTCCGAAAGTTTCCGGACTAAGGCACAGGACGCCTTCCTCCCAGCACTGCTGACTAAAGCTGAGCGGATTCCGGGAAAGAGCCTGCTGTTCAACATCGACCAAAAAGCTACCCTCATCACGAAGGAGCAGGCCGACGCCTTGCTGAAGGTGTTTGTCAAGGTCTTCGATGAGAGCCGTGGATATTACGGCAATCAAGGGCATGTTGCCCGGTTCGAGCGCGACTTGGACAATCGCGGCCAGTACGAAGCGTTCAAGATCGCATACGCCCGTATCTCCGGACGCAGTTGGGGCCAAGGACGTGAAGAAGGCGTACTCGAAGAGGTCAACGTGGCCAAGGCGTATGCCGAGGTCAGCGGCCAAACCGATGGCACACCAACCAACATTCTTACTAAATACCGCAACGAGTATTCGGTCTCGATCGAGGACTTCGCCGACGAGGTGAAGACGTGGCTCGACAAACAGGAAGACGGCTTCCGGCTCAACTTCTATGTCGATGAGGTTGGCCAGTTCATCGGATCAAACACGCACTTGATGCTCAACCTCCAGACGATCGCCGAGTCACTGAACACCAAGTGCCACGGCCGGGCGTGGGTATTCGTGACCTCGCAGGAGGACATGGACAAGATTGTTGGTGATCGCACCAAGCAGCAAGGCAACGACTTCTCCAAGATTCGGGACCGGTTCGCCACTCGAATGAAACTCACTAGCGCTGACGTCGAAGAGGTCATCCGTAAACGCCTGCTGGAGAAAAACGAAGCGGGTGAGGCCGCGCTGAGTTCGATCTACGCAGAGCAGCACGCCAACTTCAAGACCCTGTTCGACTTTGTGGATGGCGCGAAGACGTACCGCAATTACACTGACGAGGCACACTTCCTTGGCACCTACCCGTTCGTGAGTTACCAATTCCCGCTATTCCAAGCCGCAATTGAGGGCATCTCCGACCACAATGTGTTCGAGGGCCGTAACAGCTCAGTCGGTGAGCGGTCGATGCTCGGCGTCGTGCAGCAGGTCGTCAAGGGCATAGGCAACGTCGAAGTGGGCAGATTAGCCACGTTCGATCACATGTTCGCAGGCATCCGCGCCTCACTGAAGTCCGCCGCACAGCGTTCGATCGACGTGGCGGAGCGGAACCTCGACAATGAGCTGGCCGTGCGACTACTCAAGGCGCTGTTCCTCGTGAAGTACGTCGAAGGCTTCCACGCCACCCCGCGCAACCTCACCGTGCTGGTCTACGACCACTTCGGTCTCGACTTGCCCGCGCTGTCCAAACAGGTACAGGAGGCTCTGACGCTGCTAGAGACGCAGACGTACGTGCAGCGCAACGGCAACCTCTACGAGTACTTGACCAACGAAGAACAGGTCATTGAGGAGGAAATCAAGAACGTTGATTTCGACCCGTCGGAGATCAGCGGCCGATTGTTCAAGATCATCTCCGGCGACGTCGTTCGCACGAGCAAGCTGCGGTACGCCAAAAACGGGCAGGACTTCGCTTTCGGATACAAGCTAGACGACCAGGTATACGGGCAGCAACGCGAACTGACCGTGCATTTCATCACCCCGGAGTATCCGTTCGGCGCTGAAGAGACTCGTATGCATAGCGCGGGCAAGGACGAGCTGCGCGTCATCCTAAAACCCGACGAGCGTGCCCTTTTGGACCTGCGTTTGCTGATCAAGACGGAGAAGTACACCAAGCTCAAGCAGACCACTTCACTGTCGGCAATCGAGGACCAGATTCTGCGCTCTAAGGCGACACAGAACGTCGAACGCGAGAAAGAGCTCATCGAGCGTATTCGCCGGGCCGTCGGCAAGGCGGACCTCGTAATCAACGCCACCGACGTGACCTCTTCCTCCCAAGACGCTTTCGCGCGCGTGGCGGACGGCTTTCAGGACCTCATAAGCCGCACTTATACCCAACTCAGACTGCTCGGAGGCTCCATATATAGCGAACAGCAGGTTGCTGCCTTCGCCAATCCGGATCACTCAAGCATGATCGACGGTTCGTCACTGTCGACGTTGACCAGCCCGGGTGATGAGGTGCTCTCGTTCGTGCTGCAACGTGACCGGCTCGGCGAGCAAGTGACCGTCAAGAGGATCATAGATGCGTTCCAAGCCAAGCCCTACGGTTGGGATCTCGCCTCCATCGAGGTAGTTATCGCCTGGCTCGTGGGCACCTCAAAGATCACGGTTACCATCGATGGAAACATACTCAAGCGCACCGAGGTCGCTCCAATACTGCGCAATACGCAAAAGCACTTGCATGCGGTGCTCGCCCCGCAGAAGCTCTTTGACGAGCGTAAGGTCACGGCGTTCCGGAAGTTCTGCACCGATTTTTTCGACGAGGCAACCGCACCAAAGGATCCGCTGGAGCTGGCCCGGCACGGCAGCGACAAGCTTGAAGCGAAGCTCGCTGAGCTCAAGGCGCGAGTGAGCGGTTCGAAGTACCCGCTCGTCGAGCAGTTGGCTGCCCCCATCACCTTGCTCGAAAGGGCTGTGGGCAAGCCTAATGAGTGGTATCTGACCGAGTTTGATCTTAGTGACGATCTGCTCGACGCCAAAGAGAACGTGATCGACCCGATTCAATTGTTTTTGGGCGGCGGTCAGAAAGTCATTTATGACGAGGCCGTCGCGTTGCTCGCTGCGAACGCGAACAACCTCGGATACCTGCCGACAGAAAACGACACTGAGATCAAACGGTTCTTGGAAGACGCAAACGCCTTCCTCGGTAAGCGCATGACTCAGCTTAAGCAGGCCACAGAAGCTCTCCGCGCGCAGGTCGAGGACGCACTCGCCACCAACCGCAGGAAGGTCATCGAGGACATCGAAGGACGCAGGACCGAGATACTGGGTGGCGCCTACTATGGCAAAGCCACGGAGGACGCGCAGCGTCATGTCAGCCACATAATCGATCAGATCATTGCCCGCTTAAGCAGTGAGCGACAGATTGCACTCATCCGCGAGCAGGGCAACAGCTTTGAGGAGAAGACCTACCCAGCGCTGCTCGACCAGCTCGCATCCTCTCCACAAGACGAAGGTGGCACAGACAGACCTGGGCCAGCACCGAGGCAAACTATCTCGATTAAGACGATTACCGTGTCTGGTGCCCACGGCGTCCTGGAAAACCCGGAGGATGTCGACCGCTACCTCGGTGCGCTTCGCGATGCGCTGCTGAACACGCTTAACGATGGAAAGAGAATTGCGCTTTGATGGAAACTGCGCCGCTGAAGTCATTCGCCGCTTGGGCTCGCACTACACTCATGCGCGAGGTGTCGGCCCGCATCTCGGTCGTTCTGGCATCGCAAGAGCTGCGCCAGGAGCAGCCCAACGCAGTCGTCGCGTTAGAGAGGGCCGTTAACGCTGCTGGCGGCGACAAGAGCGACGCCGTAGCCGAGAAAGTTGCCTACACCTGGTTCAACCGCATTATTGCGCTGCGGTTCATGGACGCCAACGGCTACACCGGCATCGGTGTTGTCTCTCCTGAACAGGGTCGCGGGGGCGGGCAGCCCGAGGTTCTCGCCGAGGCCAAGCGCGGGAACATCGACAGCACCGTCGTCACGAACAAGCGCACAGTGGAGGCCGTCTCTAGTCTGCTTAACGGCACCCGCCGCAGTGACGACCCTCAGGGAGAGGCGTACGCGTTGCTACTCGCGGAGTACTGCCGGTACTGGAACCGCTCGATGCCATTCATGTTCGAACGCGAGGGCGACTACACCGAACTGCTGATCCCCGCCAACCTCCTCGCCGACGACTCCGTGCTCGCGCGGACAGTAGCCGTGCTCACCCAAGAGGTCTGCCAAGACGTTGAAGTCATCGGTTGGCTGTACCAGTTCTACATCTCCGAGCGCAAGGGTGAAGTCTTCGCCGGGTTCAAGAAAAACAAGAAAGCCGGCGCCGATGACATCCCCGCCGCCACCCAGCTCTTCACCCCGCACTGGATCGTCCGCTACTTGGTCGAGAACTCCCTTGGGCGGCTCTGGCTGCTCAACCGGCCCACTTCGCGCCTGGCCGACCGAATGGACTATTACATCGCTCCGGTTGACGAGGAGATGGACTACCTAAAAGTCTCCAGCCCCGAAGAGCTGAAGGTCATCGATCCGGCTTGTGGCTCCGGCCACATGTTGACCTACGCGTTCGACTTGATTTACACGATCTACGAGGAAGAGGGCTACGCTCCTTCCGACATTCCGGGCCTGATCCTCGAAAACAACCTTTACGGCACCGAGATCGACGCCCGTGCTGGGGCATTGGCCGCGTTCGTCCTGACGATGAAGGCCCGCGCCCGGCAGCGCACGTTCTTCAATAAGCAGGTCCAGCCGAACATTTGCGTGCTCGAACCCATCTCGTTCACGCCCGCTGAACTGGGCGCTCTCGTCACCCAGGGTGGCGACCTTGACGGTGAAGTGGCCTTTTGGACACAGTTCGAGCAGGCTGACACGTTTGGATCTCTTATTTGCCCTCGTCAGGGCGTGGCTGAGAAGCTCAGACGCGACCTGAGCGCTCATGGGATTGACGACAATCTCTTCGATTTGGAGCTCCGAGAAAGTGCGCTTCGCGTTCTCAAACAAGCTGACTTTCTTAGCCAGCGGTACAATGTCGTAGTCGCGAACCCCCCATATATGGGCGCCGGAAACATGAATTCCTCGCTCACAGAGTTTGCCAAGACAAAATACTCTGATTCCCGGTTCGATCTTTTCGCCATGTTCATTGACCGCAACGTCCGGCTCGTCTTACCTCGTGGATTCGTGGCAATGATCACGATGCAGTCCTGGCTGTTCCTGACCTCGTACGAGGCACTAAGACGACGTCTCCTCTCAGGTGGCTCGGTGGTCGCCCTAGCACATCTTGGAACGAACGCTTTCGACACGATCGGAGGGGCCGTTGTGTCTACGGCAGCTTTTGTCATCGAATCGGGCGTGCGCGATGTAACCGGGGACTACGTGCGGCTGGTAGATGGCCGATCAGAGCGGGCGAAGAGTGAGAGTCTCCGCTCTGCGGTGAATGATCGAGGCAAGCGATACGAGTCGAAATCGTCCAACTTCGCCGACATACCTGGAGCTCCGTTCATCTATTGGGCAGGAGAGGCGGAGCTCGAGCTTCTTCGGCACCCATTCGCGCGGCTCGATGACGTGGCGGCGACCAGGGAAGGACTTACGACTGGCAACAACGATAAGTATTTACGCCTGTGGCACGAGGTCTCGCGGTCTAAGACCCGGCAAACCGATGATGCCCGCGCGAAGTGGGTTCCACATGTGAAGGGTGGTGGGACACGGCGCTGGTACGGCCACAATGATTACGTTGTTAACTGGGAGGACGATGGCAAGGAACTTCGAGGTCGTCGGCCGCAGTCGGTGATTCGTAGTCCGGGCTTTTACTTTGAGACCGGATTTACTTGGTCGAGCCTTTCAGGGGGATCGTTTGCCGTCCGCCACGTGCCGGGTGGCTTCATCTTCGATACAAAGGGCCCCATGGGCTTTGCCAAGGACGACGAAAACGCTACGTTGTTCTCTTTGGAAGCTCAGCTCAACAGTGCTGTTACAACACGCTTCATGACTATGCTCGCGCCGACGTTGGACTTCAAAATTGGCCATGTGCGGAGTCTCCCGATCGATACCACGATGCATGAGCGTGTCTCGCACCTTGCCGAGAGATGCATCGAGATCTCCATTACCGATTGGGACATGTTTGAGACATCTTGGGACTTCACAGTCTCGCCGCTTCGCGTGAGAGAGGGCACAAACCTTCCTTTGCATCAAACCGTCGCTGTGCATATCGCGTCAATGGAGGCATCAGTCGCGAACCTTCGCGAAACTGAAGAGCGAATCAATGTTGTACTAGCCGATTCTTATGGTTTGACCGATACCGTTGAAACTCAGGTTCCGGTAGAAAACGTGACCTTATCAATGAACCCTGCTTATCGCTACGGAATTGACCGCGTCGCCGACCACAGCAAGTTGCTCAGCGCAGACATCGTCTCCGATTTGGTTTCTTACGCCGTCGGCTGCATGCTCGGGCGCTACAGCCTCGACGAACTGGGCTTAATCCTCGCGAACCAGGGGGACACGCTTCAGGACTACCTCATTAAGGTTCCGAGCCCGACGTTCATGCCGGACAAGGACAACGTGATCCCGATCATCGATGGGGATTGGTTCGAGGACGACATTGTGGGGCAGTTCCGCCAGTTCCTGCGGGTCGCGTTCGGGGACCAGCACTTCGAGGAGAACCTGCGGTTTGTCACCGGCTCGCTAGGCGTGAAGAACTTGCGTGACTACTTCGTGAAGTCCTTCTATAAGGATCATTTACAGCGGTACAAGAAGCGCCCGGTCTACTGGCTCTTTTCCAGCCCGAAGGGGTCATTCAACGCGCTGATCTACATGCACCGCTATACGCCGTCGACCGTCTCGACCGTTCTCAACGAGTACCTGCGCGAGTTTAAAGCAAAACTTGCGGCCAGCCGGGAGCACTACGAGCGGCTCGCCACGAGCAACGGCACACCACGCGAGAAGGCTGCCGCTCTAAAGGAAGTCGACCGTCTGCGCAAGGTGCTGCTTGAACTCGACGAGTACGAGCACGACGTGCTGTACCCGTTGGCAAGCCAGCAAGTACAAATTGACCTCGACGACGGCGTGAAGGCGAACTACCCAAAACTCGGTGCCGCGCTGAAGAAGATTCCCGGACTTGAGGTAAGCGATGAGTGAAACATCCGCCATCAGGCCCCACTTAAAGCGTCGTTTTGAGACGCAGAGGGTGGTGTTTTGGCACGATCCCGAGGGCGAGTACGCCGCCGGCCTCGACACGCTCGGCCTGGAGGGCGTGCAGACTGTGCGCGTCACTAACGACGAGTACGCAGTCAGAAACCGATTGCTGCACCACGAGCCTAAGACGAAGTTCCTCGTATACCGCTCGGGCACCGTGCCGACCGGAATCGGCAACTGGCTGCTCGACCTGGAGCTGGCCTACGGCGTGTTCACCGCGGACCGGACCTCGCTAGTGCAACAGGAACTAGGGCTTACCGCCGACGGTATTGGCGAAGTCCTGCTGGCGCGGGACAGTTTCTTCCGCGTGTCTAGACGCGTCCAAGGGTTGAAGAAGCTGCTCAACGCTGATGATGATGCCCGGCTGCTGCAAGCAAAGATGTCGGCGGTTCTGCTCGGTCAAAGCGAGCACAGCTTGCTAGAAATCACACGCATCCTGCTGATCGAGAACGCCGGTGGTGCGTATGCCAAGTACGGTGCTCTCGCCGAGCACGGCCTCGACGAGTTCTACTGGCAGGGCGTGGCATCAATCTATGGCTATGTGTCGCCGAACCCCAGTATTGCTGATTTCACGCTATGGATGTTCCGACAGGCGAATGCCGGATTTAAGGTCGAACGATCAGTCGGTCTACGCAACATCCAGCTCGACTTTGGGAGCCTTCGCAATGACCGGCGCAGCCAGGAGGCATTGACTACGCTCGCAAAGCGCGCAGCGCGAGACCTGGACTATGCCAGCACCATCGAAGACGCAAGCTTCCGCGACCTGTTAGGCGACGACTTGTTTGAGGAAACTGATCGTACGATCATCAGTGATCTGGCACGGGCGGTCACTGAGCGGACCGTCTCACCCCGAGAAGTAGCAGAGGTTATTCGCAGCCGCCAGAGCAGCATTTGGATTGTCGGGTACCGCAAGCTGTATGCCGCGATCGGGTGCGCTTCTGATCTCCTGAGTGCCCTCACTACGCTCGAGCTGTCGATGCAGTCGTTCGACGAGGGACTGGAGCAATACCGCAGTAACTGGTTCCGCATTGACCAGCTCTACAGGCAGTTCACCTATGCAGCTCGCACCGCTGAGTTTAGCGGCCCGCTGGAGTGTCTGCGCGCCCAGGTGGAGAAGTTTTACGCGAACAAGTTCCTTTACGACCTGGGTAACGCCTGGCAACAACAGGTCGATGGGGTCGACGGCTGGAAGTCCGTCGCACTCCGATCGCAAACGTCTTTCTACACCGATCACGTCGCTCCCATCACAAGGGATGGCCGGCGTAAGGCCGTCGTCATTATCTCGGACGCCCTGCGGTATGAAATCGCCGATGAACTTGGCTCACGCATCCGTCAGGAAGACCGTTACGATGCGGATCTGAAAGCCATGCTCGGTGTGCTGCCCAGTTACACCCAGCTTGGCATGGCCGCGCTACTGCCCCACAGCACGATTGGACACTCCAAGGACGGCGATCCAGTCTTGGCCGACGGCCAACGCACAGACAACACCGTGAACCGCAGCAAGGTTCTCGCCGCCGTAGACGGGAAAGCAATCCAGGCTGAGGACGTGTTATCCCTAACCCGAGACGAGCTGCGGGAGCTGTACCAGCAGCACCAAGTTTTGTACGTTTACCACGACCGCATTGACGCAACTGGGGATACGGCAGGCACCGAGCGCCAAGTCTTCGAGGCCGCCGAGGAAACGCTTCGCGAGCTCATCGATTTGATTAAGCGATTGACGAACGCGAATGCGACGAACATCCTCATCACAGCAGACCACGGCTTCCTGTTCCAGGACACTGCGCTCGAGGACGCCTTCTACTTGTCGACCCGACCGCAAGGTGACGACATCAAGGCGACCAAGCGCCGTTACGTCCTCGGTCGCGGCCTGAAGGAAGACCACGCGTTCAAAACCTTCACGTCAGCTCAACTCGGCCTCGACGGAGACCTGGAAATACAGATACCAAAGTCGATCCACCGGCTGCGGCTTCCCGGAGCCGGCTCGCGATTCGTCCACGGAGGCGCATCCCTGCAGGAAATCATCGTTCCAGTACTCACGATCAATAAAAAGCGCAAGAGCGACCTGCGAACAGTAAGCGTCAAGATCCTGCCCGAGGCAGACAAAATCACCACAGGCCAGCTAATCATCAAGCTGTTCCAAGCCGAGCCCGTAAGCGAGAAAGTTCGACCCCTTGTGCTCCGCGCGGGCCTGTATGTCGGCAAGATCCTCATTTCAAATCAGCTTTCACTCACCTTCGACCGAGACTCGACCGACCAGCGTGACCGTTACCAGAACGCCCACATGCTCCTCAAGCAGGACGCGAATGACCACAACAACAGCCCGGTCGAGTTTCGACTCGAGGAACCCATCCCAGGCACTAACCAATGGCGGGTCTACGGCAAGGCGATCTACACGCTGAAGCGATCATTCGCCTCGGACTTTGACTTCTAAGGACAGGGCGGCCATGAGCGAAGTGAACGGAATCAATCAGGAGATACCCGCTGGGGCTAACGCGCGAGCAGATGCCATTCCCGCGCAAAGCGACCTAGACCGGAAAATCAACCAACTCTTCCCAGGCGTTGTGGTCCGCAAGGACTTGGTAAAGGCCGTCAAGGGCAACGCCATCGTGCCCTCCTACGTGCTGGAGTACCTGCTCGGCCAATACGCGGCATCCGATGATGAGGCCACCATTCAAGCGGGCATCGGCACAGTGCGCAAGATCCTCGCCGACCACTACGTGAACCGAAACCAGTCAGAACTGGTGAAATCCACCATCAGAGAGCGCGGGCGTCACCGAATCATTGACAAAGTAACCGCCACGCTCAACGAGAAGGATGACGTCTACCACGCCGAGTTCGCCAACCTTGGCATTAAAAGCGTGATCGTTGAATCCGCGACGATCAAGGCCCACCCAAAGCTGCTCGTCGGCGGGGTGTGGTGCATCTGCGATATCGAGTACTTCCACAGCAACGACGCCCGCGTCGTTCCCTGGATTCTCGGATCGATTAAGCCCATCCAATTGTCGAACTTCGATTTTGAGGGCTACCTCACGGCGCGAGGCGAGTTCACAACCGAGGAGTGGATGGACCTGCTGGTGCAGTCGATCGGGTTCAACCCCGACCTGTTCGGACACCGCGCCAAACTCATCCAGCTCGTTCGGCTGATCCCATTCGTGGAGCGCAACTACAACCTCGTCGAGCTTGGTCCGAAGGGCACAGGTAAGTCCCACATCTTTTCGGAGTTTTCACCCCACGGAATGCTCATCTCCGGCGGCGAGGTCACCGTCCCAAAGTTGTTCGTCAACAACGCCAATGGGCGTCTCGGTTTGGTCGGCTACTGGGACGTCGTTGCTTTCGACGAATTCGCGGGAAAGAAGAAGCGCACCGACAAAGCACTCGTCGACATCATGAAGAACTACATGGCGAACAAATCTTTCTCCCGCGGGGTTGAGACGCTCGGCGCTGAGGCGTCGATGGTGTTCGTCGGCAACACTTCGCACACCGTGCCATACATGCTCAAACACTCCGACCTATTCGATGAGCTACCCGAGAGTTACCACGACTCAGCTTACCTCGACCGCCTGCATCACTACATTCCAGGCTGGGAAGTCGACACCATCCGAGGTGAAATGTTTTCCAACGGCTACGGGTTCGTCGTTGATTACATAGCCGAAGTGCTCAAGTCGATGCGCTCAATGGACTACTCCGACCGTTACCAGCGGCACTTCACACTGTCATCGGATATATCGACCCGAGACCGCGACAGCATCCACAAAACGTTCTCCGGGCTGATGAAAATCCTCTACCCCCATGAGGAATCCACCCCCGAAGAAATTGAAGAGATCCTGAGGTTTGCTATCGAGGGACGCAAGCGCGTTAAAGACCAAATCCTGCGTATCGACTCGACCATGGCCGACGTTAAGTTTGGCTACCTCGACAAGGTCGGCACATGGCACCCTGTCTCTACGCTTGAAGAAGATGAGTACCCGGCGTACTACTACCGCGAGGGCAGTAAGGGTGCCGAGACCGAAAAGCCAGCTGGCAATCCGACGGTAGGCGGTGTCGCGGCCACTGCTGAAGACAGCCAGTTGCCTGCAACGAAGGCAATTGCCGAGGATCTGCTGTTCGAGGGCCACCGGGAGTTCCAGGAAAATCAGCGGGGAGTCTCGTTCGAAACCCTCCTTGCCCCGTACCTGCACGGAGCAACACAGATCACAATAATCGACCCGTACATCCGGCAGTTCCATCAGACCCGCAACCTCATGGAACTCATTGAGTGCATCGCAGTTACAAAGGAAGCCGCGGACGAAGTGGATATAAAGCTTATTACTTCAGAGAACACCGAGGGAGAGGACAAGCTCCGCAAGCAGTACGAATTGTTGCTGAAGTTGCAGCAAGGAGCATCTGTCGGCGGCATCAACGTTGACGTCAACTTCGATGGCAGCATTCATGATCGGTCTATCCTCACCGACACCGGGTGGAGGATCCTTCTCGGTCGCGGGCTAGACATTTTTCAGTATGTCACCGGAGACGCCTTTGATCTCGCAAGTAGGCTCCAGGAGTTCCGCCAAGTAAAGGCGTTTGGAATCACCTACATTCGAGAAAATAAGTAAGACTGAAAGCTTCCAGGTCATGCCATTGAACAACCAGCCCAGCCGATTCACTCAACATAGAAAACGCACCCCCGGTACGGTGCTGGTTGCGTAAGATACCTAAACAGGAACACCACCGGGCGGCTAGCAGCGTAGTGATCGAGCCCACCCCTAGCACATTTGGTATCGGGGCTACTTGGATGCCTCGATTTTTGAAATGAATGCCCCCATTTGAGCGTGTAGACCTTTGATCTCATTCAGAGTTAGATAGGCGGATCCGAGTCGCCCGTCCTCGTCCTCACGGTCCTCGTCGTCGCAGAGTTCAAGGGTGAAGCTCAGGTTCCCGTCTTGCTCCTCCTCGTTCTCGTCGACGTAGTTGGCCTTTAGGAAGACTCCGTCCGCGATCCGGTCGAGATCCCTCGTTATTTTTCCCATGGCGCGGAACTGCGCGATAAGTTGGCCGGCTTCGGAATCGTCCGGTTTACCCAGTTCCGGCTCGAAATGAAGGCACTTGTAGGCGCTGCAGCTCCCATCGACGCCGTGATTCTCGCACCAGGGCTTGCAGTCTGGGGTTTGCGTCATTGCGTCCCTCACTTCCGCTTTGTCCAGGTCGGCCCAGAATATAGGTGTTCGGTGTCCAAGTCGTCCCCTTGGACCGCACGCAGGCCTCCGAGCTCTCAACACCCACGCCAAGCGGCTCAGCAGCGCAGTCACGTTGTCCGCTGCACGATGCGGTACACCGTCGACCTCGCGACTTTGAAGAGTTCGGCGATTTCGGTGGTGGTGTGTTGTCCTCCCTTATATAGGGAGACGAGGTGCGCTTCCTGGGACTTGGAGAGTTTGGGTTGCTTGCCGCGGAGCCGGCCTTTGGCCTTGGCGACCTGCATGCCCTCGCGGGTTCTTGCGCGGATGAGGTCGGATTCGAATTCGGCGACCATGGCCAGGACGTTGAACAGGAGTCGGCCGACGGGGTCGGTGGGGTCGTGGACGTTTCCGCCGATGCTGAGTTTGACCTTTTTCTTGGTGAGGTCCTCGATGATGTCTCGCGCATCGGGCAGGGACCGGGCGAGCCGGTCGAGTTTGGTGACGACGAGGGTGTCCCCCGCCCTGCACGCCGCCAATGCTTCGCGGAGTCCTGGTCGTTCCCGGTTGGTGCCGGTCAATCCATGGTCGACGTAGATCCGCTCCTTGGGCACCTGTAGCGCGGCGAGGCCGTTGCGTTGGGCGGTGAGGTCCTGCTCGTTGGTCGATACGCGCGCGTATCCGATGATGTGTCCAGTCATGGTCCTCACTGTAGCGTTTGAGCAACCCAAGCGGGACGATTTTACGGGCGGGGTATACGGGAATCGGCCAGCCCAGGTTCTATATGGGATTTTTGGTGGTGGTGTGCCCTGAAAATAGTGGAGCGGTGGAGGATCCGCTTACGGACGCTTCCTAAAGTCCAACCGAACAATCCGCGGCTGCTCGTCGTGACCAGTGTCGATCCTGCGGGCACCAAGAGCCAGCATGCGATCTACCTCGATTGCTGGATCGGCTCGGCGAAAATCGGGGTGCGCCTCTTTGTCTGACAGGTACACGATGTGTACCTGCCAGTCGTAGTGATCGAGACGCTTCGCGGGCGGAGACCTCTGCAGCGTGCACTGCTTGCGCAATGAATCCGTTGGTTGTGCTGGAGTACAGGTTCGATGCGCACTATCCAGCTCCTGCCGCCCCTGCCCGTGCACATCCCGCACAGGGGGCTCGGCGCTAAACTAAGTGGCGGCTGTTGGGAGCTGTCCCCTCCAGGGAGGGGTTTGAGCAGGATGACGCCGGGAAGGTATGCAGTGACGACGGACAGCAGCGCGGACCAACAAAGCTTGGTGAGCCGGGCCGCTGACGCTGTCGAGCGGGTATCGGATACACCTGCTCTTGACGTCGCGGCACGGTTGGGTTTCGCGGCGCTTGCAGTGGTGCACATCCTGATCGGCGCCATCGCGCTGCGGCTGGCTTTCGGCGGCAATGGCGAGGCCGAACCGACAGGTGCGCTCGAGGAAGTTGCCGAGGGACCATTTGGAACTCCGATCATGTGGATCGGTGCTGCGGGTTGCGCCGGCCTGGCGCTATGGCAGCTCAGCGAGGCGACACTGCGCGCCCGGCATCTCAGCACCGGGCAGCGCCTTGGCAAACACATCTCGTCGGGTTCGCTTGTGGTCATCTACGGGTCCATGGCTGGGACGTTCGCTCGTTTCGGGCTCGGCGATGGCCCTGACTCCTCGAAATCGACCGTGGACTTCACGCAATCCCTCATGGCGTCGGGTTTCGGCGTGCTCCTCGTGTTCGTGACCGCGGGCATCATCCTCGGAATCGGCGTGCACTTCGTCATCAAGGGAGTGCGGCGGACCTTCCGGCCTGAACTCCGGACGTTCGAGGACACCGCCCGTGGACGCGTCATCGAGGTCTTCGGCGTCGTGGGGCATGTGTCCAAGGGCCTTGCACTGCTCCTCGTCGGCGGACTCTTCGTCATCGCCGGCCTCGACCACAATCCGCAGGAATCGACCGGGCTCGATGGCAGCTTGAAGGCCCTCCAGTACCACCCCGTCGGTGTGTATGTCCTCACCGCGATCGCCATCGGCCTAGTCTGTTACGGCATCTTCGCTATTATCCGATCCATCTTCGGCCGCATGTGAGTTCCCATCCGCTCTCCCCGCGGGAGCCGAAGAACTGCCGGTTGTGCAGCCGCCACATTGGGTTGGACTGAAGGTGTAATTCGTGCTCTGAACTTGCCAGTTTCCCTCAACGCTAGGGCTCGAAATTTCACCCTACGCAGGGCTGCCGACGATGATCAATAACCCAGACACGCCGTCACGGTGCCCGTGCAACAGATCCTTAGGACAGCGATGGCCGGGGAACGGACAAGCGACCTGCCGGGCAAAAAGTGGGATGCCCTGGGAGGACTGAACGACACAAGGAACGACCTCGTGAAGATGATGCCCGTTCCGACGGCCCCTTGGAAGCACCATCCGCTTGTGGAACACACGAACGGCAGGGTGGACTGGTCAAAGACCTCAGTGGATATCCGGTTTCTGCCGTGCCATGCCCTGGGCGGGTGTGACTAGAGTTTTGAGTTGGGGACTGCTGAAGGTTCGGTTTCCATTTAGCCTGTCAGGACTTCGTCCTCCTCGAGGGATCGCCCTTATAGCGAAGCCACCTGCGAATCCGGCGCCCTGAGCGCGTGATCGCACCTAGAATCACGCAGCCCTGGGTTACACCACGCGCATGGACTTGACCGGCCGTGCACCGTGCGGGTACTACCCGATGCGAGCCCAACCGGGTACGGGTGTTTTCCTCGCCGCGGTGGAACGCCGAGTGGTTCATCATCCGACCCTTTCGGCTTCCACTGCACATTTGGGTCTCTCGAGAATCCGTGGCGCACCTCAGCATCGTTGGAGACTCGGCGGTACTCAGGGCAGGAATATTGGTGTACCCGCGAGTCGTTGCATGAGTGCAGGGCACCGTCGATGGGGCGGGGGCCCACCCCCTCAAAACTACTTTCTCTAGGAGATACTCATGACGGATTTCACCCCGCTCTGGTCCCCTGTCCGAATTGGCTCCACGCAGCTCGCGCACCGTGTCGCGTTGGCACCGATGACGCGCGTCAGCGCCACCGAGGACGGCCTGGCGACGGGAAAAATGGTGTCCTACTACGAGGCTTTCGCCCGTGGCGGCTTCGGATTGCTGATCACCGAAGGGATCTACCCGGACACCGCCCACAGCCAGGGGT
>NZ_JADOUU010000017.1:0-52033 GCF_015751955.1 Arthrobacter sp. CAN_A214
GCCGAGGGGCATGGCACCAGGGCGAGCACGGGAAGAGTCACACCCCGTGCCGTTCTCAGCCAATCGTGGGTGGCCCTTGACCTGTTCCCGGGGGTTTCCTATCCACCTTCTTTGCAGCTTCTATGAGCTTCTCCCCCAGCCAGATGAACCCCTTAAGAATCACGGTGACGATTATCCGCTTCTTCGACATGCCCCATGATGTGCGCAGCTATCGCTCAAGGGAATGCCCGGGAAGGCTCCGGCTGATCGACCATGGTTAACCGGGGTGTAGCAGCGACCACGAACCAACCGGTAAACCTGTATTCCTGTAAGCGGTAGAGCTGTAGAGCTGTAGATACAGCTCTACAGCTTCACTAGCCCCACCAAGACCGGTACCGATTCACCCCGCCACCTCGCCTAGTCGCGTAAACAGTTCCGCACCTAGCCATGTAGCGACTAAGTTTGAGTTCAATCCATCAGCCGCAAGCTCTGACGTTGGAATGAGGCCCGATTCTAAACTGCCAGGGTTAATGCCAGGGCTCATAATAAGGCCATTACGGATGAGGTCCTGCACTAATGGCAAAACAGCATCTTCCAGCCCGAGAGTATTTGCGGCATCCCGAACATTGACTGGCCCTAATGGCTTCCAGTAGGTTATCCCGTTTTGTAAGGTAGATCCATGCAGGAATAGATTAAGCAGACGCACATGCGGCCTCTCGATGGACGCAAGAATTCTTATCCAAATACTCTCGGAGTCGATTAGTGCATCATCTGCCACTAGCGCACCCAAGGAATCGCCAAGCGACTTTAATTTCTCTTTCAAGCGGGTCCTGCGGGCCGCTTCCAACGCTTCCGTGGCGAGAAGGATAAAGCTGTCATCTTTAAGTAGTCTTTCAACAACTTCCGCGGGCGGGAGGTTTGATTTATTAGCCGCGTGCCCAATCAGCTCACCCGTTCGCTCTTTATCTAATTTGCCTAGCTTTTCGCCCCATTCCTGCAATGCGGCGCCAGCCATCGCAACTACTATTGCCGCCGGTGGAATTGCGGCGCTGAGGGTGGCAGCCGCTCCCGCTATCGCGACTTTACCTACAACCCCTGTCCCGTACTGAGGTGGAAGATCCTCAATTTCGGGTCCCCCTGTGTGCGATTCGTCGGTTCCATCTCCGGCGTTCATGAGCACTCCTCCGCTGAGCTAACCCCATCTGACCTGTTTATCACCCGCACGCCTCCAGGACACCCTCGGCACCAGGGCACGAGCAACAGGGCGCGGCCGAGGGGCACGAACCGACGATCCGGCCCGGAAACCTGTATTCCTGTATTCCTGTATTCCTGTACCTCGGTAGATACAGCTCTATCGATTCACCAGCCCCACCACCACGGGCTACGCGTATTCGCGTAGCTTATTTTCGATCCATTGATCCACTTTAGAAGAACGAACCTCGGGGTACCTTTCATACATGTATTGCATAAACTCCAACATGCCTGCTTCCTGATCATTTCCGCGGAAGTCCAGCGTTGGACGTTCGATAAGATCCTCTAAGTCAGCTTTGGAAAGTTCTTCAGCGATAACTTGTAACCTCATCAACATGATATTGCTGTAGTCGTAACTGTGAGTGAACTCAGCTTCCGCAAGCCACTTTTCTTTTAATACCCGGCGTACGGAGGATGATCTAAGATCATCCGGGAGAGTAATACTGTCTAGCCAGCGCCCACTTTCAAATACTCGATAAAAGGCAGTAGCTGACAGACTGCGTCGCTTAGCGCGGATAAGATCCTCGATCTCGGCGATCACTTCATCACTCACGTAGCGTGTAATTAGATCATAAGCAAGACTAGCGAGCGAGATGTAATGTAGCGCGAGATTTGGCTCAAGCGGTGAGGCTGGCGCGTGCGCTTTTTCGTTCCGCAGGAACTGAATTGCCATATTTAAAAACTTTACTCCCTCATAGAAATCTTTTTCTACGGGGCTCCGTGGAGCATGACCAAATATTTTTTCCTGATTTGACGGTGCGAACGCGTCGCTTGCCCTTTCGCTGCCCGTTTTCTCTCGGAGCTGCTCCCGGACAAGCTTATACGACTCCTCTACCGCGTGGAAGTAGTCTCCGTTAATCAGGTACTGATCGATGTGGTTGTAGATATCTTCGTGAATCTCAATATTGATTTTATTAGCAGCCACCGTCGCCTCGGTAGTGAAGCTAGCATTCACGCTGTCCCCTAGCGGTGTCATCACATCTTCAGGGCGTGGATCGCTCAGGCTTTGTGCGATGTCGTGCATTCGTCTAATCTGCTCGTCGGTAATCTCGCCTTCCAGTGCGCCCGCGTCTTTCTTCGCACTCAGGTATTCCGCGAGTGCATGCAGCGAACCAGCGACATCGGTGTCGGACCCGCTTCTCCAAAGAGCGCGCACGCGATTTGCTTTGGAATCGCCAAATCCTGGATAGCTTTCCGCGTCATAAATATCTACGTTAAGATCGCGGAAGAAGTTTGCGAATGAAGAATTTGAGAAGTCAAGAACATACCCTGATGTCATATTGAGAACGGACTCGAGGAACGTCTTATTAGCTATACTGAGGCCGCTCATTTGTTTGTTATTTCCCCTTGATGGTGCGAATGCCTGACTTGCTAGGGTTTTTTCCCTTTGCAGCCTTGCTCACTATCTTGCTTGTGACAGCTCTAGCTCGCCTTCGCTTCATCAGCGCTCTTTTAGCTTCATCCTTCTGGATTCTTTGGCTGAGCGAACTTGATGCTGCACTCTTAGCCTTCGCGCTGCGTGGCTGGCCCAGAGCGGTAGCGGCAGCCTCTAGCTTCGTTGTCCTGGCTGACTTTGCCCGCGCTAGGGCGGGCTTAGGCGATCTGCCCGTTGCGCTGACTTTCCGATGTGCCGCTACTGCCGGCCGATAGTGAGGCGTTGCTTTCGGAGTCGACTTCCTTACCTGCACTTCGGCGATTTGCTTACCAGCGTTAGGGATTACGCGCACCTCCAGGGGACCGAATTGCCCGTATGACTTCTTCTTGTTCTGAGTTATTTCGTGTTTGAGCTGGCGCGCGGCTCCGGCATCTTCGATGCCGTAGAGGGCGACAACCACCCACCGGCCCATAGGGGATTTCCTGAGGTATTCCAATACCCCTTTCCCCGTGGCCTGGCGCTTGCCGACGATGATTCCCAGCGCGGCGGAAGTGCGTAAGTCCTCGCGTGGCTGGCTCCGCCGCCGCTGCACGTACAAACCGCCCGCGCCGCGCTCATCGATCCGTTGCACACCGGCAATTAGGTCAGGGACCTCATCGGGCGCTACTTCGGTGTATACGCCTTCTTGCTCAAAGTAGAAATCCGTCTCCAGTTCAGGGGACCGATGCCAAAGCTCCGTATTGGGCAGGTAGGAATACAGCTCATCCCCGTCCCTAGCCATGACGCCGTACGCGCTCGACCCTTCGGCCTGCGTCTTGTAGAACTTCATGGCGTCCTCCTGTTCTCAGTATGTGTTGCTGGCCGCAGTAAAGCTATCGGCGGGGATATGGCTTTTTCCTGACGGGCAGGCCGTCAATTTCGTCTAACGTGTCGATCCCCTCGGGCATGGGAACTTGGGCCTGCCGCGCCCTCATCCTGGCGTCAGCGGCAAGCCTTTCCGACCCTGGAGCATTGAGATCACGGGAGATCTCGTAGTCCAGGTGGGTATCTGTTTTCGCAGCCAATGACAGCTCGGAGTGCACCTGCACCTCTGTCTGTGGCCCGCCCGGCGGCTTACCGATGATGTGAATACCTTTGTACGGATTTCCTGACACGTAGGTGCTTTCAATCTCGGAGATTTCCCATCCGTGCCCCCTGAGCTGGCGGACCGTCATGCGGGCCGCATCGGGGATGGTGTCATGGTCGGTCACCGCGACCGTGTAGCGCAGCGTGTCCCCCAGTCCGGCTACCACGCTTTCGGCTGAGACCTCCCTGCCCTGGCCAAAGGCGGTCGCTTGCTTCGTGGTGATCTTGCGCGCCAATGAGGCCGGCGACTTCATGCGAAATTCCAGGTCCGCCGCTCGGCCTCCCACATCGGCGGCGAGCGCTCGAATGTCGCTGGTGGCTTTCGGCTCGATGTCGCGCACGGTGGTGATGGCTTTGACGGTCGCGCAGGCCACCTCGGGGCCGCTGTCGTCCCATAGGGCGGCTACGTCGGTTGTGGCCGCCCATTCAATCGGCGGCACACCCTCGGGGGCCGGTGGTGCCAACTCGGCAGCGGTGAGGGCTCTCAGCGCCCGGCTATCGGGGCAACGTCTTCCACCTTCATCCTGTGACCGGCACACCTTGCAAATCTAGCGCAAGCAAGGCGCGGGACTGCTCATACTTCGCCGCCAGTCTGGCTTGCGTCCGTGCGTCTAGTTTCCTGACGCGCTCGGGGTTTGTGTTGTCATCGATGTCAGCGGCCTTCACGATCCGGGCCAGCTCGTCGGAGCGCACCCGCGCGAAGTAGTCATCGATGCTCTCACCCTTGCGTTTGGTCATGGCCTCGACGCCGGCGATTACTGCCTCGGGGAATCCCTGGGTGCGGAGCTGGTCAATCGTGACGCCGGTGTCTTCTACTGCGTCATGCAGCCATCCGACCGCCGTTGCTTGCTCGGCTAGGTGTGCCGGTGCGGTCTGGCTTGCTGTTCTGGCTACCCGCTCGGGGTGCCCGATGTAGGGCACGCCCGCCTTATCGGTCTGGCCCTCGTGTGCGGCCCTGGCTACCTGCTCGGCCTGTGCAATGAGCTTGCTCATCGTGTCCTCCCCTGGGCCCGTTGTGGCCCGTTACCTTCCATTGTGCTGCCCTGGCGCGGGCTACGTCCCCTCATACGCTTTCCTGACGCAACTAGCTGTAGTCGAGCGAGCCGGCTTAAGCGGTATATCTGTATACCTGTATAGCTGTATAGCTGTAAATATGACACTACAGGTATACAGGAATACCAACCAAAACAATTCACCCGTACAAGGCCCAGGTAGGCCGGGCAGGTTGGCCCTTGGTTGGGGACAAGACAGACTGCTCGGCCGGGCATAGTGCTGTGTGAGCGTCGGCCTAGTCGTCTCGGCTGGTATATGACGATCAGCGCCGAGCCTTCCGGCACGCGCACGGTAAGGGCTGCTCTAGCGCGTTATAGACCACCCGGCTTGATTTAGGACCACCTGCGACTAGCCGGATCGTTGTGACGGTTTGATTGAGGACCACCGCCAGTCTTGTTCCATCTGATGGGACGAGCTCGTGGAGGTTCGGATGAGATTGCGTACGGAATTGTTCGCCAGCATTCAAAGAGATGCCGGGTTGAGGGTGCATTGATCCGCGAGTCGGCCAAGCGTTATCAAATCGGCAGAGATACTCAGAAGGTGTTAGTCCGGATTGCCGAGAGCGTGCCGCAAAAGCATCTCAAGGATCTCGATGTCGTTAAGGGGATGTTCGCCGGGGAGTATGTCCTCTGCTATCGCCTTGATGGGCTCGATCGGGAACCAGGGAGGAATCTCGCGGTAGGTACGGTTTAATCCGGTCAGGCTCCATGTCCGGGAGTCAAGGCGTTCTGCCCAACCTGCGCAGAAGACGACAAGGGTCTTCAGCAATTCAGGAGCAGTCTTTACTACGTCGGCCAAACGGTCATGCACTTCCATAACTGAGGTCAGGCGGGTGAAAGTCCACATCATTGACTGGCCGTTGACATCGTTGCCTACCCAAGAGGCCGTGCTTGACCAGTCTGTGTCCGACCACAAGCGACGCAGGCCTTCACGGGCTGCAATGGCAGGAGCGTTTTGCCCATCACTACGACGAATATTCTCCTGTAGTAGCGCGACCGCGGCGCAGATCGGAAGCCGCTGTCGATCCTGTTCCACAAGTTCCAGTTGCTCATCTTCGGTGGCGTTACCCGCCACCGCAACAGCGAGAGCAGCGGTAGTATCCAGTCCGATCGCAAGGAAGTGCGCGGTCGGTGGGATCGCTGCCGCTTCACGGGTCGCCTCAGCGACGCGTTCGCGGAGTTCGGGGTCATACGGACGATGATTGACTCGATGAAACGGTCGCGCTTGGTTGAGAAGTTCGCGGTGAACCGCGAGGGGGTCCACATCCTCGGGCTCGCTCATGATCTGGGGAGACTTCGGTACTTCTACCTGTTCGCCTCGTGAAGCACGAACTAAATCGCCAACTGACCGCTCCATGTCCGCCAGTGCCGTGTTAAATTCAACGTCCTGGTCCGGGTTGAAGCCTCCAGTCCAGGACGAAGCCGCGTCAACTACCCCGATAATCGCTCGATCCAGAGCATCACACCAAGGTCCCACTGGAGTCCGTGTCACGCGTACCGCTGCAAGTTCAATTCGAGCTGCTTCCGCCGCCGGTTCAATTTCATTGCGTGCTGCCATCAGGGTGGATCGAATGCCTTCTCGAACTGGCTGGACTTCCATCTCCGAGGGCTCCACGTACACGGGGTCGCCGTTGTCATCCCACATGTTGAAGGATCGCCGCGTCTGTTCTCTTAGCTGTTGCCAATGTTGGGCCCAGGCCCGAGTGGCACCGCGAGTGCGCTCTGCGGTGAGACGAAGAGCCTCGACGCGTCGAACTAATTCAATCGTGGACGGTGCGTGGAGGGCATTAAACGACTCGGACGCCACGAGCGCTTCGGTCGCCTCATCGTCGTTGATCGGCCAGTTGCGTTGGATCCGGTCGTACTCTGCCATCTGCGCTGCTTTCCACTCCCGAAGCAGCTCGGCCGGGAACAAGTCGGGGGTCTCGTCGATTTCGTAGGAGTGCTCGATGCACAGCAGGATGAGATTGCTGAGTGCCCGGTTCTCCTGTGCGGGCATCTGAAGCCACCGTGGTCCGCCGCTCCGTCGTGCGTGGATGTGGGCCACTCGGCTGTTCAACACTCGGTCGCCCGTCTCGTCCGAAAGCTTGTATAGCGGGCGACTGCACTCTGGGTGAGCGCAGCGAAACGCAGACCCGTACAACTGACGGACCGTAGAGGGTGTTGGTAATGGGTATGCGGCGTTCATCATCGCTTTCCAGTCTTTTGTCTGCATCATTCGCTCGTGACGATTTTGCACCAAGGGTCCTCAGCCCGACGCAGGCAACGGAGTTCTAGAATCCTCCTTGGTCGTTAACGCAGCGTTGAGACCTTCCGTGCAATTAGGTCTCAGGATCTTCAGGTACAGCAGGATGTCCGCGACTCGTTCAGGAAAACGCTCGATGACGTCAGAACACTGTGTCGGGTGAGGGGCGGCCTAGTCGTTTCGGTCGGCGCGTATGACGATCAGCGCCGAACCCTCTCCGGCACTCGCTCGGCAAGAGCCTTTCTAGTGCCCTCATAGCCGTTCCCGCTAGCGGGCTCATCGGGGACAGGGGGCTGAACCAGGTTGTGCTATCGCCGTGCCATGGCGCCGGACGTGAACCATTGAACGAGTGTTGCAGCAGTCATGACTGCTACTTCCGCCGCTTCCTTGGTGATAGCCACCTCCGGCGTGGGACTTCCGCCATGGCGGTCCGCTTGCCCAGCCCAAAGCATCTTCATCATGGACAGAACAGTGGAGGCGGTTGTCGCGTGCTCATCTTCTCGTTGCAGCGGCAGCGACCATCCTCCTGTGTTCCTGATCTGTGAGTTGATCTTGCCGAGTGTGGCGGCGGTGTCATTTGGACTAACCACTGGGACTGCAGCGTCCTCAACGGATTTAACGGCGAGTGCGTAGGCTCGCGATGGGTCAGGATCGATACCGAATGCGGCTTCCCAAGCTTCGGCCAGTCGCTGTCCGGCGCGTCCACCAGATGCAATGGTGTGATCAACCACTGACTGCACTGCTTCGGGTACCCGTCGGACCAGTCCAGTGGAGCCGGCTCGCTTTCCGACTTTCCACGCGGACCCCGACTCTTCCAGGATTATCTCCAGCGCATCGCCAATGTAGCTGCCTTTCTGTAGCGATAGTAGGTAGTCAGCGAGCCGAAGTTCTGCCCCGGCAGCTTCAGCTGCCTTGCGGATCAAAGCCATACCAGTGGAGGGGTCTGCGCCTCGGTATGGGATTGCGATGCGACATCGCCGTTCGACTTGTCTAACGAGCTCAGCCTTCAGGAAGTAGTCATATTCCATCGAGTACTCAGCGCGTTGCGCATGAGTGAACCGATCCCACATCCAACCCCAAAACGACTCGGACATCCAGTCCGGTACACCATCGTGCAGTGCGTTATAAGTGGTGGAGCTGGCACCTTCGAAACCGAGTGGTAGCCATCCTTCAAAAGTCATAGGTTCCAGTGTGGCAGCGCATGGCGACACACATCGTGAGCGAGCAGACCTACAAGACACTCCTGCCCTAATTGAAGTCATATCGCCACTAAAGTTCACGCCGAGGCCCGCCCGCGTTTCCCCCGCCCGGGCGGGCCTCCCTTCCGACACTCTCCGCCCCCGGCGCCCATCACACTCGCAAGCCAGGCGACCACGATCGCCGCGGCTCCTACTGACGTTCACGGACGTTGGTTAGCTCATCGCTACCGCCGATAACCTGACTACGGGCCCAGCAGCGGGCACCGAGCCCCGACTTCACCGCCGACGAAGGACACCCCATGACGAACACCGCCCCCGCCTACGAAAACGTCCCGGTCGAGATCGACATCGCCCTCACGATCGAGGAAGCCGCCCAACGTGCAGGGATGACCGTGCCCTACTTCCGCACCCTCATGGGCAAGCTCAACGGAACCGAGGACGATCTACGCACTCCCGTCCAGCCCGGAGTCCGCGCCAGGAAGTACGACATCAACAAAGTGGATGCCTGGAAAGCCGCCGGAACACCAATCCGCAAGGAAGCGATCCGCGTCCCTCAGGCCAAGCCAGGAGCCCGCCAGATCGAAGCGACCGCCACACGCCAGGGCACCCGCTGGATCGTAGACTTACCCGAGATTGGCCAAGGCACCCAGACCGAGAACCTACGCAACGCCGAACGCATGGCCCACACACTCGCCGTAACCAAGCTCGGAGTCGCACTTGATGAGGTTGCAATCAACCTCACCTACACGCTCCCCGAGACAGCAAGTACCAAGTGGCAGCAGTCTAAGGACCGCGAGCGCGAAGCCAAAGACATCGCTGCCCAAGCCGCACGCCTCAAAGCCGAAACGGTTCACGACCTCAGAGATCAGGGCTACACGTTCCAAGACATCGGGGAAATGCTCAGTATGAGCCCGCAGCGGGCACAGCAGCTCTCCCAGGAGAACCTCTAAGCGCCTCTCAGCTCCCTGGACGGGCACCTTGCCTGGGACCCCCCAGGCCCTCCAGCGGGCTAACGCCGCCGTTCGGCTCGACGTCAGTCGGTGACTTCGAAATGCGCAGTGCATCCGGCCGCCACGTAGGTGGACACCGCGCCGACGTTGGAGCTCTGCAGACTGCGGCGCTTGATGAGCCCATCTCGTGAAGCGCTGCCGCGGCTGTACGCGTCATCATTGTGCCGTACCCGCGACCGCGGTGGTCCTGATGCATATCCATTGGCTCGATGAGACCGGGGCGCCTAGTGCCAGCGGACCATACCGCGGCGACGGCGACTGCATCGCTGCCGTCGTGGAGCGACAGGATGCGCACGGAGCCGAAGAATGGTCCCTCAGCGGCTGCCTGCCATCCGCACACCAAGCTGTGAACGCTCCTCCGGTATGAATGTTCCTGTTCCCGCCTGGTGCCCAATGGGTCTGGGACCTTTCACCGCCATGTCAGTCCATTGACCAGTCATCGTCACCGAACCCAAGTGTCCTGAGGTTTTCCCGGATTGCGGTGCGTTCGTCTGCAGTGAGTTTATCCATTTGGCTTGACTCGACATCGATGGTGACCTTGACGTTGACTCCGGAGCTGACGAAGTGGGCGATGATTTCCTCATATATTTGGGACACATCGCGGACCACTCGGGCTGAGGTGAGTTCCTTCGTGGCGTGGAAGCGGGTAACCGGCTTGATGGTCGGTCCCGTTGTACCATCGCCACCGGGGAATGTTGACGAACCTGTCCCAGTGCCAGTGGTTGCCCCCGCGTTGGTTCCCGTACTTGTTGCCGTCCCTCCACCAGACGAAGCCGCTGCCGCAGCAGCAGCTTCGGCAGCGGCAGTGTCGGCATCGATCTGGGCTCGGGATATGCGCGGGTCAACTATCAGACCGCTCGGTCGCACGTCGGCGGGGCGCTTCATCGTCAGGCCGACGTAGCGGTCATCCTCGTAGGCATCGGCATAGGCAAAGCCATCAAGTTCGATATGGAGGACCTCACCGAGTTGCCACACGCAGTCCATGACAACCTTCGGATCAACCACCTTAGGCATATAGACGTACTGGCTGAAGAAGCCCGCCATAGTGTCAACGGGCACGTGGTGTTTATCCTGCCAAAGACGGAGGTTATTGATCTGCATTCGAAGAAGATGCGGCGCAAAACGCTCCACAATAAATTCTCCGGCCCGCGCCTTCTTAGTGACGCGCTCAGCGAGAGTCCCGTCGCCGTTCATGAGGATCGCTTCGAGCTCAATGTCACTCTGCCCGGCTTCCTGGTGTGGAACGAGAATCCAGCGGTACGCCTCCTTAATTGAGTCTTTAACGGTTTGTTTGGCTTGCTCAACGCGGCTCGTGGCGAGTTTGATGTTGTGCTGATCGAGATTTAGGGCGTCCTTAGTATCGAGGATATTTTCCCACGCCATTCGATTGCGCACTGCATTCAGCATCACATCAACACGGTCTAACTCTGGGGCGAGGAAGACTAGGCTGTTTTTATGAATGCGGGCGTTAGTGCCGCGCTTATTCAGGAACTCGCGTGCGTCGGTTTCTGCGTTCGAATTGGCCTTCTTAGAAAAGGCCCGGTCGGGGCCAAAGATAACAAGGCCGATACTGGAATCATCCTCCACATCTATGGACCCGGCGGGGAAACGGTGGACGCGGCGAAAAAGGCCTTTGTCGGTCTCCTGTCGGACGACGGTGGTGAGTTCGTCAAAAACTTGATCGTCGTGGTAGCTGTCAGCTCGTTCCTGAACGATTTGGGAGACGGTCTGCTGCAGGCTGAGCCAGTACCGGTCCTGGTCTCGGTTCATGTACTTGCCAAGATCTCCCAGTCGCCGGACAGCGTCAGCCACGTACGAAGGGTTGTCTCCCGGGTAGGTGGCCCCAAGGACAACGCGCTTCTGTTCGATACCGCGGATCGTTGAAGCCGACCCGTCGCGTTCGCGTCGGTTTGCCATGGGGGCGGTGCCAAGGAACACCACCCTCGCTGCCCGCTTGGCTGCCATCGATCGACCGAGAATCTTAATCTCGTTGTCGATGGTCGAGGCGGCCGAAAAATCTCCTGCGATGTCGGCATCCACGATCGGTTTCCATGTGTCGTCAAGGTGGTTGGTGATCTCTTCAAAGACCTTTTGGTTGTCCATAGGAATGGATGCGGGAAGAATCATTGGTGACTGGTCACCACTGGTCCACAACGCGTGTACAACAGTTGCCATGAGCCGCAGGACGCCGCGTGTGCGCTGGAACCGTTCAAGAGTGGACCAATCCTGGTAGAGCCGGTCAAACAACTCCGGATGAATTGGATACGCGGCTTTCATAGTGGACCGGTAGCCAGGCCGCATAACTTCGTTGGGAAGATCCATGGAATACTTCTGGTAGTGCTCTAGGAACTTGCCGACAACGAGGTCACGTGAGGCTGTTTCGGTACTGCTAAACGGTTTGAAGATGCGTCGCCGAACAATCTCGAAGGACTCCTCTACAGAGGCGGGCTGCCACGCCGTTTCCAGCCGGTGGATGACGGACCGCAGGTGACGAAGCGCTTCAAGTCCAGCGGTGCCACCGATTTCGTGCTCGTTCTCGACCGACGCATCGGAAGCATGCATGTCGCGGACTACGTCAGAGGCAGGCAGTGATACGACCAAAAGCGCGGTGGGCACTGCCTTGGTTGCTTCGGTCAGTGACTGCACGAACGTCATGTGGGCGTCAAAGGTGCCTGCCGGAACAGAATCGCTACGAGACCAAAGTTGACGCAAGTAAGCGACCCACTCATCAATGAGGATTATGCAGGGACCAAACTTCTCGAACAGGGCCACTAGGTCGGTGGTAGGTGGTGGCGCGGACCTGGCGTCGTAGCGGGAGACCATAGCGAAACCTTCGGGTCCGCCCAACTGCCAAGCAAGTTCACCCCACATTGTGTTTACGACTGTGCCGTCTGGTTTGGTGGAACCGAGTACTGACAGGTCGTTGCCTACCAGGACCGCCCGGTTGACTTCAGTAGGCAGATTTTTGATACCGAGGTTGTCGAGAACCTCCCGCATACCCGGCAACTTATCGGCCGGGACACCCGACGCGGAGTGATAAACAGCCAGAAGTGAGTGAGTCTTACCTCCACCGAAGGTGGTCATTAGGTCGATGACTGGCTCACCACCAACACCACTGAGACGCTGCATGGCCTGTTCGAGCAGGTAGCGCAAGCCACGGGTCAGATAGGTCCTACCGAAGAACTCTGACGGGTCGCCGTACTCGGGTCCGGCGACACCTTGGTGAACTTGACGCAAGTCCGCTGCAAACTGAGCCAACTGAAAAGATCCGCGAGCAACATCATCGTGTGGTTCGACTACATCACGCCATGAGGGCAGTCCGGTCGAGTCGACCTGTACTGATAGCGACTTCTCCTTAGCGCGCTGGAGACGCTTCTGGTCCTCCTCGAACATCATGCGACGGAAGTCACGACGCATCTCATCGGTTGTGTCAGCTTGCTCTACAGCACCGATGGATCGGAGAAGGTGTTCCCCGTCCATGAGAACGCGTTCGGCACGTTCAGATGAGATTGGCTTGCCGTGCGCCCATTCTTTGCGGGCATCCCATAGAGCCGACACCGCACGCTTATCCTCGAACACGAGCCCGTGTTCCTTGAAGACTGCGTGCCACTGCTTGTCGAAGACCCAAAACAAGTACGCAGGGTCGGTCGCATTTGGCGTGGTATCACGTGTAGTCTGACCGGCAGTACGCACCACTTCAACTGCCCAGGCGTCGCCGTACTTTGCTTCTAGCAGCCCAATCATCCATGGGCCGAGGCCTTCTGCTACCAAATCAAGGACGCGTCCGACACGTTCCTTATTCGTCAACGCCATATCAGAAAAGCCCCTCAGTCATTGTCGCGCCGTCAGTACTCAACTTGATCAGTTCGGCCCACGAGTTGATGAGCGCGTTATACCGCTCCTGATCACCCGTTCGACCCTTCTTTGCCGCGATATCGTGCAAACGATAGACCAACGCCATCGCAGAATCACGCAGATTCCCGAGGACGGCCATCAATCGCGCCGCCTCCAACTCGCCGCCACGGTCGATTAACCGGTGAGCGAGATGATGCACAGCCTCCCATGCAGTAGGACGTATATCGGCAGAAGGAATCCAAGTGTGGTCCAGATCTCCTTCGCCAACGAGTTGCACCTTGTTTCCCCGACTGGTTACAACTTGAGCGCGAGCAACATCATCGACGCTAATTCCGAGCGTCCGCGCCGACTTATTTGCGTCGTCGAAGGAAGCAGCCTGCCAACCGTTCGTTTCCCACCATCGAACCGCGAAACGCGACGCTGGGTCGAGATCCCCTTCCTGCTCATCCAAAATTTCCGCCAGTGCAGCATTGATAAGTCCGAGAGCCTGCCTAACCTGCACACGTTGTCCAGACTGGTCAAGCACCGCTCGGTATCGTGAATAGATTTTCATACCGGGCCCTAGCGCAGCCTGATATAGATCGACAGGAAGGATAGAAGACGCCTGCAGATCCCGCACTGCCGGACCCAACTCACGACGGAGAGCACGATTGAACTCTGACAACGACGTAGACGTCGCGGTGAGAGATCGAGAACGACAGACCATCACGATGTAGGACGCGACTGCGTTAGTCCCGGCGGAGATCATGCGGTTAACCGTGGTGCCGTGAACAGGCCACGTACCCGTAATTTCGAGATCGGCGTCGATCATAGCTGTCAGAATTGAAGACCAGCGCGCTTCTTCCTCTCCCCCAGCCTTCTGCTCCTTTGACGCGTAGACGACGAGCATGGGCAAGTCGTCCGCCATCGACTTTTTAAGGTTTCGGAACGTCTCCGTGAACCCCTCGATGAAGTAATTACGTGCCGCGGCCTTATCGTTTCCGTGGTGCGTTGGTATAGCAGTGAGCTCCCCCGCCTTTGGGGTTGCCAGAGTGCTGTAAAGGTCAGGATGAACCTTCCTAAGCGCTCGACGGTGCCAAACATAAAAGAAATCCGAAAGATCCGCGTATCCAATTGCATCGAAGTAGGGAGGATCCGTTGCTACAAGGCCACCTTTATTCGGAAGAGATGCGGTACGCGCATCCGACCGGACCGTAGTGCCCTCCCCACTTGAAATAAACGGAATCGATCTCACCAAGTTGGCGACAATCGCTTCCCATGAGCCGATCGAGGTGCCGAGCGCATATGTTTCAACGAAGTCCCACATCATGGGCATATCAGCGCGACCGAACGCTGCCTTCGCCGCGCTCGGTCCGTTGCGAGTGAAAAGAAAGGTTTGCGTCGAACCGTATTGTGCGAGTTTTCCGACTGCTAGACCCAGAAGTGTCGTAACAGCGTCAGCCCAATCGTTTGATCCTCCATCCTCAAGGATTCGAGAATGTATCTCCGAGACGAGGTCGGCGAAGGTACAAAGCACCAGACGTTGCCGGTCTGTGTACTGGGACTCCTGCGTTGCAAAGCCGAATCGTGGCCCAGAAAACCATCGCGGAATGTCCGGCAGCATGATTTCAGGGAAGTCGTCGACACGTTCCACCGACAGTGCTGATTCAATCTCCACCTGTGATGGTGCGCGTGTAACTCTAAGACCGTTGTGGGCAGCGATGACGGCGATCAATCGCAATCCCAACGCCCCCGCGATTCCCTGATCGATCACTTGTCGTTCATCGATCACTGCCCCGCATCCAAGACACGCAAACGACGCACCCCTGCCGACCTTTGGAGGTTCAGGCGCAGACCCAGAACGCTGCCCTGTTACAACGTCAAGATAAACTCGTCCGTCTTGGACACGCGGCTCTACCCAAGCCAAATCTCCCTGTTTCTTGGACAACCACCAAGACGTCGTAAGTACTGTTTCGATGCCGCACACGGGGTTCGAACACGTCGCAGTCCGCCCCCATATCCACGCTACTGGTGTCTCACCAGGCGCCAGGGGAAAGGCATCTGCCAACTTTTCGGCGGCTAATTCCTTAACTATTGCGGCATAGTGCAGGGTGTCAGTGATCAACCCTTGATAACCGAGTGAGTCCTCTGGCAAAACATCAAAAAGTGCACGGACACGCATATCCTGGGTATCGATTGCTGGGTCGACTCGTGGCCTAATGGGCCGATGTCCGTAAACCTTAGGGAGGGTCTCCGTAATAGTGCGAGTGATCAGGAGCGGTATGGGGTTTAGGTCGGATCCGTGAGTGGGGAGCCCCAGTCGTTGGCCCTCGACAAGTGTCGACCCTCCCCCGCAGAATGGGTCGAACACAATTGGGACACCAGTAGGAAACTGATGCTTGAGTAGTGCCTTCGCTTCAACCAGCGTGTCAGGGTCCGGCAAACTAGCCCCATTTGCAACCAGTCTCTTGATTACGTCGAGCAGATAAACGCGCTGATTATCATCCTCAGGGTCGTCTATCAATGCCGAGAAGAGCAATGCTCGCCATGCCGGGAGGGGCATCGGCGCAAACCACTTGTGCAGGTTACGAATAGTTCCAGTCTTGACGGCCTTATCCGCCTTTGCTGCTTTGCTAATTTCTTCCAGCGGTAGCGCAACTTCAATCAACTTCCGCTTGCGGCTAGCCTCAGTCACTTCTGATCCATCTCCTTGGCTTCATTCCAAAACGGGTCCCAGTCAAACTCAACTCGGGCAGCTCGGGGGTCAATGGGTTGGTTTATCGGCTGGCGCAGGTAGCGAACGGTGGTGCTGTCGTCCGACAGGACTCGGACGAGCGCGAGGACGCTGCGTTGCCCTTTGTTGAGCGCAGTTACTGCTTCTTGGCGGGTGAGGACGAAGGTCTCACCGCCCTCAAAGCGGCCCTTGACTTCGATGAAATCGAGTCCGGCTGGGGTCTCAGATTCAATGTCGTAGCCGGGGTTGTTGTGCGGCATTTCAGTTGTGTTGTGCTTGTGGGCTCTCTCAACTCGCAGTACGGCGTCAACTGCGAGTCGTTCAATGCGCGTTGTCTCTTTGGCGCGGTGGACTGCGGCCTCGGGGTTCACCTGGGCGTCGAGCCAACCCTGGGTGATGACGAGGCATGCACCGGTCATGCGTGGAGGGCGAGCTGAAATGTCGCGTTCTTTTTCCAGTTCCTTGAGGCGTCGTTCAAGGCGGCGCGCAAGGGCTTCGGTGCGTTGTTCGATTTGTGCTGCAGGGAGACGAGTTTTCTTTCCGGCACGTTCTTGTTCACGAAGTTCGAAAGCACGCTGGTCCCAGTAGTTGATTTCTTTGGTGAGCCTGTCACGGACGAGTCGTTCGGTCTTGGCGACGCGCTCTTGTGTGCTTGCGGTGACGGCTGTGGCGTGATTTCGGGCAACGGTTGCTGAGGCATGCTTGATCACGCGCGCGTCGAGGTCTGCGGCTTGGCACCACGGTGCTTGGAGGACTTTCTGTGCGGCTTGCTTTTCGTCATCTGTGGCGGCGTCGAGGTTGGGGATGGGGCTCTGGGTAAGTGCGGTGATGGTCCCGTCAGTGTTGACCCGCACATACTGGGCTCGTCTGGAGACGACGAAGGGCTGGCCATCTCGGCCTGTGCGTTCGTCGGTGACGTCATGTTCGAGGAGACTAACGACGTAGGGGTCAATGGCGAAATCGGCGCGGTCGATGAGGATGGTTCCGCGGCGGAGTGCGTCGTGGTGGCGGTCAGTGACGACGCCCATGGTGGCGGACATGAGCGGGTGTCCGGGGTGGACCAAGGTGGCGAGGTGGTTATTGCCGGGCGCACGCACATACTTTGGATCGAAGGTGACGCGGTGGTAGGCGTTTACTATGGGTGCACCATAACCGGTGATGCGGTCGTGTTCCTTCACTTCGCTCGGAACTGACCGGATTTCGTAGCGATGGCTCTCGCGCATTCGAAGGTTCCCGCCGAGATCTTTGAATGCCTTGTGGAAGAACGCTTCAACGTGATGCGGTTGGAGCCGCGCTGCCTCGGCGCGTTCCATCTGCTTGCGGACCTCATTGACTTCGGATTCGTCGAGGTGTGAGGGCACCAACTGGTTTTCCTCGAGGATCTCGGCGATACCTTCGCCGATTTTGGCGTCAACGACTTCAGTAAGATACCGCTGGCGCTCAGGCTTGTCGCCTTCTCGAATGGCCTCGATCATGAGGTCTCGGAGGCTGTTACCCTCAAACATTTTGCCAAGCACGTCGTACACGCGCCCGCCGAGAGCTGCGCGCTGTTCGTCCAACTTCTCCAGCAATCGTGTATAGACGTCGCCTTCGCGGGTCTCTTTGGCGACAAGTGACCACATGTGGCAGACGTTTGGCTGGCCGATGCGGTGAACGCGTCCGAACCGTTGCTCGATGCGGTTGGGGTTCCAGGGCAGATCGTAATTGATAAGTAGGTGCGCATTCTTGTGCAAGTTAATGCCTTCGCCGGCTGCATCGGTAGCGACCAAGAAAACACACTTCGCGTCCTGCTCGAACGTCTCCTTGGCCTTTTTGCGGTCCTCTCGCTTAGTGCCGCCATGAATGGTGATGACAGAGTTTGGATCGCCTGTCTTTTCAGTAAGGCGGATGACCAGGTCGTCGAGGGTGTCCTTGTGTTCGGTGAAGATAATGACCTTTCGACGCGCTCCTGTGGAATCACGCATTTCGAGATTGTCATCGAGAGTGTCGCGTAGTGAGTTCCACTTGGCGTATGTAGGGCTGGTCTTAACTGCAAGGGACCTGTCTAGGAGCTGCTCGAGGACCTCAATCTCGATGATCAGTTCCTCAGGGGTGCGTGATGCGGTTGCAGCGGCAATCGCCTTGTCTTCAAATGCTTCACGTTCGGCGTCCGTGAGTTCTTCGAGGTCTTCTTCGTCCTCTGGAACGTAGAGGTCAGTGTCCTTTTTCGACGCGAGGGCCACCAACCTGGATTCTGCTAGTTCGGTCTCTAGGCGCTTTTTGCGTCGTTCTAGTGAGCGGTGGATAGCCGCAGGTGAGGAGGCCAGCCGCCGTTGAAGCGTGGTTAGAGCGAACCCGACCGCGACCTTCCTACTCTTGTCGCCGTCGGAGGCATCGTTACGGTTCATCTCTTCCCGCACGTACTCGGTGACAGCCCTGTACAGGTCCTTCTCGGGGCCAGTCAGTTCGTACCGAACGGTGTAGGCGAACCGTTCGGGAAACAGCCGGGTTCCGTCGAAGGTGAGGAGTTCTTCCTTTACGAGGCGGCGCATCATGTCTGACACGTCAACCTTGCGGGTTCCTTCGCGGGCGACCCCCTCGAAGCGGTCGGAGTCAAGCAGGGCCATGAACAACTGGAACTGTTCTTCCTTCCCGGAGTGAGGGGTTGCAGTCATTAGGAGCAAGTTGCGAGTGTGCTTTCCGAGTTGCTCGGCCATTTGGTACCTCTTGGTTTTTTTCACTTCCCCACCCCACACGGAAGCGGACATCTTGTGCGCCTCATCGATGATGATGAGATCCCAGTCGACCGTGCACGCTTTATCGAGGACGCTCTCGCTGTCGCGAGCCAGCATGTCGAGACGCGCCAGCCAAAGCCCGCCACGATTGAACGGGTTTGCTTCGCCGAGAATCTTGTCGCGGGTAAGCATCTCAACCTCGATCGCAAACTTTTCGCGCAGTTCCTCATCCCACTGGTCAACGAGACCTCCGGGCGAGACGACCAAAACATTGGCTGCGTCGCCGCGAAGGAGCAGTTCCTTGATGAGAAGCCCAGCCATCACGGTCTTGCCAGCACCTGGGTCATCCGCCAGCACGTAACGCAGCGGTTGGCGAGGAAGCATCTCTCCGTATACAGCACGCAACTGGTGTGGCAAGGGTTCGACGTTGGACGTGCCGAGTGCAGCTAATGGGTCAAACAGGTGAGCGAGTCTCATCCGACGGGCCTCCGCCGCAAGGAGAAATGCCTCCGGAGATGCGTCGAAGGCGAACGCGCTGCCAGGCTCGACGGCTTTGAGGTGAACCAACATGTCCGCGAAAACAATCTTCTCGGCAAGTGCACCCGCTTCGGTGCGGTAAGCAACCGAAGCGGAGTCATCCGTGAGACGGTCGACCGAGATAATCCTTACTGAACTGGCGCCCGCCAACCCACTGATCGTTGCGCCAACCTTAAGCACAGCGAAGAGCCCACTCTCTACTGAGTCACTCAAACGTTTCTCCTGTCGCCTGAACGTAGCAATTCCTCTGTTTACCGTAACCGTCTGAGCCGACAGGCTGCTTCTCACCAGCTGTGCACAAGACATCGGTGAGTACAGGACCGACCTCTAAGGTGTACGCCGCGTACTTAGGGGAGCTTCCCAGGAAAAACTCGACCAACTCCTCTAAACAGCACAGCAGCTACGTGGTGCGCGATAGAGTCGAGGGCTGGGGCTTATTGATTCAAACCGAACATCTCTGGAGTAGAACATGGCGCAGCGCGTACAAATTGACCTGATTGATGACCTCAACGGCGAAGTTGCGCAAGAGACGGTGCGCTTCGGCGTTGACGGCACGGAGTACGAAATTGATCTGACGAAGGAGAACGCTGAAAAGCTGCGGTCTGTGCTGTCGCAGTACGTTGATGTGGCCCGTAAGGCGTCTACTGGTCGCAAGGGTCAGGGTGGGCAGCGTGGGACCTCTACAAGCCGCACAAAGCGCGACGAGGTACAAAAGATTCGTCAGTGGGCGCAGGACAACGGGCATAACCCAAGCTCCCGGGGGCGAGTCTCGCAGACGATTGTGGACGCTTACAACGAGGCCAACAAGTAGCTCTCCCCTGTCAGGACGAATGTAGTCGGTTATGAGTCAAGCACTCGACATCCTTTTCGCCGATCTGCCATCACGGCTCAGTGTTGAGCAACTCACTGAGGTTCTTGGGCTGTCCGATAAGACGGTGACGTACCGGTGGCTACGCGATGGAAGAGTGCCGGCCATCCGTCTCGGCGGCACGTGGATAATCTTCCGCGATGACATCAAAGAGCACCTCGAGAAGAGCTACAACACCAAGCCCGGGTTTGTCAGCACCCCTCCCCCACTCACGGAGGAGGAACAAAACTCCCCGACGGAGCCCGAGGACGAAGGTTCTGACGAAGTTGCTGACGAGGACCAGGGAGCTGCATTTGAGCCTGTGGGTGAGGGCGACCGGCAGCCGGCGGGAAGTACTGATAGTAGACGTGAGGAACTCCAACGCATCCGCGGATGGGCGAAGGACAATGGCTATGAGGTCAGTTTCCGCGGTCGGATCTCGCACTCGATCGTCAACGCCTACAAAGAGGCACAGCAGTAGAGCCAGACGAGGTTCCGATCTCTGTTCTGGTCTCAGCTAGTACAGAACGAGGACCGGTCACGCTTACTCAGCGTGGGTGTCACGGACGAGCCACCAGGTGCCGTCAGGACTGTATTCGCGGTCCTGGTCGGCGCTGGCTGCGTGTGCGTTGACGGCGCGCATCGCTACCGCCGCGTGAGCCCACTCGTACACAGTTCCGGACCCCGCATAACTCGTCCATTGCTCGTCCAACTGATCTCTGGGCAGCCGAATGACGACGCCGTAGGGCCCGCGAAAATCATCGATCGGACCTTCGAAGCGTGCCGCGACAAACCCATGCCGGCTCTCGACGGACAGCAACTGCAGGCCGCTAACGTTCGGGCACCCTCCGAAGGCTTGCTCGGTTGCTACGGCGTATGTTCCGGGTTGCGGTGTTCTTGACGGTTCAGCGTGAAACTTGGTCACGAGAACGTCCTTAGGTCTAACCGAATCTCTACTCGCATACCTACTCGCGGTGGCCGGTGGGACGTGCGCGGGAGGACTAGCGTTCATGCTTGCCGACGGATCTGAAAGCAATTTTTACAATCAACACATAACGCCCCGCTACCTTTATAGGTGAAGGCCGATGTGATCTACGATTATCCGGCTATTTTCATTATCCAGGGCAAAATAGATTCTGCCGCACTCCGACGGAGGAACGTGATCATTAACCTTGACGTGTGGAATGCGAGAGCGAGTGACGCCATCCCAATCAAAATCTCTAGCCTTCTTGGGAATATTGTCGTCTTGCAGGGAGACTTTTATTTGATAATTTTCATGGATCCAAGTGTCAAGATGCCCCATCTTTCTTTCCTGCCCATCGTAAAGATCCCGCGCGACCTCCGCCAGCTTAATCAAACTATCTCTCATCAAATCTAGTGTTGGATAAAACGCCGCCTTTTTCCAGGCTTTTGGAGCGTTCGGTGTGAAAGTTATTCGACCCTTAGTGCTGCGCTCAAGGTGCTGACATAAAGCGTCCATCGATTGTTCATCCCCAACAAGAAGTTCCTTTGGGGCATCACTGAGTTCGATAACGCTTTCTGTGTCCTCTGATGATTTTGTGTACTCGGCAACAATATTTAGCTGTTCGAGCTGAGCTTTGAGGAAGGATACTTCACGCTGGCTATCCTCAGCCGCTTGATCTGCGGTAAACCACTCCTCAGTGACCGTTTTGAGTTCAGAAACAGCCAGATCTCGTTCAGCAATCACTGCTTCTAGTTGCTGTTGAAGAGATCCAGAAGCGGCTGCCTCAGCGGAAGAATTTGCCAGGTCCTTCATTCTTAGAAACTGAGATCCTAGTCTTGCTTTCCTGAAGACCTCATCCTTACCTCTAGTGAGAACAGATAGAGGTGCCACCAGTGCAACCAGCTTGGATCGCAAAGAATCCCTATCGACACTATTCACCGCAGAGGGAGAAATTTCCAACGCAGCGGCCGTCGAGTCTGCCCAAACAAGGACACCGCCTGAGTATGGAACTAGAATGGCATTATTCAATTCGTGCAGCAATCGAGTTGCTTTGTAGTCGAGAGTTACGACACGAACTAAACCGATTAGGCGACTCGACGCTCTCTGCGCAACCGCTTGGGCTTCGAGGGTACGGGTATGAAGCAACAGAATTGGAAGACGAGTATCGGAGGTAAGGGCACGGCTCAATTCTTCTACATCGCCGCTACTACGCACTTGCAAGTATTTACCATCTTGAATTTGACCATCTACTCTCACAGATAGACGATCATTTTCGACCAGCATCGGAATGAGGGAAGGTTGGTGCAAATCAACGCTGGAGGCAGGGGTTAGCCCGGAAGTCTGGACTTCTCTAGCCATTGAAACGCGGACGGTACATCTCTCGTCCTGCACACCTACCGTCACGCGGGAAACAAAGACCGAATCGTCCGCTGAAACATCTCGTCGCTCTACGCGGGTTGCCCACGTTTCCCCAGCAGCAACGTGCTCCCACTCAACAGATCGCTTGTTACCTCCTGGCGCATCCGGTAGGTCACGGGATCCAGTTACGAGGAATTCATCGCGGCCGATTTGAGTCTTACACGTTCTAAGGATCCAGCTAGAGACAGCTTCTAGAACAATAAGAGCGGCTTCGCGGGAATCCCTCTCTTTTTCCTTAAGTTCAATATCGAAGTTTGCGACATACAGAACCTGCATTTTTCTCCCTTAAAATTATTGCCGGTAGTCCTAGGTGTTTACTTCTCAGCGGCTTGACGGTTGGCGCGTGCCCGGTCCGTCCTGGAGGCTGCGTAGCCTCGGAACCATGCGATCTGCCGTTCGATGCTCTCGGCGCTCTCGCGCTTGTAGGGGTTTTGTGTAGGGGACAGCCCGGCGAGGTAGGCGCGGTATCCGGTGCGCTGGATCTCCATCGTCTCGTTACGGCCGATTAGGCTCTCAGTAGGTTCGGTTGGCATGTTCCCATCCTTGCGTGCGGTTGCGGTGTGACGCCTTGTAGTCGGAGGACCAGCCGAACATCCCGTATCGGAAGGATGCCAAGGTGTGCCGCCCATTGACGGCGAACCATGCGTTTAGCTCCTCGGATCCGTACTTCTTCACCCGCGATGCCGGGCCAGAAAACAGGCTCATCACGTCAATCCCGGCGGCGCGCCCCTTTTCATTGAGGTGGAAGGACAGCTCTGATTCGCACTTGGCGTACTGGCTGTAGACGTAGCTGTCGTACTCCTCGCGGGCCACCTCGTGCGGGGTCAGTTTCCGGGTAAGTCGCAGCGTGGGATTACTGACGTAATCGCCTTCCCCGTAGGGCGGTTCCGACTCCTGCCACACGGAGGAGTCATTTTCCTCCCCGCCCTCCTCGGCCTCGCGCTCGTCCACGAGCTCCTCGAGTTTTTCCATCGCCTCGGGGTCGTCCGCATGACGTTCGTACAGCGCGGAAACCTCGTTCCAGGACAGCTCCCGGATGGACACGGCGGTGAGGCTGTCCGCTGCGCTCGGGCGCGGTGCTGGCAGGGCTTGGTGCTCGGCCGGCTCTTGCCCGCCGGCACTCTGAGCGGCGCTATCCGGCAGCTTGGCCCCGGCCCGTCCGATGTCCGGGATAGCGTGCTGCTCGCGCTCTCCCAGTCGCTCGCACGCTTGGAAGTAGTTGCCCATCGTCCGGGCCATTTTCGCGTCCGATGCGCCCTCGTGTTCGAGCCTGTCTAGCCTCTGCTCGAACCGGCGCACGGAAGTCTTTGCTACAGCCACGGCCGCAACGTGCGGGTTCCGGTGGTACGGACACCGCCGGTAATTCGGCCCTATCACCCTACACATATTGTCTTGTCCCTCCTACCCTGCGGCTATGCCGCGTGCGTGGTGCTGGTGCCTTGGTGCCGGGTCGTGCGCCCGGCCGCGCGCCCGCTCATCGCGTGGTGGCTTGGGGGCGGGGCTTGAAGCGAGCGATACCGAAACCGAAAGCGAAAACCAGGGCAACGGCCATGACGACGCGCACCAGGTCGAGCCCGGCGTACTCGGTGATGGGGACCAACGCTCCGGCCGGTTCGACCAGGATCCGGTGGCTGATGAGCCACGCCGCTGCGGTGACCGACTGGGAGGCCAGCCACCCTCCCAGGGCTGCCAGGGCAATCGGTACCGCGAAGATGGCAACGTGGAGAACGGCCAGTTCTTCTTGCTCGTTGTTCGCTACATCACTCATCGTTGTGTCTCCTGCTCAGGGGTTGCCATTGGTCTCACGCCTCGGCATCTTCGTCCGCGGGACGGACCTGGACCACGGAATCCGCTGATACGTCCACGGTGATCTCTTGTCCGCCATCGTCGTACCCGACCACGAGGTAGGAGCCGTCGGCATCCGGGAAGATTTCGGAGACCATGATCTCCGCGCCGATCTGCTCGAACGTCACGTACTGCCCGGCTTCCAGCTCGGCAGCTGTCGTGGTGAACGTCGATCCATCGTCAGCGGTCATGCCGGGCATGGGGCTCCAGACTCCTGCCGGCGGCGAGGTGTGCCGCTGCGGTTCCTCATGGGCCTTGGAGGCGTGCTGCGCGGCGTCCTGGGGCGCTGGATACCTGTGGGCGAGGACACCGGCGACAGTGCCGCCGAACTCCAGGCCCTCGTCCTCCTGCGCCGTTCCGCGAACGGGAAACAGTGCCAATCCGGCCTCGAAGGAATCAGCGGCCTGCAAGTCCCGGGGCGCGCTCGTGCTGGCGGGACGAATCTGGGCGCGGAACCGGCGGGATTCTTCGCTGGCTACCGGATCGAAAATGACTGCCTGCCCGGTGGAGTCGATGATGTCGGCGTCCAGCAGATTCGCCCAGGTGATCCCCGGTGCACTCTCGTCATCGGTGATGGTCGGGACCGGCGGCTGGATCCGCTTACGGCTGTACACCTGGGAAACCGGGGTCATCGCAGCAATCATTCCGGGGTGGTAGTCGCTGGGGTGGTTGACGTCCGGGTTGGCGTTGTAGGTGGCCTGGATCATCGTCGGCGCGTCGTTGATGAGCGAGACCGCCCGACCCTTGCTTGCCGGGATCTGGCACCCGATGGCGTAGTTATCCCACATCATCATCGAACCGGCGGCGGATTTCAGCGGGCCGAGACTGATGCGGGCACCGAAGTTATCGCGCAGCTCGCCGTCGATGATCGTGGTGTCCGGGCGCTGCATTCCGAAAACCATGTGGATCTTCGCTGTACGAGCCAGTCGTCCCAGGTTGGCGAGCCAGCCCAGGACTGGGGGCTTGGCGCTCATGCCCTTGGTCTTGGTCTCGGCGTACCGCTGGTTCACGGCGGCCAGGAGGGCGGTCACCTCGTCAATGACCAGGGCAATGGGGTCCAGGTCCTCAGCCCGGATTTTTCCGTCCCTGATGAGGTTGTACCGCTGTTCCATCGTCTCGTGGGCGAGCTGGATGAGTCGGATCTGCGCGTCCACGTCCTGGGCCAGAAATTCGACGTTGCGCCAGTCCTTGTAGCCCAGGAACTCAACGCGCTTGCCGTCCACCAGCCACACCCGCCATCCGGCCTGGGTGAGCTGCTGAATGACGCCGTGCTCACAGATGGTCTTACCTCCACCGGTTCCACCGATGATGAGCAGGTGCGCGTCGTTCGCGGGCCGCCACGTCGCCTGCGTGCCGTTCGGGCCGATGCCCAGGGCGATCTCGAACTGCCGATATCCGCGGTGATCGGCCATCATGTTCGCGGTAATTGCCGGTGGCATGACGACCGCCGGGAGGGGCTGGGAACGGAACAGCGTAAAGCGGTCCTCGTCGGGGAACGCGGCGTACTTGAAGTTCTTCTCCCTGAGCTGGGACAGCAAACGGGCTCCGGCCTGGTTCTGCTTACCGGACAGGGCGTAGTCGATGCCCTTGATGCCGGTGATGTCCACAGATGTCAGGTAGTCCTCGATCTTCTCGTCCCAGGTGTAGGCCACGCGGGCACCGGAACCGAAAACGTCCTTGGCTGCGTCGGTCATGCGCTGCTCGATCTGCTCCCTGGGGGTCAGCTGCACGGCTTTTACCGAGGGCTTGGGTGTGAAGATGTACCGGCCGGGTTTGTTCTTCTTGCCCTCCTCCAGCTTGTACTGGATGCCTTCCTGCCGGGACAGGACGGCGGTGATCGCCTCCAGCCGGGCGGGGTCGAGGGCCGCGAGGTGCCGGGCGTTGAGGACGATGCGCCGGGCCGGGCCGGGCGTGGTGAGGGTGCCGCGCTCGTACCGGCTTGCCACCAGGGTGCGGCCCGCTTGGTGTTCCAATTTTTCCGGGAGCGGTTGCCCGAGTACGGTCGCGATGGCTTGGCGCATTGAGGCCGGTCGCATCGCGGTTTTCACCCAGTGCCGGCGGGTGGCGATCGCCACCGCTGCGGTGACTGCTGCGCCCGCTGCGGCTGCCAGGATCACCATGCCCAGCGGGTATCCCAGGATCACCAGGGCGCAGCACAGGGCCGTTGTGAGGCTGATTCCCAGGCCAACGGTGGAGGTGATCCGGGGGCTGCGCGGAATGTAGAACTCATCCCGGTAGCTGGGGATCTGCGTCGGGGTTTTCCCGAATGGCGTCGTGGGAGCACTCATGGTCAGCTGCTTTCCGGGACGTAGAGGTAGGCGTTGACTTCGCTGGCGTCGATGGCGACGGTGCGGCGGTTGTATTTGTGGCCGGGCGGGGCGTAGTACGAGTTGTTGTACTCGGAGATGATGACCTTGCCGTCGTCGGTGACTTCATCGACCCAGCCGACGTGACCAGCGGATCCGATGCCCTCGGCTCCGTTGGCTGCCCACCACGCCACGGAATCGACCTGGGGAGTGTTCGAGACTTTCCAGCCGGCGGCTTCCCATGCGGCTTTCCATTCCGCGCCGTTGCCCTTCTGGTGTCCGCCGTAGGTGTTGTTGAAGATGATCTTTTCGGCCGTGCCGCCCATCACTTCGTTGACCTTCCACGATGCGTAGCTGGTGCATTCGCCGTAGTAGAAGTTCATGGGGTCCACGTTGTAGACGCCCGGGGGCGGGGAGAGGTGTTCCCAGGGGTAGGTATCGCCCTCGGAGGATGCGGAAGTGCCCGGCACGCCGACCCCGACCAGGACGGTGCAGCCGGTGGAAACGGCGACGGTCTGGGCGTCGTCGTCGTCTGCTGCGAGGTTGACGGAGGTTCCGCCCCAGGCTGCTTGTTTGTCCTCGTCAGCATCCCGGTCAACGTCGATCCCGGCCTCGTCGATGATGGCGTTCGCGGATGCGTAGCTCGCGGCGTAGTGGTTGGGGTTCGCGTTGGACTGCACTTTGTGGATGACCTGGGTGATCTCCCCTGTCTGCCATCCGGGCACGGTGACTAGGCCCTGCGTGGTGCCTTTGTGGTTGGCTCCCAGGAGAAAACTGGTGGTCGCGTACTCGGGGTTGGTGACATGCTCCACGGTGCCCCATCCGGGGGTCTGCTGCTGGAACAAACCCTTGGAGGTGGTGGGGGATCCGTCCGGGTTCATCACTCCCTGTCCCTCGTCGCCGTAGTTGAGGTTCAGCAGGGTGGATTCGCCCATTGCGGCGATGATGGCGATCTTTGAGGCCACCCCGGGCAGGCCCAGCTCGGCGGCAATCCGGTCGATCGTCTGCGCGTTGCGAATTTGCTCGTCATGCAGTGCTTTGGGTGCTGCCAGGGTCGTATCGGAGGCGGTGATGGCACCGGTGAGCGGGGATCCCGGGCTCCCGGGGGTGCAGGACTGGGAGGCCGCGCCTCCGCCGTTGAAGATGCTGCCGATGACCATCATGCCCAGCACGATGGCCCCGATGAGGAGCATCGCCACCAGGGCGAGGGTGGGCAGGATCCAGGAGGGTTTTTTCTCTGGGGTGCGCGATTTTTCCTGGTACATGGTGCCTAGTCCTTCACCCTCTGCCAGCTATCGAGTGGTGCCGCGTTGATGAGCCAGCCCTGGTCGGTGAGCTGGGAGCGCAGACGGTACTCGAGGAGGTAACTTCCCTGGTCCTGGGTATCCACGGTCACCTGGACGTGGTGTGCCCAGCGCAGCGGGGTGTCGATCCCCCAGTCCTCCACGTTCTCCCCCACCTCCACAGTGCGGACGGCCGCGGGGGTCTTTCCCTCCAGTGCTCCGTTCGGGACCAGCGGGAGCTGGGCGGCGAGATCCGGGACCAGCCACGGCTCGGTGGTTCCCTTCCAGCTCTCGTCGGTCTCGCTCGTGCGGGAGTTGTAGACGGTGAGGAAGGCACCGGCCACAGCGGCGGGATCCTGCATGTCCGGGGTCGGGACCGGTGGTGCGGTGATTTCTTGGCGCTCGTACTGGGCCGGGGTCGGCTGTACGGGTGCCTGGGCGGCATCCGGGGACGCCTGGGCGAATCCGTTGCCCCGGTCCACCCCGGCCGGGCTGTCCAGTGTCGGCTCAGCCGTGGCTGTCGCGTCCGAAGCGTCCTCGGCCGCGGCTTGCTTCTGGTCCGCTGCGGCAGGGGAGGTCTGCGCGCCGGCCCCTGCCTGCTGGGATGCGCCCTGGGTGTTCTGGAGGAAGTAGAACGCGAGGATCAGGACCGCGCCGATGGCAAACGCCATCCACGCCGCTTTCTTGGCGGTCACCGGACTTCACCGCGCTCTGCTGCACGGTTCTGGGACCGTCGCTGCATCTGGTAAATCCCCGTTTCCGTGGACGCGTTGCGGCGGCCGCGAGCTTGGATCGGGTCGGTGTCAGGAGCATCCCAAACCCTCATGGGTTTGGCCCCTGCGGGCACGTCGTCCACGATCTGTCCCACCATCACGTTGGTGGCACCACCACGGTGGATCCGCACGCTGCCGTAGTCACCGGCGGGCAGGGTCGAACGCGGCTGCGTGGTAGGAGCGGGCTGGAGCGGCTGGGTGCGCTCCGTGTTGGAAACCTGGGTGCCGGTCGAGGAGACCGCACGGGAACCTCGGGCCGCGACCACATCGGATCCGGTGCTCGTCTGGGCGCTGGGCTGGGCGGTCGTGACCAGCTCGGTGCTGTGCGATCCCATCGGCTGAGCGGTGTTCACCTCGTGCTGAGATTCCGCCGGCGCAGCCTCGGGTGTCGTGGAGGGCACCCGGTCACCGGTGGGGGCGCTCAACTGCTCCGGGGTGCGCAGGGTGCGCGCCTGGGCGGGATTACGTTCGGCTGCCGGTGCCGGTGCGGCCTGGGTATCCATTGGGATGGACCCGTTGGCGTCGCGCACGTTGTCCTTGGTGTGCGAGAAGGTGGCCGGGAGTGCCTGGGAGGCGGACGGGCGGTGGGTCTGGGTGCGCGGTGCCGAGCCGGTGCCACCAGCACCAGGGCGGTTCTGAGCCAAGTGACCAGCCAGGAACCATCCCGCGGCGGCCATGCGCTGCGCGGCGAGGCTCGTGCCACCCGTGGCCGTGGCGACCCCTGCCTGGACGCCCTTGCTCATCATGCGGCGCTTGATGTGCTGGGAGGCGATTTTCTGCCCCTTCCCGGCGAGCTGGGAAGCGCTTTGCGAAAACGCTGAGGGTTTTAGCTCCGGTGCCCGGTTCATCGGGGATCCGCCGAAGGTGTGGGCGAGCTTTTCCGCCAGGGATTTGCCCTGCTTTTTCAGGTGCCAGAACGTGAACGCTAGGGCGATGAGCACCAGTCCGAAGATCAGGTTGCCGATCATCATCACGGTGGCCCCTACGGCGTCGTAGAGCTGCCCGACCAGCCACAGGTACAGGTTCAGCAGGAAGATGTACGCGCCGATCATGAAGACGTTCACTAGGAGCTGGAAGAACGCGTTGAGGAACGCCTGTCGACCGCCACCGGGGAACACGGCGAGGTGGACGCGGAACACGGTATTGATGAGGCCGAGACCGGCCAGCAGAACGTCTTTGACCAGGAAGATGAGGAACACGGCGATCAGGGCGGTAAGTCCCGTGGTCGAGACCAGGAACATCGCCATGAACGCGAAGACGTTGAAGTTGTCTGTCTCGTTGGCCTCCTCCAGATCCCCGTTGCAGCTCAGGACCGCTTTGCGCAGCTCCTCGGCGTCGGCCCCGGATTTCGCTTGGTCGTCCCACGTCTGGGCGCATGAGTCGCCGTCCAGGTTCGAGCCGAACGCGAGCATCAGGGCCGGGGTGCGCACGGCGATGTCCACGATCTGCCCGGAGACCGGGTTGGCGGAGGTGTCTGCTTCTGCGTCACTGTCGCTCACGGTGCGCGTTCCGACTTCGGTGCCGACGCTCGCGGAGGTGCCGATCCAGTTCTTGATGTGATCGGACGGGTTGGCGATGGGCATGGATACCAGACCGACGAACAGGGCCACGATGGAGGCCTCCAGGATCGCCGCGCCGATGCGACCGCGGATCATCCCCCATGCGATCACGATGGCGGCGATGAAGATGCCCAGGCCCACAATCCCGGTGGAGTCCAGCAACCCCTGGATGCTGTTTGCCAGGAGGATAAACGGGGAGAGGATCCAGTCAATCCATTCCAGGGACAAGACGAAATTGCAGAGGGCCAGAGTGCCGTAGACGCCCACGGTGTAGCCCATCCAGGCCAGCCGCATGAGCATGCCACGGACCGTTCGCTGTGGGTGGGTCATGTTCCCGTAGTCCAGCGGCAGCTCGGTGTACTTGCCGACCGGTACGCCGTGGGTGTCGGTGACGCCGGCCAGCGGTAGCCAGTAGGTGTTGGGATCGATTCCCTGGTCCTCGTCGGCGGCCTGGGCCATCGTCGCGTTGACCATCTGGCACAGGAAACAGGTGAACACCACGGCGAGCAGGATCCGGGTTTTCTTGTGGAAGGAGAGCCAGATCCATGCCCGCAACAGTGCGTCCTGGGCCGGGGTGGCTGAGACCGTCGTGATGCTCATGCTTGTGCCTCGATCTTGACGCGGGGTGGGCTGGTGAGGACCGTGCGGGCGCGGTTCTCGGCGCGTGGGATGAGCACCTTGATCTTCCCGATGCGGCTGAGGTGATCGCGGAACAGGGCTTCTCCGCGACGGTGGGCGGGAACAGAGCCGGAGGAGTCCATCGGGGAAAGATCCTTGGTCACCAGGTCCACGTATTCCTCGGTGGCGTAGCTGGGGTCCAGCCATTCCAGGTTCCGGCGGGCCAACTCGGCGTCGCGGGTGCGGAAGATCAGCCGCTGCGGGATCAGGCCGCGCAGCTCGGGCGGGCCGAGCTCCACGGCCGAGTGGGTGCCCAGCAGGACCGCGCCCTTGTGCTTACGGCCGGTTTTCAGCGCTTCGCTGATCGTTGCGGTGCCCTCAGGGGATCCGGTCATGTGGTGGCATTCGTCCACCGTGAACAGGGTTTCGCGGGAGTCGTCGGCGTACATGATGTTGCGGCCGATGCTGGCGAGGTAGGCGTAAGCGGATCGTCCCATCGTCTTGTTGATGGACAGCTCTTTGCGGGCCTGGGCGTTGTTCAGCTCGTCCATCGTCGGCAGGCTCATGCCGTGCGTGCAGAACACAGTGGCCTGGGCGGAGAACTCCATCGCCGGAAGCTTGGGGTTGAAGAAGGTTTCTCCGAAGTCGATGTCGGAGAACACATCCATGAGGCGTGATATTCGGCGCGCCACGTCCCGGTCTGCGGTGTCCACGGCGCTGGAGTCGAGGTGATTTTTCAGGTCGGACATCGAGCGGATCTCCAGCTCGTTGTTCAGGAGCTTTTTCAGTTCCGCGTTCAGCACAATTCCCTCGTCGTCCTTCACGGAGACGCCGAGCATCATAGTCAGCAGGTTCAGGGTTTCGCGCACCCGCTGGGCGGGGTGGTTGTAGATGCGCAGCGGGTCCAGGGACCAGTCGGGGCGCATGAAGTCGATGACGTTGGCCGTGGTGAGTGACTTGGCGAGGCTGCGCCATTCCTGGTTATCGGAGTGGTCGACCGCGATCATCTGCGCACCACGGTCGATGCTGTGACTGGCGACGGTTTTCTGTCCCACCGACTTTCCCGATCCCAGCTCACCCACAAATCCCATGGAGCCGGATACGTCGTTTTCGGCCAGACCGGCGAGGTTCAGTAGGACCGGCGAGAAACGGCCGGTGGTGACGTTGGTGCCGAACCGGAAGCCGTGCGGCATACCTAGCAGGTCGTTGGTCAGCGGCACGCCCATCGAGAAGTTGCGGCCGGTGGTAATCTGCGCGAACTCGTTGGAGACGGAGGAGATCGTGGTGCCGGGCCAGAAGTCCCAGAATAGTTTTTGCTGCCCGCCCAGGGGTACGTCCAGGGTCCATTCGTCGGAGGTGTAGAGGTCCCGGAGGTCGCGCATCTCGTCCATCGCGGTCTCCGCGGTGGGCGCGGAGGAGGAGAAGATGATGGATGCGGCCACCTCCACCTCCCTGTCGGTCGCTCCCAGGTCTTCGACGTATTCCTGGAGTGCTCGGGCGGACTTGTCGATCTCGGAGTTACCGCCGGAGAGGGAACCGTTCGTGGAGGAGCGTTGCCGGTACTGGTCTTTCAAGTTTGATTCGGCGCGCCGGTTCTTGGCTTTCACCTTGTCCGCGGAGGTGACCACCAGACGGAGGCAGAAGTCGATGTCATGGGAGATCGACGCGGCGAAGTTCACGAACTCCGCACCCGGGAAGATGAATCCGGCCTGGGGGGTGAGTCCCATGATGGAGAACTGCTGGTAGCTCGGGGTGGTGTCGGCCGCTTCGACTTTCAGGAACCGCCGCTTGAACAGTTTCATCTGCGGCATCTTGTCCTCGGGCATATCGGTCATCCCTCCCTCGTCCAGCAGCGGGTCGGGGAGGCCACTCGAGGGATTGATCCAGTCCTCTACCTCGGCAACGCTTTTGGGCTCGTAGGGCATGTTGGACTCCACACCACGGCTTACGAGGTGGTGGGTGATCCAGCGCAGCGCGGTGATCCCAACGCGCTGGGAGTGGAACGTGGCCGGGATGCTGCGCTCGATCTGCGTCATCCGGGTCTTCCAGGTGGTGAACGTGCGTTCCGCCGGCGGACGGATCGGAAGGCGGGCGGCTTCGGAGATCGTGAGATCGAAACTGCGGCGGAAACCGCTCCACAGCTCGTTCGGGGTTTTGTAGGACAGCGGCGTGATGAGGAAGTAGAGCCGTTCACCGGCGGGGTTCTCGGCAAGGTCCTGGTACGTCAGGCTGCACTCTTCCATCCACTGCGCGGAAGGGTTGTCCACGTCTTTGAGCATCTTGCCCATGACGGTTTCGGGGGAGCTGGTGGTGACCAGTCCCAGGATCATGGCCTCACCGGTGAGGGCTTGGAAAAAGTCCTGGTGCTTGGCGCGCACGGACTCTTTCTGGGCGAAGGTGCCCAGTCCGTAGGCTTGGCCTTCCAACTTCCAGATGCCGTAGGCCACGCCGTCACGGGTGACGAAGATGTTCTCGCGCATCCATCGGACGGGCTGGCGGAGGTTGTCTACCATCGGGGTGCTCCTAGCGATTTTCGTGGGCTGTGGTCAGATGGGCGTTTAGCCGATCCAGCCCGGAGGTGGAGGGTCCGTGCTGCGGCGTCGGTACATCGGTGGGCTCCTCGCGTGAGTCCTCCACAGTGTTGTCTGCCACTGCGAGGGTGGTGCGTGCTGCGCTGCGCTTGGTCTTGGTCTTGGAGTACGAGGCCGGGAGCTTGCGACCTCGGTAGGTGCCGGTGCGCGGCCGGGACATGAGGGTGATCCAGCAGTTGATGAGGTTGATGATCGACCGGCGGGATCCCGGCATCCGGCCTACCGCGTAGGTGATGCCTACCACTGCGGCCGCGATGAACAGCACATCGGTCAGCGCACCCTGGCTCCACAGGGGGCGGCTGATGAAGCCGAGCACCAAAACCACGATGCCGACGATGAACTGGGTGACCGTGTAAGGACCGCCCGGGATCGTCTCGCCGGCGGGGGTGACACCGATGAGCTGCTGAAACTTTCGCGCAGCGGTGTAGAACCTTCCCGTTTGGACGTGATTCTGGGTGCTCATGGGGTGACCTCTCGGGTGCGGATCAGACGCGGGTGGTGATGACGGCGTGAGCGTAGGTGGCCATCTGCGAGGCCGTGTCTATGCCTACGGTCTCTCCCACGGCGCGCTGGGAGAAGAAGGTGATGAGCAGGGGCAGGGCGGCGATGAGACCGCCGACGAGGATGCCCATGATGACCGATCCGACGTTCTTGCCGCGCCATGCGATGAGCATGCCCACGATCAGGCCGACCAGGACGAGGATGCCCTGAATCGCGGTGGTGGTCTGGGCGGTCTTGTCGTTGACCCAATCGAGGACGCCGCCCTGGGCTGAGAGGGAAGAGGCTGCGTTGATCGCGGTGGTGGTGAAGGTGTTCATTTCCAGGTGCTCCTTGGTGTGAGTGAAGGGTTTTGGGGTGGCTTTAGCTGGCGAGGTTCGGGGCGGAATTGAGGGAGGAAATTTCCCAGCGCCCATCGCGGACCGTCAAGTCCAGCACGTACTGGGCGGGCTTGGTGGTGTTCTCGCGGGTGAGGTTCAGATCCACGAGAACCTGGGCGGTTTGACCGGCCGTAGGGGTGCGGTCGGGCACCTCCTCGGAGGAGGCCAGGGACCGCACGGTGGCCTTGGTCCAGTAGGCCGGGCTAATCGCGTTGATCGTAGTTTCCGGCGAGACATACCGGGTTACGTCACCGGTGCCGGTGAGGTAGGCGGTCATGAAATCGGCCACAGTGGCCTCCACTTCCCGGTTCGCTACGCGGCTGGGGTAGCCGAGCTGCGGGGCCGAGCTGATCGCAGGCATGGAAATCGGTGCCGGAAGCCCCACCGGGGCCATCCCGCCGTCCTCGTTGCTCTGCACGGTGATCTGATACCAGTAGGGGGTCCACGAGGCTGCGTCCTCGGTGTTGCCGTCGCCGCTTGTGGCCTGGAGTGAGGCCGAGACGATCACGGTGCTCAGGTTCCCGGATTCTTTGGTGCTGACGACGGTGAGGTCGCGGTACTCGGTCGAGGTGGTGCCGGTAATGGCCGATCCGGTGGTGCGGGTGTAGCGGTCCAGTTCGTCGCGGTCGTTGGTGGTGGCCGTCAGCCATGCCGCCAGATACGCCTGGGCGAAAGCTCCGGCTTCCTGGTTCTGGGAGTTAGTGCTGGTGTCGGTGGTGAGCTGTACCGGCGTGGTTGGGCGGGTGAAGGCGAGGAACCCGCACAGTGCGCCCAGCGCCATGAGCACGGCCACGCCGTAGAACAGCCACCGACCGGCCACGCCCGCCCAGGACTGGACGACCGTTCCGTTACCGGTGGTGGTCGTCTGTCGCTTGGATCTCTTGGGGGACGAGACGGATTCGGTGCCCTGATCAGGGGCCTTTTTGGCTTTGATGATCTTCACGCGATTTTTCCTTGTCCTCTAGAGCTTCTTGATGGCTTGGCGGACAGCTTTGACGATCTCGAACTGGTCATGGTCGAGCGCCCTGTCCATGACGCCCTCCAGCACCTCACGGAGCTGGCTGACGATCTGCGCCCGGGGCTCGTCGGCCCAGGTTGCGCACCCTTGCAGGGGGGCCTCGATAGCCTCGCACGCTCTGACGGTTTCCTGGGGATCTCCGTCTGAGGCGAGCGCGGAGAGGAGCTGGTCCAGGTCGGTGGTCAGCGGGTCGATGATCCACTGGCCTCCTTCCACGCGGAAGGTTCCTGGGAGTGCTTCCCTGATCGTCTTGGTGGTGCGCGTCCTGCGTGCGCGGGCAGCGCCTCCCTCGTTGTCGGCCTCCGGCCACAGTGCCTGGGATACCTCCACGCCATCGCGGAAGAGTCCGCTGAGGTGCAGGTAGGCCACCGCTTCGGCGGGCTTTGCTTCCACGAGGGCTCCGTCCGCGCCATGCAGTTTCGGCTGTCCCAGGAGTGACAGCGGCGCCTGGGCCGCTGCGGGTGCCGGCTCGGTGCCGGCTGGTGCCGGCGCGGGTTCGGCCGGTGCCTGGATCGACTCGGCTTCAACCTTGGCCTGGGCCGCTATGGCTTCGGCGTCGTCCGCGACGATCTCGGCCTGGGCCACGGCCGCTGCGGCATCGGTTAGAGCCGCTTCAACCTCGGCCTGGGCCTCGATCTGAGCCGGGGTCGGGGCCGGGGTGTCACGTTTAGCGGTGCCGCTGTTGAACATGGCCTCGAGGTCTTCGGCGCTGATGTTGCTGATGGAGGTGGCACCGGTGCGCTCCTCGTCAACCGGTGCGGGTGCCTTTTCGGGCTCTGCTGGGAGGAAGTCTGCCATCGTGACGGATTCCACGGCCTGCCGGGCCTTCTCTGCTTCTACCTGGTGCTTCTCCCAGTGGATCTCCATAGCCATGTACAGCTTGTGGTTCTCGCCGATGATGTTGGGCCAGAACTGGATTGAGTGGGGGGCTGCGTTGCAGATTGCGGCTGATCCGTCGTCGTTTTCGCTTATGAACATGGCCTGTTCGGTGACGATGGTGTCGGTGAGCATGCCGACGTTGTTGGGGTTGTCGGCGCGGAGCCGCTTGAAGGCTTCGAGGGTCGCGGCGTTGGAGTTCTTCACGTACAGGGTTGCCGTGGTCCCTGCGATGTCGTTGGTGGTGATCTGCTCCACGGTTTCGACCAGATGGAAGTAGGAATGGTCGTGGTAGCTGGTCAGGAAGTTCACCAGCTTGGGACCCAGCTCGCGGTATCCGACGAGCCAGATGTGGTGCTCGGCGGTCCAGGGCTCGGTGGCGTGCTCCATGACCTGTCCGACCATGACGGCGGAGATGAACTGGTCCAGTCCGCCGAGTCCCAGGACGTGCCAGCGGTTCGTGTTCAGCAGCATCTTCCCGCCGGATGCGGAGTTCCCGATGGCGGTAAGGGCTGCGGTCTGCCATCCGTAGGTGTCGCCGGTGGAGAGTGAGAGTGCGTCACGGTGGGAAATTTTCCAGTGGCTCCCGTCGTCTTCGGATTCCCGGAGAAAGGGGTACTCGAGTTCGTAATCGACACCGAAACTCAGGCCGATGCTGGTCTCGTCGATGAGTCCCATTTCCACGATGGGCAGCTCCGGGTGATCCCCGAAATAGCAGGCGATTTTCGCCATCGCGTCCAGGGGATCCCCGACCGGGGTGTGCGTGATCGAGTCGGTGGAGGACGGGATGATCTTCTTCCGGCGCTCCTTCTGCTTCCGCTTCCTAAGGTCTTCCTTCGAGATCCATTCGCTGATCTGCTCTTCGCGGTCGGCCATCGTGTCCTCCTTCGTGCTCAGTCGTCGTTACTTGGTGCGTGCTCGGCGTGCGGTCAGAGCGGTGCGAGCCAGCAGACCAGCACCGGCGAGAAGGGCCGCGCCCAGTCCCCAGGTGATCGGATCTGCGCTCGCGTACCCGGCGGCACCAGCGTTGATCCGCCGGGGGTTGGATACAGGAGCGGCCGCAGGAGCGGCAAGCACGGCGCCCGCCTGGGGGGTGGGCAGGACGGTTCCCTGGGCGGGGATGAATCCCGTGTCGGTGGGGGTCTGCACGGACACCTGCTCGAACGGGATCCCGGATGCCGGCACCAGTACCGGCGCGAGGGGTGCCGGGGCTGCGGGCAGCAGGATCTCCGGTGCCGGCGCGGGCAGCGGCGCCGGGATCACGGGGGCCGGGATCACGGGGGCCGGGATCACGGGGGCCGGGATCACGGGGGCCGGGATCACGGGGGCCGGTGCGGGGATTGGCTCAGGTGCCGGAACGGGAACCGGGGCGGGCTCGGGTACCGGAACGGGTACCGGAACGGGGACCGGTGCCGGGGGCAGCGGGATCTCGGGCTCAGGTGCCGGAACGGGAGCTGGCGGCAGCGGGATCTCCGGCTCTACCGGTCCGTTGCCGTTCCCGGGGCCGCCACCGTTCCCTGGTCCGTTGCCATTCCCGTTCCCAGGTCCGTTGCCGTTCCCGGGGCCGCCGGGAAGCGGGATCTCGGGCTCCAGGACGGCAGGTACCTGGGCGGCGAGTTCGATAGACAGACCAGTGAAGGGAGCGACCTGCGCTGCGCTCGTCTCTGCAACGGGCTCCGTGGCGGCCGTCGCCTGCACGGAGGTCTCGGCGGCGACCTGGGCGGGGGTTTCTACGGCGTATCCGGCACTGATTGGCCCGAGAGTCAGCACGGAGGCCACGACGGCGGTAGCGAGGATCTGAGGGGTTTTCATCGGTCTTTCCTTTGGGCGGTGACGGTGCCTGCGGTGACGGTGTAGCTCGGTGAAATAGCGTCGGGACGTTTGGGATACTGCTGGACGCCATCGGCCGATTCCCAGCCATCGGGACCGGGGCAGATGATCGTGGCGGTGACCTGCTCGCCGCCATCGCACACGGGGCGGATTTCGTCCCCGGTGAGAGTCTGATCTGAGCCGATCCATACGATCCCGGAGCGGACGGTGACCTCGGCCGCGCCGATGTCCTGCTGGAGCTGCACGTCCCCGGATGTCAGCTCGTGCGTGGTCAGCCAGCGGGTATCTCCGCGTGACCAGACCATGACGGCGCGGTCATCGGTGGCGCGGATCGCCTGGGTGATCGTGGCCTCAGCCTCGGGAGTAGCAAGCTCCACGGTGGTTCCCTCGGTCACGATTTTGTTGGGGCTCTCCAGCAGGACGACACCCTCTGCCGTCGCCGCCAGGACGGCCTGGGCGTCCTCCAAGGATCCCGTGGTGCCGTCCGGGCCGGTGTACTCCCGTTCGTTGGTGATTACCGGCTCTGTGCCTCTCGCGTTGAGTGCACCACGGACCACCGACACCTCACCATCGCGCAACACTGCGACCTGCCCAGCCCCGGTATCCATCGCGCTCGCGGTGGTGCCGTCGATGGAACGGGCCTGGGCGGTGTTGTCCACGTCGGCCATGCTCCAGGCTTCTTCGCCGGTCTCGGCGTCCAGGAGTCGGACGGTGGTGCTTTCGGCGGTGATGATTCGATCTCCGATGATGCCCATTACGTCTTGTCCCTCGGGCATTGTCCACCCGTCCGGGGTCTCGGTGGGCTCCTGCGCTGCGGCGTCCGGCCCCTGCTCATCGCCCGATCCCTGGGTGAGTGTTCCACCGATACCCAGGATCGCCACGAGGGCCACGGCACCGGCTAGGCGCATGGGAGTGATGAGCCGGCGGGGCCGGTCGGTTTCCTCTGTGTGCGCTGCGGGATCGGCTGGGGTGCTGGGTGCCACGGTGGGCTCGACCGGAGTGATGACAGCGGGGGGGGTGACTGGCGCAGCAGGGGCGGCAGGGAGCGCTGTGGGCTCCTCCTGGGCGGTCTGCTGGTCCTGGGCCTCTGGTGTCGCATCCGGTGCGGTTGGGATCGGCCGGGTGCGTCCTCGCCGGTCCATTTCCAGGGCGATAACCTGCTCACCCTGGTGGACGTTGAGCTGGGCGGGGAACCGGGTAGCGAGAGAGAAAACACGGTCGATGGCGTCCTGGGGTGTACGCGCCTCGGTGGGCTCGCCGTTGATCGTCCACGGGTCACCGGGGACAATGCTGAACAGCTCCGGGGTCCGCTGTGCTCGCCTCATGCGGACACCTCTGCCGGGACGGCTTCCAGAACCAGGTTGTAGCGGTAGTTGAACAGCTCATTGCCTCCGGCGTCACTCACGGACGGGCCGGAACAGGTGACCAGGACCAGGGCGGGATCCCCGGTCATCGTATAGATTCCGGCGTCCTCAACCTGCTCCTGCGGGACGGTGTACATATCGGTGAGCACGTACTCGTGCGCCTGTCCCTCGGCGTCAGTGACATAGATGTGATCGCACGGGGCGATGGTGTGGAGCTGCCCGAACGGGGAGAGCTTGCCTGCGACGTAATCGACGTGACCGGCGATGACGGTCTTGCCCTGCTCGAATCCTAGAAGCGCCGATCCTTCGTAATGGACGACCTCGGGTGCGTCGGGCAGCGAGGACAGATCCGCGGACGTACCTAGGGGCACCTCCACACCGATACCCGGCACGGCGAGCTGGGCGGGGGCTGGAACCTGGGCAGGTTCCTTCGAGGACAGATCGCATGCCTCGGCACGGAACTCAGCAACCGGGCGCGGAGCGTAGGTCAGACCGTCATCGGTAGTGCCCACGTAGCCCTGGCGTGAGTAGGTCACCGTCACGCCATCCTCGTCGGTAGAAGTGACAGCGGCGGCAGTATGCTGACTCAGGCCCACGGCGGATCCGACGACGAGGACACCGCCGGTCACGACAAGACCAGCGCGCTTACCAACCCCCGAATGAGACACTCAAGACCTTCCCCAGCACTAAGGCTATGCGACCCTGAGAATCACATCTACTACTTTGCATACATCTACCGATGAGTATAAATCGGTTATGAACAGTCTAAGGGACAAGACGGCTACCGCAATCGTCGAAGTCCCCTCCCCTTTCGTCCTTGTTGGAGCACTGCTAGCTATCGTCGCGTTCCGCCTGCACCCAGAGCACTGGGACGAATGCTCGCCGTGCCATGAGGCATAGCCGCATCCCGACGCCCACCAACAAACCAGTGATGGTTATCAGCGCAATTACATCGGTCATCGTTACCCCAGTGTTTTTAGATGATCCTCAGAGAGCTGTTGTTCAGCGAGGATTCGACTCGTGTATCTCACCTGCCTCTGACATAGGTACAAAAGATCCTCATTGGAGATCGAGAGCAGGGCATCCTGCCGGATGGTCTCTGGGTATCCTGCTTCCCCGGCCGTGATGAGGGACGCGAGGACCAGCGCATAGACCGGATCCATGCCTGCGGCGGTGAATCCGTCGATAGCTTCGTCCACCGCGAACTTGCTGCGGCTGTTGAGCTTGTTGCTCAGTGCGGTCTTGCTTCCCAGGTGAAGGGCTGCGCGTAGACGTTCGCGTGCAATCTCTGAGCCCGCTACGTCTACCCAGGTGGAGAAACTGCCGTAGTAGCCTTCCCAGGATCCGAAGTCAGGGTAGTTGGGTGTGCGGCCGAGGAGTCGATCCGCAAGCTCTTGGAGCGCATAGGCCGGGTGCAGCGAGGTGACAATCTCCTGCTGGGAAGGCGAGGATCGGGTGCTGGTGAGGTGTTCCCATCGCGGAATTTGAGCCAGCTCATCGAGAGGATTCAGGCCGTACTTGCGGGCAATGTTGATGATGACCTGGGGATCGACCTGGTTACGGGTGCGCTGCACATTGAAAGTAACCGGCACGAACTCAGCATCCCGAGCGACCTTGGACCAGTTGACCTTTTCGCCGAAGCGTCCGTAGAGCTGCGTAGCCCACGCAGCCATTTCTTCCGTGGTCAGACGCACCCGTAGACCACCTTCGACTTGCTGCCACCAAGTTTCACCGTTTCACACTAGCCGGTGGCATAGCTCCTCCACCGGGATCAGGGCAAGAGGAACCGACTCGAAACGATCAAGGCCCAGGTGGCGGACCCGCCTCGAAGAGTGGATTTAGGGGGCGATCCATACCGAGTCGCGTGCGTTCTGCGACATTTTCAGCATAATCCCGTGGGTGCCACCGCGAGCGGTCGATCCGAACTCGGACACCTGGGCCTCCGGGTAGACCTCTAGAGCTTCGGCTAGGGCTTTGCGGAACTTCTGGGTGAAGCTTTTCATCTCGGCGTCAGAGCCGAATTGCTGGCGCAACTGTTCCCAGCTGATTCGTGCCGGGGCCTTGAGGTGGTGCAGCCGGTAGGCAAGCCACACGTAAATATCCAGGGTCATTGCAGCTCGCGAGTTGCGGAGCAGGTGCATCCATACATCGGTCCGTACCGGGACGCGGCCGCTGGTGGCAACCATTCGCATGAAGTCTGCGGACAGCTCGATAGTGGATTCCTTCTTCTCAGACAGCTCCCCACTGTGATCTGCGGTGAAGATCATGCGGTCTTTCGAGCTGATGACGTACCGCTCCGTGGTCGAATCGATCTCGCCGTTCTCGTCCTCGATGGTGTTGTTCACTGCGATGGTGGACGCGGCGAGCGCCTGCATCTGGCGCACAGCCTCGACGGCGTTGGCTTGGTTGTAGCCCAGGCCGAGCTGTTTCATGAATCCGCGGTAGGTCTTGGAGATCGAAATGATTGGATCACCGGTGCGGACTGCCTCAGTGCAGAGCAGGACCAGCGCTGCACGGGCGTACTTGCCGTAAGGGATGAAGCTATCCGCGTGGTCCGGTCCGGTGCCGCTACCGGCGGTGATGGTCATCTGCTGGGTGCCATTGCGTCGGATCCACTGGTGGGAGCTGAATCGGGCATTGGGTAGAGACAGGTTGATGAACTCCGGAAGCAGGTAGCAGAGCTGCTGGTCCGTGTCGGGGGCTGGCGGTACGATAGCCATTGAAGGTCATCCCATTTCTTCTTGTTAGCGCTTGTTGATTGGGTGGCTTGCCCCTCGGACTGTTTGCCGCAGCCGGGGGGCTTTTTTCATGCTCTGAATCGACCCTATCGCAGCAGGACGGCGGATCGTGCTCATCCTGCACTTTTTTCGATGTTCCATCAGATTAGTTATGTCCTGGGAACCTGTGGACAGCTCGAACCGGTCACCGACGGAGGTGAGATGTTTCGATACCAATTGATTCACGGGTGAGATGTTTCGATACCAAGGTGAGATGTTTCGATACCAAAGTGGGACGTTTCGATACCGAGGTGAGATGTATTGATACCGAGATCCCGGATCAGAGGGCCCTGCTTCCCAGTGTTGGCACGGATTTTAGGCTTGTGGATAACTTTGACCCTTAAGTTCTTTCCTGAAGCACCCTTAAGTTAATTCCTGGGTTCCTCCCTAGTTAACGCGTGAGGGTGGACGCTTGTGGATAACCTCCCAGCCGTGAATGACTAGGAGATCCGGTGCCTCCTGAGCTGCTGAGTGCGACCACACCTCAGGGATGAGTCACTGTGCCGAGGTACCTCGGTCGGACTGGTTGATGCCGTGCTGGGCAATCGAACTCAGTTCCTCCGCGATAGCGGCAAGGGCAATCACGTTCGCGGCCGCGATCCTTTGGTCAACGCTTAGGCTGTCCAGCTCGTGACCGATCCACGTCTTGTCCCTGCCGCCGTTCAGTACCTCGTAGATCGACTCGTAGCTTGTCATCTCATTCCCCTCAGCTCGTGTAGACCCCAGTAGTCCAGCGATCCCCACAGTAGTGCCGCCCCTAAGCGTGACGATGGAGCGGACTCACCTTAAAATCTTTAAGCTTCCAAAGATGACGAGCCCGCACCTGTCCCAGCCCCTTGACCTCTGCTGCGCCACCTCGAACAGTGAGCCAGGAGGCACACGGACAGGCCCGTCACGCGCTCGCAGGACAGAAGGGACCTCCCATGCTGAGCCCGTTCCCGGAACCGCCCTGACAGCCCTTGCTGGCTACACGAACAATCAGCCGGCGGATAGTCCCTTGGGTGTTCAGTGCGGCTGGTCATGGTGCAGGGAATCCCCGCCTAGGTGGGGCGCATTGTTGGGTTCTCATCCGGGAGTGGTGTTCGTATGTAGGGCGACAAGATACGCGGGCATCCTTGATGGGGGTCAACGCGGCTACTTGCGGAGTCGACAAGCGCGGCACCACACTGATTCATGAGTGAGTCGGGCTCAAACGAGGTCCCGGAGTCGCGGGTTGCCCTACTGCAAGGGACTCTCGGCCTGATGGTTTTCTGGAGTTTTCTCATTTGGGTGACTGACAGCTCGCCCTTCGAGTGGACGTCCCTCACTCCTGTGCAAGTGCGAGCGTTGCCGTGCGCCACGCACGGGGGTTTTGACGTGGTGTCTAGTCAACCGGTTCATGTGCCTAAAGACTATTGGATTATCTTCGGATGGGTTGCGCTTTTTGCGGGCTTGGTGGTCGCCCTATGGTCGCTGCGCATCGCGAAAAGGTTCTATGAGGTTTCATTTGTGTTGTTTGCGGGCTCCCTTGCAATTCGCGGCGCTTCCTGGCAGGACTCCTTCTTGCAGGACTCAGCAGGCGGGAGAGCATCTGCCTTTCCGTCTGGACTTCCCTGCCCTTACAGCAGCGCCGATTTAATAGCGGAAGTAGATCGCACGCTATATTTTTACGCAACGATGGCAATTATAGTGGTGTCCATTCTTGGACTTATCGTCGTGTATCTAAACGAAACGGATTTTCCCGGTCCCGGGCAGATAGCAAAGGGTAAGGTCTGGCTCACGCGGCTTTTGAGCAGCGCTATCTGGATACTGGGAATCATTCCCCTTCTTATTGTTATCCTCTTTCTCTTCGTGTTGTTTGAGGGAGGTTTCGGCGTTCTAGGCCCACTCGCCCCGGACCTCATGCTTCTTGTCGTCGCTAGCCACTTCTCTCTCTTTGCGCACGGGCGCATTCGTCGTGTCGGCCGAGAAGCCATTGGCGCTGGCCTCGTGTTGGCCCTGAGTAAGCTTGCGTCGATACAGGTGGTCTTTCGCAGCTCCCTCAAGCCATACGACGTAGCGCCGATGACAATCGAATCGCGCTCCTCCCTTCCCGCCGTGCAGCAAGAGTTGCTCAGCGATCTCATGTTTTTCTTCGAGCTGTGCGTTGTGCTCTTCGTCTGGGTTCTTATCTTCTCGATGGTGAAGAGCTACATGCATCGCCTAAGTCGACTTCGAGACAACTGAGGAGGCCGTGTGAGTGAATCTAGCGTCACCTCAGAGGAGCCTGTCCAGCCATCCCTGGGAAGGCATTACAACCGCGGCCGGCTCGCCTATCTCCACCGACGAGTTCACCCCGAGACACCGGAAACCGGAAAAGCTGGGGTAGCAGAGGGATCGGTCCTGGTCACCGATCAGGACCGCCGACAAGGGATTGAAAGGATAGATAGAGGCAACCCTAGAGAGAAGCCCACCGAGACGATCAGAGACTCGTGACCAGCGTCCACCGTCCCTCAAACAAAAGCGCCGGCGCCCGCCCAGGGAACGCGGCGCAGCGCCCACGCCACTGATCCGGCATCCAGGAGATGACCGGTCTATGACTCCCTGTAAACCTGTCTTCCTGTACTACCGCTTTACAGGTCTACAGCTATACAGGCTGAGCCGTCAGCAGGGCCGAGAGGCAGGGAGGGAATCCGAGACAGGCATAGACATCGAGGGGCCGAACCATGGACATCGCGGCCTGGAACCCATAGACATCGAGGGGATAATTACCGTTTTGGAGGTGTACGCTCGGGTCCGCTTAGCTCCTCGCTTCGCGAGTTCAGACTTCCCCGAGCGTAGCACGCCGAAAAAAATGGGGTGCCTTCCAGTGCCTCAAACAGTCATCCCGGCATCTGGCCATTCAGCCCACCTCAGACCGAACCAACGCCGCTCCCCCGTCAACTCGCTCACCGACCCACCGGGACCCAGGCGAGTATCCGCCGGCTCCTGCCGAACTCGCCCTGCCTTGCAGCGAACCAGGTGACCAGAGACCACTTTTGCCCGGGAGGGTGCGGATCCATCAGCCGTGCCGGAAAAATGAGGGCGCAGAAGGGGGGGGTGACGATCGCTCCTCGAGGAGCGCGGCCGATGGAGTCGGATCCATCACCGCCAGAGAAGCACCTGGAGCTGTGCAGCGCGTGTTCGGGAGATCACCCGCGGAAGCAACGAGAGCCCCTGCTGATAACAGCAAGGGCTCTCGGGCCGTGAGGCGGTGACACACCACGGGAAGGAAAATCGCGAAAAAAACCTCTCGCTACGTGCTCCTACCTCAGCGGGTGCAAGGGCGGCGACCAAACCACACTTGCGCAGATCAGCCTATCGGACGGCCCGACCGAGAAAGCTTGAAAGGCAACCCATTCAGACGACACTCCTTCTCGCTTGTCACAAATAGCTAACAGATCTATTTATGACAAGCGAGCCGGGAATCCACCCGGTAGGTAAGGGTATTAGGTGGTAGTTGGAAACTCGTTGAAAGATCCAAAGAATCCTAATGCAGGAAGGACGGCAAGCAAGACAACGGCAGCAATAAAGAGAAGTGGCCCAAGCCATATGATCGTTCCTCGATCCTTCAGTCTTTTTGTTTTAGCGGCAGTTGTTTCACCTTCTGGCCCTTCTTTCAATTTTCCCCAGTAGGTAACCATCATGACAAAAAATGGAAGGAGGAAGAGGAGGACGGCTAAGAATCCGTCACCTTTAGTTCCTAGTGAGTTTGCGCCCAATAGAAAAGCGGCCGCGCAGGCACCGAGAAATGATATTGCAATTATTGCGACGGCGGCTGAGTCTTTTAGGGGTGGCTCGGCGTGGTCTGAATCACGTACTTTTTTCAAGGCATAAACAGATAGCCCCCAAGACCCTGCGATAAGTGCACCGTATCCGATTAGCTCGTCCAAAATACCTCCGTTTGAATTTTAGTGATTGTTGATTGGATAGGAACTGTGTCACCCATGAGCTCTAATTGCAGGAATCACGGGCACCTCGTTCCTTGCCGTTTAGAACAGTAGCCGCGTCCTGTCTGCGTTCCCGGCGCACCCGATGCTGTCGGTGAGGGAAGGGCGGATCCGGTACCTGCCGACACGGCCGAACGATGACCGCAGGGCACGGCAGGTGTGTAATACTTGTGTAAGGAAAAAGTAAGAACGAGGCAAAGGGGAAACCATGCGGCCGATGACGATGAACGCGAAGCCGAAGCCCGTGATGTGGTTAGACGCGGCCACGGGTAAGGGTGTGACGTTGGATGGGCGCACCTTGTCCACGGTCATCAAGTCCCGGCACAAGACGCCCCAGCTCGATGACCTGCTGGATACGGCCGCGCACGCTGGGATCGAGTGGATCATGCTCACCGGCGCCGAGCCGAAGGCCCCGAAGGATCTGCCGTCCTGGATGGATGCCCCTACCCCGGGGTGGAAGCACGGCGAGCACTACCGGAAGGACGACAAGCGCGGCCGGTACGAGAAGATCCTGACGGGACAAAAGGTGGAGATTAGCATGGCCTCCACCTGGTTCGGTGATGTCGTCTTGTCCCCCGCCCAGGCATCCGATGCGTGGGGTGCTCTGCGCTACTACCTCAACCGTGTGGAACCTGAGATGACTACTCCGTTGATGTCCCCAGGACTCACCGGGGCGATTTTGTGGGCGTTCAGCGTCACCGAGCGCAAGGGGCAGCGGTTCGACCCGGAGCCGATCAGCGACGCGGTAGCCGAGCTGCTGCACGCGACCTCGGGACAGCACCACATGGAGCATCTGGTGGCTGGTCCCAACGCTTCCGACCACCCGGATACGGTGGCGCTCGTGGATCCAAAAGCCACCCCCAAGCTCGACACGTTCGCGCACTCCGATGGCCGGTTTATGTATGCGGCGCATTGCGCCGAGCTGGGGGTGGGACCGGCCCACGAGCTGAGCCGCGAGGAAGCCACCGATTTGTGGATGTTCCAGGGATCCAAGGGCAAGTACGCCAAGGCTCGATACCGGGTGAAGTTCCGGGTGCCGGACAACTGGCCGCACGTCGGGATCTTGGGCGTGCAGGATCCGGGCAGCTCAACCGAGTGGTACTACCCAAACCGGCCCGGGGCCATAGGAGAGACCTGGGCCGATCACCGGGAGCTGCTGGTAGCGGAGCGTTTCGGCTGGGGAATCGAACCTCTGGGTGGGATCCGGTTCACGGAGAAGATGCGCCCCCTGGATACGTTCGCGGAGCGGATCAAGCGCCTCCGCGCCCAGGTGGCAAAGTCCGAAGCCCCGGCCGGTTTGAAGCGGGCCGTGATGAACGCGCTGCGAAACATTCTGATCCACGGAATCGGCCGGTTCGTGATGCGCGGCAAGGAATCCCCTATGTCCGTCGATCACCTCGATGACCTGCCCCCGAATGTGGAGTACGAGCATGTAGGAGATCGGTTCGTGTACTCAGCCCGCCCTGAACTCTCCGCTGCGGACAAGTCCAGGTACCACCCGGAGCTGGCGTCCCAAGTGTGGGGTTGGTCCCGGGCACAAGTGCTCTCCTCCCCCGCCCCGATCCCAGGCACGCAGGGCCGCTACGCCGGAGCCCTGCACGTCGATCCGCGGACCCTCTTGGGAATCGAAGGAGACGCGATTTACACCAGCTCCATCCCCCAGTGGTCACTACCGACCGAACACGGTGGAGGAGACGACGGCCGCGAAGGCCGGGTGAGGTTGCAGGGCCTCCTCCGCGGAGAGATCAAGACACCCGTGACTAAGCCAGAGCGCGACGCACTGAAAAAGAAAGCGGCAGCGGCAGGACCATCCGCCGCCTGGGTGGCATAGAACATGGCCGACGACAGGGCACTAAACGAGTCCGAGTCCGTGGCGGACATCGTGCGCGGAGTCATGCAGGTGCGCAAACTCAGCCGAGCCGACATCGCCGCCGAGCTAGGCCGATCCCCGCGCATGGTGAGCAAGCTCCTCAACGGCGAATCTCGAGGAGAGTCCTTCCGCACCGCCCTGGTCTCGCTGCGCGACAACGGCACGGTAGACCGCCGCCCACCCCGACGCCGCAACAAAAATGACCAGCTCGTGCCGGTGCGCGCCAAGATCGACCGGGAGCACCCACCCGTAGCAACCCAAGACGGCGAAAAGGTCAAAGCACCCACCGTCGTCCCGGAGGACACGGACGGCCGCTACGTAACCAAAGTGCCCAACAGGTTCAGCGAGAAATCGTCCTACTCAAAAGACGGCAACCGAGTCCACCAAGTCACCATGAGCAAGACCAACAAGAGCAGCCGCGAACGAGGCATGAAGGCCATCATGGGCAAGCTCGTCGGCGTGGCACGCACCCAGTCCCACAAGGACAAAAAAGTCACGTTCACCGCCACACTCGACAACGGCCGACAGGTCATCATCGGAGAAAAAGGCGGCACCTACGTCAGCCAAGCACTGCGATCCATCAAAGCCGCCGGCGGAATCGAACAGTGGACCAACGTCGTCATGGCCGCCATGTATGAGGGCAAGGGCAACAAACCAGGAAACCACCAGATCACCGGGCTCAGGATGAACGTCACCGAGTACCAAACCCAGGACGGACTCGCTAGGTATTCCAGAAAGAAGGAAGGGAGATAGACGCCATGACGAATGACTCAACGATCATTCCCCCGATCACCACCACCGAAAGGAAGCCAGCGAGCTTCCGCCTTACAGTCCAAACTCTCCGACTCATCGCGCTCGCCGTGAACGATGCCAGGGCGAACGGCAGGCTTGCCACCAAGGGAGAGGTGATCGAGCAGGCGATCCGCGCCACCTACGGTTACTTGGACAAGCCGAAGGACAAGCCCGGCAGCTAGATCGGCCCAGCCGCTCGGCCGAGATCACTGGTAAACCTGTAGATACCGGTTTACAGCTATACAGGTTTCTATAAATAGGTAAGAATCGTCGTACTAAAACTGGGGATCAGGAAGGTCAACATGCGCGTAGCTTTTGGAGGACTTAAGGGTGGAGTGGGTAAGTCCACTTCCGCCACCTATGTAGCCGCTGGACTGGCGGGTAGGGATGAGCCCGTAGTACTCATTGATTCCGACCCCCAAGGCTCGGCGCTGCGGTGGGCGGAGCAGGCAGATTTCCCGTGGTTGACGGTGGCTCTGCCGACGAAAACCATTCACCGCCAAGTTGACCAGCTCGCGGGCAGTAAGCACGTTGTGATCGATACCCCGCCCGGGGATCTCGGCATCGTGTCCTCGGCCATGCGCGCCGTAGACACGCTCGTGATCCCAGCCCAACCGACCTCGGCTGACCTCAACTCGTTGGCCGAAACCCTCTCCCTCGCTGACGACATTGCCGTAGCGACCGATCTCCGGGTGATGATCCTGCTGACCCGCGTTATCAAGCGCACGAGGGCGCAGGTGGAAACTCGTGCCGCCCTGGTCGATGCTGGCCTCACGGTCATGGAAGCGGAAGTGCCCCAGTCGCAAGAGCTGGCCCTCGCGCACGGCAAGAAGATCACCTCACTTGGCCCCTACGCCGATGTCCTCGATGAGCTGCTTGCTGGGGGTGCCAGGTAATGCCAGCAAAAGAGAACCCGATGAGTGCCGCGCTCAGCCAGGGCGCAGCCCGCCGGCGCACACCAGGAGAGCAGGCCGGGCCAAAGGTCGCGGCCGAGCCGGAGAAGCTGCTGACCGTCGCCATCCCGCGATCCATGCACGCGGAATTGAAAGCGCTTTGCGCTCAGGCCGATATCTCGATGAAACAGCTCGTCATGCGTGGCATCAGCCGTGAAATGGACTCTGTACGCAAGCGCACCACCACCTAGGTCAAAGCCTCATGACATCCCTGATCCCCCGTTGGGTCACACGGGACCGGAGAACGGTGAAGGATGGATCCGTGGAGATCCTAAATGGCGCCGAGCAGCACCCAGACACCACTAACGAGGAGGTCCACGCGTTCGACCGTGTGCGGGAGGCGGTCCGGCAGATCTGCGCCGACAAGGACTTATCGCAAGCCCGCGTGCACTTTGTCGAGGAGATCGGCGGGCTCGCTCTCAATGCCCAGTTCCGGCCACACGGTGGAACTCCGACAATCTACGTGACACACGGGGCAGCCATAGATCTCACCCCAGCAGCACTGCGCTGGCTTCTGGCACACGAGATCGGTCACTACTGGCACGACAAGCGCTGGCGACGGACTCATCTCGTCTTCCGGATCCTGACCGCCCTGATGGTTCTTGTGGTGCTGGGCCTAGTCATAGCGCGCATCACCAACCCGTCTTATGCCATTGAGATTCTCAGCTCCATAAGCCCCATGCTCGTTCTGCCGCTTTACCTCGCATTCTGCTTTCGAAAGCGAGCTGACGAAGCACGGGCGGACGACTTCGCCGTTCTCCACGAGGGTGACTTGATCGGTGCCAAGCAGTGTTTGCATGCCTGGGACGAAGTCAGGCCCGAACGCCTCTCACCGCACCCGCTCATCAGGAAGCTGAGACTGATGATGCAGAGCCACCCCTGGCGCTATCAGAGGCTCGCGTCGATGACTTTGACCCTTCAGCAAAGCCGACCGACGATCTGAGCTTGTCCCCTGTGCTGGGTGCGGGGTGCTGGGCCTGCCGTGTTGCTTGGCTGGTAAATCGGTAGAGCTGTATCTACCGGTTTACAGCTTTACCGGGATACAGGTTTACAGCTTTACCGGTCAGCTCCTCGGGCTCAGCCGCGCAGCTCCTCGTGTTCGTTGGTGGTGCTGGGGTTTGTCTTGTCCCCTCGGGCGCGGACCCTCGGCTGCGGTTTTCTGGCGCGGCAGCTATACAGCTCGAATCAGTCATTGGCGGTGAAGTCGCCGGAGAGTGGGAACTTTCCCCACATCTTCCACCAGCGCACCGTGACGAGCGACTGAGGGAAGCACTCCTTCTTGCCTGGGTCGTCCGTAAAGTAGATGGTGAGCAGCCTTGGCTGGGCGTTCGGGGTGATCGTGATGACCCGCATGCCTTTCTGGTCCTTGTCGCACCGCGAGCGAGTCGATGAGTCCTTCGTAATAGGTTTTCTTCCTGTCACCGGTGCTCCTTCAGCTTGCTAGACTTATCTGTTTGTCGCTTATTGCGGTAACAACTCAGGAGTATCCGTGCTCGGTTTTCTTGCGAATCTGCGCGACATAAAGGCATCGCTCACCTCGGGCATGATCCTCCTATTTGCCATCTGGTTGGCATTCGGAAATCAGATTGCTGGGGTCAAAGCAGACGATTCGGTGGCCGGTAATGTCGCCCGACTTGTTGATTATCTGGGACCAGTTGCTACCCTTGGAGTCGTCAGCTTCGTCGCTTACTTTCTTGGTCTTATTCTTTCTCTCGACAGAATCGTGTTGGGTGCGAGCAGGGTCCTGAGATCGGCCAATGCTAATCAAGGATTGATTCCTGCATTTTTTACGATACTGATATCCACACTTGAGTTTATTGGTGCGACTTACGCGAGATTTTTCCGTGTCTTATTCGGCATGCGAGCAGCGAAAAGTAGATCCACTAGGACACCAGCGTTTCGCTCACCGAGGCTGAACGGGTACGTGCGTCAGATAGTCTCTGATGCGTTAGATCGAAATGGCCAAGAACTTGTCGTCAAGCGACTGACGAATGCTGCTTCCTACTCTCCTACTGCTCCTCTTGGCGCACTACTTGACTTCGCCACGCCCGAAGGCTCTGACGAAGATGTTGACGGCGTGGTTTCAGATTATGTACTCGGTACGATCCGCACTGACTTAGATATCTTGGCGGTTCAGTTGGGTCATAAGCGTGAACGAGCTTACGACCGTTTCGAAAAAGCTCGATCAGAGGCAGAGTTTCGAGCAGCGATAGTAATTCCCTTAATCTTGCTCACCGTGATTCTGTGTTCTCGACTATCAATGGAGAGCGCTAGTCCGGGCGTCATTACAGCCACTTTATTCACCGGTTTAGTCGGAACTGTAGTCCTTACGGTTAAGGCCTACAGGAAGATGAACGAATCTGAAGAAGAAGTCATAAACGCTATATTGCTTGAAGAGATTGAGGTGCCTCAACTCATAGTCTTGAAAGAACCGGCTTTGTAGCGTCCCTAATACGCTCGGTCAAATT